>NZ_WOYP01000068.1 GCF_011620715.1 Microbacterium sp. | reverse complement strand
CACGCAGCGCACCTTCTCGCGGGCGACCTACCGGATCACTCCCACTCGATCGTGCCCGGCGGTTTGCTCGTCACGTCGAGCACCACGCGGTTGACCTCGCGCACCTCGTTCGTGATGCGGTTCGAGATGCGGGCGAGCACGTCGTACGGCAGGCGTGTCCAGTCGGCGGTCATCGCGTCTTCCGACGAGACCGGGCGCAGCACGATCGGGTGGCCGTAGGTGCGACCATCGCCCTGCACGCCGACCGAGCGCACATCGGCCAGCAGCACGACCGGGCACTGCCAGATCTCGCCGTCGAGACCGGCGCGGGTCAGCTCCTCGCGAGCGATCGCGTCGGCATCGCGCAGAATCTCGAGCCGGTCAGCGGTGACCTCACCGACGATCCGGATGCCGAGCCCGGGCCCCGGAAACGGCTGGCGTCCGACGATCACCTCGGGCAGGCCGAGTTCGCGGCCGATCGCACGGACCTCGTCCTTGAACAGGGTGCGGAGGGGCTCGACGAGCTCGAACTGCAGGTCTTCGGGCAGGCCGCCGACGTTGTGGTGCGACTTGATGTTCGCGGTGCCGGTGCCGCCGCCGGATTCGACGACGTCGGGATACAGGGTGCCCTGCACGAGGAAGCGGATCGGCTCTCCGTCGGCGGCCGCCTCCTCGACGAGCGCCTTCTCGGCCGCCTCGAACGAGCGGATGAACTCGCGCCCGATGATCTTGCGCTTCTGCTCCGGATCGGACACACCGGCCAACGCGGAAAGGAACTGCTCGCGCGCGTCGATCGTGACCAGGCGCACACCCGTGGAGGCGACGTAGTCCTGCTCGACCTGCTCGCGCTCGCCCTTGCGCAGCAGGCCGTGGTCCACGAAGATGCACACCAGCTGGTCGCCGACCGCTTCGTGCACGATCGCGGCGGCCACGGCGGAGTCGACTCCGCCCGACAGCCCGCAGATCACGCGGCCGGCGCCGACCTGCTCGCGGATGCGGGCGACCTGCTCGGCGATGACGTTGCCGCTGTTCCAGTCGGCCGGAAGGCCCGCCGCCTGATGCAGGAAGTTCTCGATCACACGCTGCCCGAAGTCGGTGTGCTTGACCTCGGGGTGCCACTGCACTCCGTACATGCGCCGCTCGTCGCTGCCGAACGCGGCGACCGGCGTGACCGAAGTCGAGGCCAGAACCTCGAACCCGGAAGGGGCCTTCGAGACCTGGTCGCCGTGGCTCATCCACACGTTCTGCGCGGCCGGCTGGCCGGCCAGCAGGATCCCGCCGTCACCCACCAGGGCGGCATCCGTCGCTCCGTATTCACGCAGACCGGTGTTGGCGACCTCGCCGCCGAGCGCCTGCGCCATCACCTGGAAGCCGTAGCAGATGCCGAGCGTCGGCACGCCGAGGTCGAAGACGCCGGGATCGAGCCCCGGCGCACCGGGCTCGTACACCGACGACGGACCGCCGGAGAGGATCAGCCCGACCGGATTCTTCGCAGCGATCTCGGCGGCGGTGGCGGTGTGCGGCACGATCTCGCTGTAGACGCCGGCCTCGCGGACGCGGCGCGCGATGAGCTGGGCGTACTGCGCTCCGAAATCGACGACCAGCACGGGCCGCTGACTCGTCTCGGTCTGCGCAGTCAGCGGGTGCTGCGTCAACGCTCGTTCTCCGCGGGGACGGCCTGGGTCAAAGACGAGTGCTCGGGGCGGGAGTGAAGTTCGACGTCTTCGCGGGTCTTCAGGTACGCGCGCACTTCGCGGGCGACGCGCACCTCGAGGAAGAACGACAGGAACGGGATGATGCCGCCCAGCGCGAGCAGCAGGAAGCGCAGGAACGGCCAGCGCATCAGGCTCCACACGCGGAAGCACGCGAACAGGTAGACGACGTAGAACCAGCCGTGCGTGACGAGGATGCCGAGCGAGAGGTTCAGGCCGTCGCCGGTCGATTCGTGCCCGTTCGGGCCCTCGACCACCGGCGCGAACCACAGGAAGCCGCCCGAGCCGCCGAGGAACAGCTCATACCCGAACGCGTACTTCACGACCATCTCGGCGCACAGCAGCAGCAGCATCGTGCCTGTGACGACCGAGCAGACCTGGTAGAACCTCAGCGCCCCGCGGATAGCCGGGAACGAGGCGAGTTTCGGGGCCGGCGACATGCGACCAGTCTACCGGGGACATCCGCCGCCCGGCGGAGGGTCAGGATGCCGCGGCCTCGGCCTCTTCGAACTCTTCGAGCTCGCGCTCCCAGGCGTCGCGTGCGAGACGGTACCAGAGGTAGAAGGCGAAGCCGGCGAAGATCGCCCACTCGATCGCATAGAAGATGTTGAGCCAGTTCACCGGGGAGCTCTCTGCGGGGGCGGGTGAGGAGATCGGGTCGAGCGACCCCTGGGGCGCCTCCGAAGCCACATAGGCCCGATACACGTCGAGACCCTCGATGTCGTGCCATCGCGAGAGCAGCGCGGCCGGCGACATGCGGGTCAGCGTCAGCGGATCGCCGGTCTTCGGCGGGAGCACCGGGCCCTCGTCCGAGATGAGACGCCCAGTGATCGCGAGCGGGATGTCGGCCGCACCGGGGGTCGCGGCATCCTGATTCAGCTGATCGATCGCAGCGAGCGCATCGTCCTGCGTGGCCGCCCACCCGATCGCGACGGCGACCGACGTCGGCTGAGCGGCTTGGTCGTCCGTGACTCGCAGCTGCCCGGTGACCCAGTACCCCTCGACGCCGTCGTTGAAGCGGGACGAGACCACGATGAAGTCGCCCGGCACCCACGTGCCGTTCACGGTGACCCGCTGCCCGACGAGCGGCTCGGCGACGTACTCGCCCGGCGCGGCGACCTCGTCGAGCGGCTGCACCTGCTCGGTCGCACCCGGCGGCGTCGGATCGGTGTCGATCGCACGGCCGAGCTGCCACTGTCCGAGCCAGGCGAAGACCCCCGCCACGACCAGGCACAGCGCGAGCAGCGCGATCCACCGCGGCCGCAGCATGACCTCGCGCAGTGTGGGGGGGAAGACCTCCGGCAGCGCGTCGAGAGGGACGGGGTTGGAAGAGCTCATCCCGCGCTGTACGGTGCGACCACGACATCGACCCGCTGGAACTCCTTGAGGTCGGAGTACCCGGTTGTGGCCATGGATTTCTTGAGCGCGCCGATGAGGTTCGCCGTGCCGTCGGCGACGGGGGCCGGCCCGTACAGCACCGACTCGAGGGTCGTGACCTGCTCGACGCTGACGCGGTGGCCGCGGGGCAGCTTCGGGTGGTGCGACTCCGGGCCCCAGTGGTAGCCGCGACCGGGGGCATCGGTCGCGCGGGAGAGCGCGACGCCGAGCATGACGGCATCCGCGCCCATCGCCAGCGCCTTGACGATGTCGCCCGAGGTGCCCACGCCGCCGTCAGCGATCACGTGCACATAGCGTCCGCCCGACTCGTCGAGGTAGTCGCGCCGAGCGCCGGCGACATCCGACACGGCGGTGGCCATCGGGGCGTGGATGCCGAGCGTGGCGCGCGTGGTCGACGCCGCTCCCCCGCCGAAGCCGACGAGCACACCCGCCGCACCGGTGCGCATCAGGTGCAGTGCGGCCGTGTAGGTGGACGCGCCCCCGACGATGACCGGGACGTCGAGGTCGTAGATGAACTTCTTGAGGTTCAGCGGCTGGTCCACCGACGAGACGTGCTCGGCTGAGACCGTGGTGCCGCGGATCACGAACAGGTCGACGCCGGCCGCGACGACCGTCTCGTACAGCTGCTGCGTGCGCTGCGGCGTGAGAGCGCCGGCGACGGTGACCCCGCCGGCGCGGATCTCGGCGAGGCGATCGCGCACGAGCTCGGGCTTGATCGGCTCGGCGTAGAGCTCCTGCATCCGCTGCGTCGCCATCGCGTCATCGAGTGCGGCGATCTCGGCCAGGTAGGGCTCCGGGTCGTCGTAGCGGGTCCACAGGCCCTCGAGATCCAGCACGCCCAGGCCGCCGAGCTGTCCCAGCATGATCGCCGTCCGGGGACTCACGACCGAGTCCATCGGGGCGCCGAGCACGGGAATCGCGAACGGGAAGGCGTCGATCGTCCAGGCGGTCGAGACGTCCTCGGGATTGCGGGTGCGCCGAGACGGCACGACAGCGATGTCGTCGAACGTGTAGGCGCGACGCGCACGCTTCGCGCGACCGATCTCGATCTCCATGCTCACCTGTTCAGCCTACCCGGCGGCATCGGGGTCGCTCGGCTCCCGGTCATGGTCGGCGCCG
>NZ_WOYP01000021.1 GCF_011620715.1 Microbacterium sp. | reverse complement strand
CCTCGGGATTCCCGCGAATGTGTGGGCCTCGTTCGTCGCCATCGGTCTGGGCATCGCACTGATTGTGGTGCAAAGCCGACGGCACCCCGAACCCGAGACCTCCGTCTACCAAGAAGGACGGGAGCCGACGCCTGCACAGGTGCACGGTGCCCTCGACGATCACTCGGGAGCACCGGGGCCATCGCGGCCGGACGCATGATCACGCCGTGTTGATGACGCCCATCATTCCGAGGTCTTCGTGATCGAGGATGTGGCAGTGGTAGACGGTCTTGCCCTTCAGACCTGAGAAGGCGATCCGAACCACGGTGCTGGCGCCGGCGGGGACGGGTACGACATCGCGGTAGTCCGTGGGGGCGATGCCGACGCCGGCGACCTCGACGAGCTGCATGGGCCAGACGTGCAGATGGAAGGGGTGATCCATCGTGCTGGTGTTGACCAGTGTCCACTCCTCGAGCGCGTCATACTCGATCTCGGTGTCGATGCGGCCCTCGTCGAACTGCTTGCCGTCGATCGTGAACGCCATTCCCCCCATGCCCATGCCGCCGCCCATCGCGAGCGTCAGGGTGCGGCGGCTGGTCATCGGCTCGAGCCGAAGATCTCGTTTGGGGGGCAGCGGCGCGATCGCAGCGGTGCTGGATGCGGGAGCTCCGCTCACCGCGAATGTGGCCAGGTCAGCACCCGTGGTCGCACTGCTCGGTCCTCCGGCCCCGCCCATTCCTCCTGCCCCGCCCATTCCGCCTCGGTCGACAGGAAGAGTCCGAAGCACGGAGGTCCCGGCAACCGGGGTCACCAGGAGGTCTGCCCGGTTGCCGGGCAGGAGCTCCACCTCCTGAACGTCCACGGGCTCTGCATACTGGCCGGAATCGATGCCGAGCAGCTGAAGCTTCTGACCGTCCAATCGCAGGCGCAGGAAGCGCGAACTGCAGGCATTGACGATCCGCCAGCGCTCCACGGCTCCGGGCTGCGCGATCAGCGTGCCACCGGTTTGGCCGTTGACCATGACGATGTCACCTTCGCGTCCCAGCATCCGGTCCATCTGCGATGCCGCGCGCACGTTCCCATCGGCATCGAAAGCGATGTCGGAGATCACCAGGAGCCGTTCCCGAGTCGACTCGACAATCGGGTCGCCTTCGACGATGATCGCGCCGTACAGGCCGGCGAACAGCTGCTCGGCGACATGGCCGTGGTGATGCGGGTGGTACCAGAACACACCCGATGGGTGGTCGAGACCGAGCTGGTATTCGTAGTCGAAGCTGTCGCCCGGCGCGATCATCACGAACACGTTGTCGCTGTTGCCCTCGGGCGAGACGACGAGACCGTGAGTGTGAATGTTCGTCTCGGAGCCCAGCTCGTTGCGGACGGTGAGCGCGATCCGATCGCCGGGACGCACCCTGAGCGTCGGGCCTGGCAGGCTGCCGTTGTAGGTCAGCGCGCGAACCTGTGCTCCGGCTATCGTGACGTCGGTCATCGCCGCGGTGAGGGTGAGTTCGAGGAGGCCCCCTGAGCTGGAGAGAACTTCCGGCTCACGAAGGGTTCCCGTCGATTCGGATGCCGGGGGTGGCTCTGCGGGCGGGCTTGCCGTGGGCGCCGGGCTGACCGGTGCTCCCTGCAGCTGACTCCACAGAACGAGCCCGCCACCGACAGCTACGGCCGCACCCGTTGCACCGAGGATCAGGACGCCTCGCCGACTCAGCGGTTCCATGTTCGCTCCTTGCCCTGCTCAGAGTCCGGGTCGCGACGTGGTCGAAACCCGCGACTGCGACAACCGAGGCGGGCTTCGCCGGGCCATCTGGTTTGGACAGTACCCTCTCGCCGAGTGGCCCATCGGGACCTTCGTCCCGCCCGACAACGACCAGGCTTGCGCCTTTCAGGCACTTGCGGTGGCTGAGCCGGGCCGTCGGCTTTCGTCCTGGAACGGCAACGCCCTCACCGGGTGGTCGTGGCGTGATCAGCCGGCCTCGCCGCGTCGAAGATCCGGCATCGCCGCGGCGAGGATGAGGTCGTGTGGGAGAGGATAGGGGATTCGGATTCTCACTTTCTGAGCTGCGGGTAACCCGTTCTGTTTGGTCCGCGGCAGGCCCGTTCAGCGCAGTTGCGCGAACGCCTCGGCGTCCTTCGTGCGACCCACCACGAGGATCGTGTCGCCCGCGTCGAGAACGGTGTTGTAGTCCGCGTTCGTCCACGCCTGATCCGCGTGCTGGTAGGCGGCGATGGTGATCCGATGGCTTCGGCGGATGTTGGTCTCACCCAGGGCGACACCCTGGATCCGCTCCGGAGCAGGGGCCTTGACGAGGGCGTAGCCGGGCGCGACTTCGATGTAGTCGAGTGCAGCGCCGCGAACGAGGTGCGCGACGCGGCGGCCCATGTCCTTCTCGGGGTAGATGACGTGATGGACCCCGAGCTGCTCGAGAATCTGGCCGTGTCGGTCATCGACGGCCTTCGCCCAAATGATGGGGATCTTCATGCTCAGCAGCACCGAGCAGGTGAGGATGGACGCGGAGATGTCGCCGCCGATCGCGACGACCACCCGGTCGAACTCATCGATCGCGAGCTGGCTCAGCACTTCGACCCTTGTCGAGTCCGCGCGGACGACCTGGGTGAGTTCTCCGTTCAGCGATTGAACGAGCTCTTCATCCAGGTCTATTCCGAGTACCTCCGTGCCCGCGCGCATGAGTTCCAGCGCCAGCGCGCTGCCGAATCTGCCCAATCCGATGACGGCGACGGAGTCTGCCTCGGCGATGCGACGTGAGGTGTCGCCGGAGAAGAATGAGAACTTAGCCAATTGCCGGCCTCTCTTTCGGGAACTCGTAAAGGATGCGCCGCTCCCGCAGGGCGATCGCTGAACCCAGCGTCAGCGGACCGATCCGTCCGAGGAACATCAGCGCCACGACGACGATCTGTGCCGGTTCGGACAGGTTCGCCGTGATGCCTGTCGACAGGCCGACCGTCGCGAAAGCCGAGACGGTTTCGAAAAGCGCGTGGTCCAGCTCTTCACCGGTGAGGAACATGATCAGTCCCGCTCCGAAGACCACCGCAGCCAATGCGATGAGCACCACCGTGATCGCCTGACGGTGCACCGCACGGGAGAGTCGCTTGCCGAAGATGTTCACGGCCCCCTCACCGCGAAGCTCGGTCATCATGATGAAGAACAGCACGGCGAAAGTGGTGACCTTGATGCCGCCGGCAGTGCCCGCAGGTCCGCCGCCGATGAACATCAATACCTCCATGCCCAGCCACGTTTCATCGTGCATCGCGCCGATATCGACAGAATTGAATCCCGCGGTGCGCGTCTGGACCGACTGGAAGAATCCTGCCAGGACCCGAGACCAAGGATCCAGTGCGCCGAACGTGGCCGGATTGTTCCACTCGAGCAGGGTGATGTATGCGGTCCCGGCGGTCAGAAGCACGACCGTCGCCCACAACACGATCTTGGTATTCATCGACCAGTGCAGGGGGCGGCGGAACTCCTTGCGTAGCTGGAGCAGAACGGGAAATCCCAACCCGCCGACGATGATCGCCCCAGCGATGGGCAGACAGATGAACGGATCGTTGACGAACCCCATTAAGCTGTCGCTGTAGAGGGCGAAGCCCGCGTTGTTGAACGAGGAGACTGCGTGGAAGAGTGCGAACCACGATGCCTCGCCCAATGAGTACCCGTATCCCGCCAGGAAGCGGACGAACAGCATCCCGAACGTCACCGCTTCGACGATGAGCGAAGTCAGGACGATGCCGCGTGCTACGCCCCGGATATCGTCGAGGCCCACTGATTTCGCCTCGGCGGCCGTATTGAGCCGTGAGCGCACGGTGAATTTCCTCGCGAGAACAAGGCCGACCAGAGCCGCGAAGATCATGATTCCGAGTCCGCCGATCTGGATCAGAAGCAGAATCACGACCTGACCGAACGGCGACCAGAATGTCGGGGTGTCCACCACCGTCAGTCCTGTCACACACACCGCACTCGTGGAGGTGAACAGTGCCTGCACGAAGGTGGCACCGCCGGGACCCGACTTCGAGACCGGGAGCATCAGCATCGCCGTGCCCACCACAATCGCGAGCCCGAAACCGCCGGCCACAGCCTGGGCCGGATGAAGTCGAAAACGGGCCCGTAGCGGACGCGCCCGCTCGGTCCGTGACCGACGCCGGATGCTCACTGGGAAACTTTAGCGCCCGCGCCGCCTATCCACGCTGTCCGTCCGCAGTTGATCGTGCACACCCGGTGCTCCCTGGCACGAGCCTGAGCGGAGGATAGGGGATTCGAACCCCTGAGAGCTTTCACTCAACACGCTTTCCA
>NZ_WOYP01000106.1 GCF_011620715.1 Microbacterium sp. | reverse complement strand
TCCGCCCGCGCAGGAGGCTCCGCCCGCGCAGGAGGCTCCGCCCGCGCAGGAGGCTGCTGCCGCGGCACCCGCCCCGGCAGCGCAGGTTCCGGCAGCCGCCCCGGCTCCCGCGCCAAGGTCGGCCCCGGCTGCCGCCGACGACTCCGATGTGACGGCGTACGTCACGCCGCTGGTGCGCCGACTCGCCCAGCAGCAGGGCGTGGAACTGTCGACCGTCACCGGCACGGGCGTGGGCGGCCGCATCCGCAAAGAAGATGTGCTCAAGGCCGCCGAGAGGGCCGCGGCGCCTGCCGAGGCTGCCGTTCCGGCGGCTTCCGCGCCGGCGAAGGTGGAGGTCTCACCGCTGCGCGGCACGACTCAGCCGATGTCGCGACTGCGAAAGGTGCTGGCTGAGCGCGCCGTCGCCTCCATGCAGGCCACCGCGCAGCTGACCACGGTGGTCGAGGTCGACGTCACCAAGCTGGCGACCTACCGTGACGCCGTGAAGGGCGACTTCCAGGCCAAGACCGGCGACAAGCTGTCGTTCCTGCCATTCTTCGCCCTCGCGGCGGCGGAAGCCCTGCAGTCGAATCCGGTGATCAACGCCACCGTCGACGGCGACCAGATCGTCTACCCGCCCTCGGAGAACCTCTCGATCGCCGTCGACACCGAACGGGGCCTGCTCACGCCGGTGCTGCGTGACGCGGCATCCAAGAGTCTCGCTGAGATCGCGCATGAGATCGCCGACCTCGCCGCCCGTACCCGCAACAACAAGCTCAAGCCCGATGAGCTGGCCGGTGGAACATTCACGCTGACCAACACGGGGTCGCGCGGCGCGCTGTTCGACACGCCCGTCGTCTTCCTGCCTCAGTCCGCGATCCTCGGGACCGGCGTGGTCGTCAAGCGGCCGGGCCTGGTTTCCGTCGACGGCAAGGACGCGATCGCCATCCGCTCCTATGTGTATCTGGCGCTGTCTTACGACCACCGGATCGTCGATGGCGCCGACGCGGCGCGCTTCCTCACCACAGTGAAGAAGCGCCTCGAGGACGCGTCGTTCCAGGGCCAGCTCGGCATCTGATCGCCGGTCACTGCTTCGGGACGTCGTACACGTCCCGAAGCAGCCACCGCTCGTCGGTGCGGACGATGACCACCAGTTGAGGCGTGGCATCGGAGCCTGACGCCTCCGCGCGCAGCACCGCCGCGCCGCCGAACTCGTCGAGAAGCGCCACAGTGCGTTCGTCGGCGGGGAGGTCGACGACGCCGCTCGGGAAGCGCGCACCGCCCGACTCCTGGACCTTCCCGAGACACGACTCATCCTGACCGCACGCGCTGCGAGCGGTGAGCAGATCGGCGGTGATCGCCGCCAGATCGGTCGACGCACCCACCGGTGGATCGGACGCTGTCTCTTCGGGACCGGTTCGAGTCCCTGACTGTCCCGCGGGGGCGGATGCCGGGCTTGGGGCCGGCGTCGCCGTCGGCCCGGCCGGAACCTCAGCTGTCGCAGGACCGGCACCGCCAGTCGGCCACATCAGGCCGCCTACCAGGACAACCCCGGCGATCCCGCCGGCCAGGAGCCACGGCCGTCGGCGTCCTGTCCGGGGCGCACGTAGCGCGCGCCAGACCCCGGTCGTGGTCCGTGAGACCAGGTCGGCCCAGTCCGCATCGACGTGTCGCGACAGCGACACCACCCACGAGGGAGGTGCCGGCTCGGCGTCGACCGGGCCGGGGCGCGCATCGGCGATCGAGCGATCCCGCGCGAGCTTCGGGCCGAATGTGGTCGTCGCGAGCGCGAGCGGATCGGCGACGGCGAAGATCGCCGCCTCGGCACGCTCGAGTTCGCGCGTGCGGCGGCGTGGTTCGGCCACGACCGCTGCGGCGTCGAGGAGAGCGGCAGCGAGCACAGGCGCCTGCTCGGCGAGGTGACGCAGGTGTTCGGCAGTCTGCCCTTCGTGGGGCGCCTGCCCGGTCTCGGTCGCGAGTACGGGCTTGCCCGCCTCCGTGAGCCACCACGTGCCGCTCACGCGCGACTCGGCGGCGGTGAGCTCCGCGGTGGCCCGCAAGAGGCTCACCGCCACCGTCACACACTCGCCGGCGGTCAGCTGCGCGCCTCCCGCCCGGCGGGCCAGGAACTCTTCGAGCCGCTCAGTGCAGACCGGCAGCAGCACGTCGTGTCCGTCCGCGCGGCGCAGGACGTCGACCGGTCCCAGAAGGTGGCCCGACGGCTCGGCCGCCCATCCCGTCCAGTCGAACCCGAGTGCATCGGCATCCACGGCGATCGAGGTCTCCCCCGTCGGCCCGCAGACCAGCGCGCCCGGCCACGGTGAGTCCGCACCGCCGGCCATCAGGCGGATCACCCGGTATCCCTCCTGCAGCGGACCCCCTGCGCCATTCGTCACCCTTCCGACATTGAGCGGCCGGCGACCTGGCTGTTGCCTCCGCACGCTGACCTGTGGAGGCCGGCGCGGGGTCGGTCCCTGGGGAGGAGCCGACCTGGGTGACGCCGATAGGTAGGCTGGTGCCATGGCAGCACGCAGTACCGCGCCCGAGAAGCGGCCCGGATTCTTCTCTCAGATCCGCACTCTGTTCACGTTCACGCAGAAGGCGTATCCCTGGTTGCCCTGGCTCCTGGCGGCGATCTTCATCGTGTCGATCGCCCTGGGCGTCGGGATCGGATTGCTGCTTCCCCCCGTCGCACTCTGGAGCATCGCGCTGTGGGCCGTCACGGGTCTGATGCTCGGCATCCTCGCCTCGCTCATGACGATGACACGCCTGTCCACGAGCGCGATGTACAAGCAGATCGACGGGATGCCGGGCGCCGCCGGCCACGTGATGTCGACCTCTCTGGGCCGCAAGTGGCAGTCCAGCGACATGCCGGTCGGCGTCAACCCAAAGACCCAGGAGGCCGTGTACCGGGCCGTGGGCCGCGGGGGGGTCGTGATCGTCGGAGAGGGCGCCCGCGGGCGCCTCACCCGCCTCGTCAACGACGAGCGCTCCAAGGCGCAGCGCGTGGCGACGGGGGTGCCGGTCACGGTCTTCTACGTGGGTCACGGCCCGGACGAGGTGCCGATCGCCAAGCTCGCCTCCGCGATCAAGGCGCTGCCGAAGAAGATCGATCGCGCGACGATGGCCGCGGTGATCAAGCGTCTCGATTCCGTGTCGCAATCGCTTGCCTCGCTGCCGATTCCGAAAGGCATCGACCCGACGAAGGCTCGCGCTCCGCGCCCCCGCTGAGGACAGCCCGGCTACGCGCGGACCAGGACGGTGCCGGCTGCTTTGTCATGCAGGCCGCGCTGATCGGCATCCCAGATCACGGCGGGAATGACGACGATCAGCAGCGCCGTCCGCACGATCGGCCGCAACAGGCCGACCCACGAACCGTCGAGTCTGGTGAGCTTCATTCCGAGGATGCGATGCCCGGGACTGCCCTGCAGGGTCGGCAGGAACAGGATCTGGATGAGGGCGAAGATCGTGAGGATCGCCAGGGCATCCCAGTCGAAGAAGCCCGAGATCAGGTAGGCCGCGCCGTAGTCGATGAACAGCGCGCCGATCCGGCGCCCGGGGCGCGCGATAGAGCCGCTGCCGGTCGCCGGAAGCCCGAGCCGCTGCCCCGGATGGCTCTGCGCGTCGCTGGTCACTGCGTAAGCCTAACGAGACTCGCGTAACATGCCGGAAACAATGGTGTCACTGCGGAGCAATGCCCCCCCGGTACGGTTCGAGGAAGCCCGCGTGCGGGCGGCAGTTCCCGATGCCCTAACTCTGGAGCCTTCATGTTCAAAGATTCATCCGAGGTGCTCACGTTCATCAAGGACGAGGACGTCAAGTTCCTCGACATCCGTTTCACGGATCTTCCTGGTGTGCAGCAGCACTTCAACATCCCGGCCTCGACCGTCGACGAGGAATTCTTCACCGTCGGCCAGCTGTTCGA
The DNA here is from genome assembly GCF_011620715.1 of Microbacterium sp. Taxonomy (GTDB): domain Bacteria; phylum Actinomycetota; class Actinomycetes; order Actinomycetales; family Microbacteriaceae; genus Microbacterium. The sequence continues at coordinate 588 of NZ_WOYP01000106.1, read as the reverse complement.
CGGCTCTTCGATCCGCGGCTTCGCGAACATCCACGAGTCCGACATGCAGCTCATCCCTGACGTGTCGACCGCGTACGTCGACCAGTTCCGCGAAGCGAAGACGCTCATCATGATCTTCGACATCTACAACCCGCGCACCGGCGAGATCTACCACAAGGACCCGCGTCAGGTCGCCAAGAAGGCCGAGAAGTATCTTGCCTCGACGGGCATCGCCGACACCGCGTTCTTCGCCCCCGAGGCCGAGTTCTACATCTTCGACGACGTCCGCTATGAAGTGAAGCAGAACTCGAGCTTCTACAGCGTCGACTCCGAGGAGGGCGCGTGGAACACCGGTCGCGTCGAAGAGGGCGGCAACCTCGCGAACAAAACGCCGTACAAGGGCGGCTACTTCCCGGTCAGTCCCGTCGACAAGACCGCCGACCTGCGCGATGACATCACCCTCAAGCTCATCGAAGCAGGCTTCATCCTGGAGCGCTCGCACCACGAGGTCGGCACGGGTGGTCAGCAGGAGATCAACTACCGCTTCGACACGATGGTGCACGCGGCCGACGACATCCTCAAGTTCAAGTACATCGTCAAGAACACGTC
>NZ_WOYP01000095.1 GCF_011620715.1 Microbacterium sp. | reverse complement strand
CTCGCTCTGCGCCTTCTTGCGCAGGATCGCGATGCGCGTTTCGAGGTCGGGCGCCTGCACGTCGGTGATGAGGCCCCACTCGAACCGGCTGCGCATGCGGTCTTCGAAGCCGGTGAGGTGTTTGGGCGGCACATCGCTCGTGATCACGACCTGCTTGTCGTGATCGTGCAGCGTGTTGAAGGTGTGGAAGAACGCTTCTTGGGTCTCGGCGCGACCCTGCAGGAACTGGATGTCGTCGATCAGGAGGATGTCGACATCGCGGTAGCGGGCCTGGAAGGCCGAGCCCCGGTTGTTCGCGATCGAGTTGATGAAGTCGTTCGTGAACTCTTCGCTCGAGACATAGCGCACCCGGATGCCGGCATAAAGGCTGAGGGCGTAATCGCCGATCGCGTGCAGCAGATGCGTCTTGCCGAGACCGGAGTCACCGTAGATGAAAAGAGGGTTGTACGCCTTCGCCGGGGCTTCGGCAACGGCGACCGCCGCGGCGTGGGCGAAGCGGTTGGACTGGCCGATCACGAAGTTGTCGAACGTGTATTTCGGGTTCAGTCGTGTATCGCTGCGCGAGGCGCCGGATGCTGCGTCGATCGACTCTTGCAATGGCTGACGCGTCGGGGTCGAGGGGGAGTTCGCCTGCACCGGGATCGGCGCGGTCAGCTGGGTCTCGGTGAGCTCGGGATTGACCACGACGCGGAATGCAGTCGCCGAGGGATCGTGCTGCTGATCCCGATCGACGCGGGTGAGGGCCTCCATGATCGGCGTTCGCATGCGCTTGTTGATCTGCGCAGCGGTCAGATCGTTCGGCACATCGAGGTAGAGGGTTCCGCCCATGACTCCCTGGGGTACGGCGAGGCTGAGGAATCCCTGCAGCTGCGGAGTCACCCGGGCGTCTCCGGCAAGCTCATCGAGCACGGCTGACCAGACAGGTACGTCTGGAACTTCGTGCGATGACATGGCCCCCCCGGGAGATTGACGCGCCACCCAGTTCGAAACGGAGAGCGTCACACCGAACCTGTGGATAACTGCCCGAGCCACGCTAGTGAGCGGGCGTCACGGGAGCAAACTCCACTGTAGGACCGCACCGCGTGTCATCGCCAGGAGTCTGCGAATCTGTCGCGATAATGCCGAGCCGATTCTGCTCAGTTTGAGTTCTGGGCCCCGGGAACGTAACCTTAATCGGTTGACTTATGCCTTGACGGCAGTCCCGTTCCCACGTCCCCGGTCTGAGCGTCAGTCCTTACTCCAGAAATTGCCGGGACACCTGATCCGGAAGTGATCTCATGACCAAGCGCACGTACCAGCCCAACAACCGCCGCCGCGCCAAGAAGCATGGTTTCCGTGCCCGTATGCGCACTCGCGCCGGCCGCAGCATCCTCTCCGCTCGTCGCTCCAAGGGGCGCACCGAGCTCTCGGCCTGACCCTCCGGCGGTGCTCGCTCGGCCGAACCGACTCACCCGCGGAGCGGATTACAAGGCCGTCGTCCGCCGGGGTCGTCGTTGCGCGAGCCCGCATACCGTCATGTACTCCAGCGACTCCGGCGAAGATCGAGCGGCGCGCTTCGGATTCATCGTGAGCCGCCAGGTCGGCCCGGCGGTGGTGCGCAACACTGTGCGCCGGCGCCTGAAGGCCGTCTGCGCCGAGGCGCTGCCGACGGTGCGGGCCGGATCCGACATCGTGATCCGCGTTCTGCCCAACGGCGCCGAGGCTGCGTTCGCTGATCTGCGCGCCGAAGTGACGCGATGCCTCGCCCGGAGCGCGACGTGAGTTCCGCGACGCTCCCGATGGCGTCGGTCGGTCAGGGCCACCTGGAAGCATCCTCCGCACTTCGCGCATTTCCGCTCCTGCCGCGCAATACCGTGTTGAGCTTGCTCCATGGTTACCGTGCGACCATCTCCCCTACGTACGGGGACGTCTGCAAGTATTACCCGTCCTGCTCGGCGTATGCGGTCGGCGCGGTTCAGCAGCACGGCGCACTCAAAGGCTCCGCCATGGCAGCCGCTCGCATCGCGCGCTGCCACCCTTGGGCGAAGGGTGGCGTCGATGACGTGCCCCTTCACAAGAACTTCCGGTACGAGCTGACCCCCTGGGGCTTCGTCGTACCTGTCTCCCTCAGAAAGGACTGATCCGTGCCGGATCTGATCGGAATCATCCTCTGGCCGCTCAAATGGGTGGTCGAGCTCGTCCTCGTATCGTGGCACTGGCTCTTCACCGTGATGGGGTTGCCGCCGGAGGCGGGCATCACCTGGGTGCTGGCGATCGTCGGCCTGGTTCTGGTAGTGCGCTCTGCGTTGATCCCCCTCTTCGTCCGGCAGATAAAGAGCCAGCGAAAGATGATGGAAATAGCTCCTGAACTGCGTAAAGTTCAGGAGAAGTACAAGGGCAAGAAGGATCAGCTCTCTCGTGAGGCAATGAGCCGCGAGACGATGGCGCTGTATAAGAAGCACGGCACGAACCCCGCGTCGTCCTGTCTTCCCCTCCTTGTGCAGATGCCGATCTTCTTCGCACTGTTCAGCGTTCTGAACGGCGTCCAGACCATCAAGACCGACCCCAATCACACCGGTGTCGGCCCGCTCAACAACGAACTCATGACCGAGTTCTACAACGCCAAGCTCTTCGGCGTCGCTTCGCTGCACGACACCCTGGTCGGAGCGTGGGAAGCCCAGGCTCCGGGCTGGCAGGTGACCGTCGGCATCCTGCTCGTACTGGTCGTCCTGATGATCGTCTCGCAGTTCTTCACTCAACTGCAGATCATCTCTAAGAACCTCTCGCCCGAGGCCAAGACCGGCCAGGCGTACCAGATGCAGAAGATCATGCTCTACGTGCTGCCTTTCGCCTTCGTCTTCTCGGGCGTCTTCTTCCCGCTCGGTGTCGTCATCTACTGGTTCACGAGCAACGTGTGGACGATGGTGCAGCAGTTCATCGTCATCCGGAACATGCCCACACCTGGGTCAGATGCCGCCAAGATGCGCGAGGAGCGCCTGGCGCGCAAGGGCAAGGCTCTCGACTCCTCCGGCAAGATCATCCCGATCGAGAAGTACGAGGCCGAACAGCAGCGCCTGTACGAAGAGGCCGAGCGTGCCCGGGCGGCAGCCCCGAAGCGGCAGCAGCCCGTCGGCAAGCAGCGCGCCAAGAAGCAGTCGCAGAAGCCCCGCGACAGTGGCTCCAAGCCGAGCGGCTCTGCCGATCCTGCCGCCGGCACCGCCGGCGCGGCATCCTGAGTCCACTGCTCTTCACCCGATCCATCTCGAGGAACCGATGACTACACCTGACCTCTCCCCCGTCGATGCCACGCCCTTCGAGCGCACCGCCGCCACCGTCGAGCAACTCGAGCAGGAAGGTGACATCGCCGCGGACTTCCTCGAGGAACTCATGGACATCGCCGATATCGACGGAGACCTCGCGCTCGATGTGAAATCCGGCCGGGCATACGTCTCACTCGAGTCGGATCAGGCCGGCTCGCTCGCGCTGCTGTCAGACCCCGAAACCGTGCAGGCCCTCCAGGAGCTCACCCGCATCGCGGTACAGAACCGCACGGGTCGCTTCTCCCGGCTCATTCTCGACATCGGCGGATCGCGGGCCACGCGTCAACGCGAGCTCGAGACACTCGTCGATCGGGCCATCGCCCGTATCGAGGCGGGTGCGACGCAGGCCTCGCTGCCCGCAATGTCGAGCTACGAACGCAAGCTCGTGCATGACATCGTCGCCGACCGCAGGTTCGTGTCCGAGTCGTATGGCGAGGGCGCCGACCGCCACACGGTCATCAGCCGCGGGTGATGTTTCACGTGAAACGGTGCGCGTCAGCAAACCGGGATTCTGGGGCGGAGCCCCAGAAGGCTCCATGACCGCTGTCGAGGTCGAGCCCGCGGTTGCTGCGAAGATCTTCGGCGCGCGGATCGATCTGGCGCGGCAGTTCACGCAGACGCTGGCAGATCACGGCGAGGCGCGCGGGCTGATCGGCCCACTCGAGCCTCCACGGCTGTGGACCCGCCACATCCTGAACAGCGCCGTTGCCGCTCCGCTGTTCTCCGGACGTGTCGGCGACGTCGGATCCGGCGCCGGACTGCCCGGACTGGTGCTCGCCATCGCAAGGCCTGATGTCGAGTGGATCCTGATCGAGCCGATGGAGCGTCGCGTCGCCTGGCTGTCTGAGCAAGCAGCCGAACTCGGACTCGACAATGTCGAGGTCGTTCGGGCTCGCGCCGAGGATTGGCGACGAGGACCGACGCTGGATGCCGCCACCGCACGCGCAGTGAGCGCACTTCGGACTCTGGTGCCTCTGACGGCTCCGCTTGTTCGCGATGGCGGTGAGCTCATCCTTTTCAAGGGTGCGAATGCATCCACAGAGATCGACGCCGCCGACAAGCAGCTGCGCAAATACCGGCTGAGCAACGTGCGTCTCGAAGTCGTCGGCGAAGGACTCCTGGCGGAGCCGACGCGCGTGGTGCGCGCGAGCGTGCGCTGATCCACGCTCAGGGACGTTTCACGTGAAACATCCGGTGGTCGAGTAGCG
>NZ_WOYP01000102.1 GCF_011620715.1 Microbacterium sp. | reverse complement strand
GCCGGTGCCGGTGCCGGTGCGTACTGCGCCGCCGCGGCCTGCGCAGCCGCATCGATCTGCGCCTGCTGCTGCGCAGCCTCGTACTGCTGCTGCTCGTACTGACCCTGGGCCTTCTCCTGCTGACGACGCGACACGCTGCCGCTCACAGCAGTCGCGGTGCCGGCGACGACCGCGGTACGGGCGGCCATGCCGATCAGGCCGGGACGACCTGCTCTGCGAAGGGGCATGTTCTTTCTCCTTTGTTGTTGTGCGCTCGTGTGTTGTGCGCTCGTGCGTTGTGCGCTTCAGGTTACGGGGTTCACGGAGACGACTTCGATATGCAGATCGTCGAACGCGGCGAGCAGACCGATGAGCTCCGGCTGATCGGGAACATGACCCACGAGCCGGGTGAGGCCGCCCTCGTCCGTGGCGATCGAGAACCCCTCGAGCGAGGCCATGAGTTCGGCGCTCATCCGGCCGCGAACGATGACTTCGTAGACATGCGAGGTCATTTCGCCTCCTGGCTCTGTGCAGCCCGACTCGTTGTGAACCATACTTGTCTGCGGCCCTCGACGGATCCTCATCCGGCGAGGATGATTCACCACCGCCTGGGGAGGCGAGCGCGAGAATGCCGACCATGAACGCGGTGCCGAGCACGCCCGCGCACGCGGTGGACCGCCCGCAGCTACGCGGACGCCTGGATGCAGCGCTCGACGCGCCGCTGTCGCTCCTGGTCGCGCCCGCCGGCTCGGGAAAGACCGTGCTGCTGTCGCAGTGGGCCGCGTCGCGGGACGATCTGCGATTCCTGTGGCTGGACATGGAGCGCGCCGACGATGACCCGAGCCGCTTCGCCGGCAAGCTGCTCGGACGCCTCGCGGCGCTGGATCCGGCCGCGATCGAGCTTCGCCCGCTCCTGGCCATCGGAGGCGGCGGCCTGGGCGAGCCGATGCTGCAGTCGCTGAGTGTGCTTCTGGCCGGCCACCCGGGTCTGGTGCTCGTCTTCGATGACCTGCACACCCTGACCAACCACGCGATCATCGACGACCTGTGGTGGCTCGCCGATCATCTGCCTCCGGGGGCGCACATGGTGTTCTCCTCCCGGGGCGATCGGCGGCTCGCGCTGAGCCGGCACCGCCTCAGGTACTCGCTGCTCGAGCTGCGTCAGGCCGAGCTCGCCTTCGACGACGATGTCGCCGCCGAGGTGCTCCGCCGGATCACGGGCGTGGCGACCACGCCGGCCACGGTGACTTCGGTCATGGACACCACCGAGGGCTGGGCGGCCGGCGTGCAGTTGAGCGCCATCAGCCTGCGTCATCAGGACGACCCGGAGCTGTTCACCCGGCGGCTCGCCGGGACCGACAGGCTGATCTCCGACTACCTGAGCGAGGAGGTGCTCGGCGCCCTGCCCGAGGAGCGCCGGGATCTGATGCTGCGGCTGTCCGCCCTGGATCGGATGTCACCGGGACTTGTCGAATCCGTGCTGGGGGTTCCGGACGCGCAGAGCCTGTTCGATGAGCTGGAACGCGATTCGATGTTCCTCGTCGAGATCGGCACGCACCACGAGTGGTTCCGCTTCCATCATCTGTTCCGCGATCTGCTGCGCTATCGCCTGCGGGCGAGATTCCCCGGCGACGAGGTGCGCATTTTGACCGCCGCCGCCGACTGGTTCGTCCAGCAGGGTGATGTCCCCTCGGCGATCGAGTGCCTGCTTCACGCCCGCTCGTGGGACCGCGCGATGGATCTGATCCTCTCGCGCGGGCGGGAGGCGTTCGAACGCGGCGAAGTGGCCTCCATGGCCCAATGGCTCTCGGCGATCCCCGAGACCGAGCGGACGGCGCGCCCGGTCGCCGACGTGCTGTACGGCATGGTGCTCGGCATGAGCGGACGGGCGGCACACAGCGAAGACGTGCTGCGGCGGCTGATCGCCCGCCCGGGGCTGCAACCGGGACTCGCGCTGATCGCGCATACCTACATCGCGGCACGAGTGCAGTTCCGCCCGCAGGTCAAGGTGTCGATCGAGGCCGCCCGCGAGTCGCTGAAGATGCTGCGGGCCCACCCGGACGTCATCCCGCCAGACCTGATCGGCCTGACCGACCGGGCACTGCTCGAAACGCTGACGCTCGGATCGCTCGGTCGCGCGCACCTGTTCGCGGGTGACTTCACCGAGGCGCGACGGGTGCTGCAGCTCACCCTGGAATCGCCGGGCGCGCAGTACTCGGCGTACCGGGTCCACCTGCTGGGGACGCAGGCGCTCCTGGAGGCGTGGTCGGGCCGACTCGCCATCGCGCAAAGGCTCGCCGACGAGGCGCTGCAGCTCGCGCGCGACGTCGGACTGCTGGCGCATCCCGCGCCGGCCGACGCATATCTGGCCTGCTCGCTCGTGGCGATCCATCGCGGCCATGCCCAGTCCGCGTCGTTCGCCCGACATGAGGGCGCCGTGCGCGCGGCATCGAACCAGCGCACGCAGCTGATGTGGGTCGCGCACCTGCACAGGGTCCTCGCGGCCGACCCGGCTTCTCCCGAGGACGAGCCGTTCAAGGCTGCTCCCCCGATCGTGCGGGACGCCCTCGACGCCGCATTCCACCGCGCGCAGCGCCTGGCCGGCACCGTCGGCACGATTCCGCCCGTCAAGCGCGGGTGGTCGGCGATGCTCGTGGAGAGCGTGGCCGGCGCGCTGACGGTGCGGCGGCTGGACCAGGCGCACGCGATGTTGGATGCTGCGGCATTCGCTCCGCGCGACGATCGCCCCCTCGCGAGCGTCGAGCACGGGGTCCTGACCGCGTGGCTGGCGCACGCGGAGGGTCGGGCCGCCGAGGCCCGCCGCCATCTGATGGAAGCACTCGAGCTCGCGGCCGAGCACGGGATAGTGTCGGTGTTCGTCTGCGCGGGACCAGAGGTGATCAAGCTCATCGAGAGCCTCCCTGTGCAGCCAACGCGGTTCCAGGCGGAGATCGTCGAATGCGCGCACCAGACGCTGCGAGCTCCCCTCGAAGGACATCTGGGCGAACCCCTCACCGATCGCGAGCGGGAGCTGCTGGCCTATCTGCCGACGCGGCTGACGAACGCCGAGCTCGCGGCGCGCTTCTTCGTCTCGGTCAACACGATCAAGACGCACATGGCCCACATCTACCGCAAGCTCGATGCGCCCAACCGCAGCGCGGCGGTGGCGCGGGCCACCGAGCTTCGCCTGCTGTGACCTGACTCGAACGGCCGAGGGCATGGCGAAAGGCCGCCCCACACCCGGGACGGCCTTTCCGTTATCGATACGCCCGCTTCGCGGGCTATTCGATAACCGGGCGATATGCGCTGGTTGCGACTAGCGGCGGAGGCCGAGACGCTCGATCAGCGAGCGGTAGCGCGCGATGTCGATGTCCTGGAGGTAGCCGAGCAGACGACGGCGCTGACCGACCATCAGGAACAGACCACGACGCGAGTGGTGGTCGTGCTTGTGCTCCTTCAGGTGCTCTGTGAGGTCTTTGATGCGCTGCGTCAGCATCGCGACCTGCACCTCGGGGGATCCGGTGTCACCGGGGTGCGTCGCGTACTGTTCGATGATCGCCTTCTTGGCGTCAGATTCGAGCGGCATAGATGGGATCCCCTTCCTGGTCATTGCGCGGCGCCCGGCACCTGATGTGCGAGCTCTCTTTGTCCGCGGCCGATCAAACGGCAACCTGAAGAGTCTACCAGTCGAGCGACACCGCGGTCCATCGGGCCCTCCTCCTGGCCGCCGGACCGCCGTATAGCGGCGGATTTCGGACGCGGCATCCCCGCTTCGCATGCGGGCCGATCAGGCCTGGAAGACGCCCTGAAGGTCGAGCGTGATCGTGACGTCCTTGCCGACGAGCACGCCGCCGGACTCGAGCGCGGCGTTCCAGGTCAGGCCGAAGTCCTCGCGATTGATGACGGTCTTCGCCGTCGCGCCCGCCTTGTAGTTGCCCATCGGGTCGCTGCCGAAGCCGCCGAAGTCGAACTCGAAGGTGACGGGCTTGGTCGTGTCGCGGATGGTCAGGTCGCCGTCGACGAGCATCTCGCCCTTCTCGACGCGCACTCCGGTCGAGACGAAGTCGATCGACGGATAGGTCTCGACGTCGAAGAAGTCCGCGGAGCGCAGGTGCGCGTCGCGACCCTCGTCCTTCGTGTTGATCGATGCCGCGTCGACGTGCGCCTGAACCTTGGCCTCGAGTGGGTTCTCCGGGGCGATGAGCGTCGCGCTCTTGATTCCGAAATGACCGCGAACCTTCGAGATCATCATGTGGCGGACTGTGAAGCTGACGTCGCTGTGGCTGGGGTCGAGCACCCAGGTACCGGCGCGGTAGCCGGGGATCTCAACGGGGGCGGTGGTGGTCTCGGTCATGTCTCTCCTTGGAGTGAGGTGGGTGATCTGGCCGACAGGGCGGCACATCTCAGTCGAAAACCCGGTGATCCCAGATTCCATTCCCATGAATGGAGAATTCATGAAGAAGGGCTCGGATGCCGCAGCACCCGAGCCCTGTCGACGTTCGTCGGGTCAGCCGACCGAGATCAGGTCGATGACGAAGATCAGGGTCTTGCCTCCGAGGAAGTGCCCGCCCTCGGGGCCGTAGCCAAGGTCCGGCGGGATCACCAGTTCGCGACGGCCGCCGACCTTCATCCCGGGGATGCCGTCCTGCCAGCCCTGGATCAGGCCTCGAAGCGAAAACTGGATGCTTTCGCCATGGTTCCACGATGAGTCGAACTCCTCGCCGGTCTCGTACTCCACGCCGGCGTAGTGGACCCTCACGGTGTCACCGGGCTTGGCCTCGGCGCCGTCTCCCACGATCAGGTCGCGGATGACGAGTTCTTCGGGTGCAGGGCCCTCGGGGGCGTCGATCTCGGGCTTGGTGCGGTCATCTGTCATGAGTCCATCCAACCCGAGCACCCGCCGCTGGTCAACGCGAGCAGGCCCCGACGCCCTTGACAGTCCGCCCCGCCCACGCCACGCTGAAGGCAGAACAACTCAGCGCCCGGTCATCACGCAGGCCTTGCCGCGAACGCCGGGCGCTGGGTCTTCCTCCGGGTCGCTACGGCGCGAACATCGCCGCCCGCGCGGCAGTCGTACGCGCCAGAAGCACCTGCTCGTCATCCCTTGCGTTCGGGTCGCGTCCCGTGATCGCGCGCTGGCGAGCAGCCGCCAGAGCCGTGGCGTCGGCGATGAAGGTCTTCATGATGCCGGTGCGGTCGCCGCGCAGGCCGGCCGCCCACGCCAGCGCGGCCTTGCGTCCCGGTGCGGTCGCCAGCATGTCCACCTCCTGCGGGGTGAACCAGCCCGCCGCCGCATAGTCGCCGAGCCGGGATCGCGTGACGCGCGCCTCCTCGCGGCGCAGGGCGATGACCCCGAGAATGCAGCCCAGGAACAGCGGAACCTGGAGCGTGAGGTACAGCAGGAAGAAGTCGCCGAACACCGCGGACCCGTTCCACAGGGCGTGCAGGGACATCGCTGCCAGCATGCCGAGCACCCACGGCCCGATCGCGCGGCGGGCGCTCACGCCGCGTCGCGCCGCCAACCCGAGGGCGAAGCCGGTGAGGCTCGTGAACATCACATGGGCGAACGGGGAGAGGATGCCGCGGACGAAGAATGTCGTGGTCAGGTCGACCACTCCTCCGTCGATGAAACTGATCGCAAAGTACTGGATGTTCTCCGTGAACGCGAAACCCGCGCCGATCAGCGCGCCGTAGACCACGCCGTCGACTGGGCCGTCGAAGGCCCGGCGGGCGGTCACGAAGATCAGATAGACGCCCAGGCCCTTCGCGAACTCCTCCACGATCGGCGCCTGCACCACGGCGGAGAACGCGTCGCGCATCGGCGAGTCGTCCACTCCCAGGACGAGCGTCACGAGCAGGTCGACGCCGAGGGTGATGCCGACGGCGGCGACCGCGCCCCAGGCGACGGCGAGCACGAGAATTCCTCGCGGCTCCGGCTCCCACCGGTCGATGAGGCGGACGGCGAACAGCACCGCCGCGAGCGGAACGAAGGCGAGCAGCATCCCGATGATCGATGCGGCCGGGCCGATGGCGCTGAGGAAGTAGCCCACCAGTCCGACCAGGATCAGCACGAGCACGCCGATGAGCCAGATCGGCGCGGTCCGCCCGGCACGCGGCGCGACCGGAACGGCCGCGGGCGGCGCCGGCGCGGGGACGATCGATGCCCCCTGCGACATGCGCGGCTGCGCGAGTGCCGAGGCGAACGTCGGGGGTGTCAGCGAGGGGCGGACGGGCTCGTTCCGGGCGTCGGGTTGCCGGGGGTCATGCGTCATGCGCACAGCATAGGGGTGCACGCCAGGTGCCGCGCAGGCACCGGTCGCCGGTAGCGTGGAACAATGCGCTTCGCCCACCTCTCCCTGCCGGGGTTCGCAGAACCTCGCCTCGCTGTGGTGGACGATGAGACGGCGATCGTCGTGCAGGAGCTGTTTCCTGGAGCCCCCCGGTTCCTCGAGGAGCTGATCGCCGGCGGCGACGAACGCCTCGACCGGGTGCGCGAGGCCGCGGACGCCGGCCTGCGGCATCCGCTCGCGGAGGCGACCTACGCATCCGCGCTCCTCACACCGCCGGTGATCCTGGCGGTCGGGCTCAACTACGCCGCGCACTCCGGTGAGCTGGGACTGAAGACGGATTCCACACCGACGGTATTCGGGCTGTGGCCGAACTCGCTGGCCGGCCACGACGCCACGGCGACCTGGCCGCGCTCGCTCAGCGAGTCGGTGGACTACGAAGCCGAACTCGGGGTCATCATCGGCGCCGCCGCGAAAGACGTCTCACCCGCGGATGCGCTCTCGCACGTGTGGGGCTACACGGTGGTCAACGACATCACGGCGCGGGACATCCAGTACTCCGAAGCGCAGTGGTCGCGCTGCAAGTCGTTCGACGGGTTCACCCCCACCGGACCGGTAGTGGTCACCGCCGACGAGATCCCCGACCCGCAGGACCTGCACATCTGGACCGTGCTGGACGGGAAGACGCTGCAGGATGCCTCGACCAACCAGATGGTGCGGCCGGTGGCGACCCTCATCTCGCACCTGTCGAAGTCCGCCACGCTCCTGCCCGGAACGCTGATCTCGACCGGGAGCCCGGGCGGGGCGGGGTATTCCCGCGACCCGCAGGTGTTCCTGCGCGACCGCTCGACCGTCACGGTCGGCATCGACGGCATCGGCGCTCTGACGACGCACTGCCGCATCCTCGACTGAACGCAACGCGGAAGCCGCCCGGCACCATCGCGGCGTCCAAGCGGCTTCGGCGGGTCTGATCAGGACGGGCAGGTCAGGGTGACCTCCACGCCGTTGATCTGGTGGACGCCCGAGCCGTACTCGGCGCACAGCCGTGCGTACTCGCCCGCGCCGGCGATCGCGGTGCCGATCACCGCGATCCCGACGATGATGCCCACCACGATCAGCACGGAACTGATGATGATCGCGGCGAGCGCCCAGCCGTTCTTGTGGCCGGCCTTCCGGCTCTGCACGAGAGCCACGATGCCGAGGATCAGGGCGACCAGCTGAATGAAGAACGACAAGATGAAGGCGACGATGCCCATCGTCCTACCCGGGATCGCCGGGTTCGCCGGCGTACCGGAGGGGGCCGGCGGTGCCGCCGGGTAGGCGGGCTGTGCGGCGGCCGGCGGCGGGTTTTCCGGGGGCGGCGAGCCGTACGCGGGGGGAGGCGTCGGAGCGTCCGGGCTCTGCGGATCGGTCATGGCGAGTTCCTTTCGAGATCAGGCTGTGCCTCGAACGCTAGCGCTCGCGCCGACGGTCGGCAACGCCCATCACGCCTCCTCGTCAGTCGTCGGAACCCACCGCGGCATCCGCCCGGACGATCGGGATCGCCGCCGTGATCGTCTCCAGGCCCGACAGACGCGCCGGGGAGAGCTGCTTGATGACGTCCTCGCGCGACATCAAACCGGCCTCCACGACCAGATCGGCGACGTTGCGCCCGGTCAGCAGCGCCGTCTTGGCGAGCGCGGCCGCCGCCGAATAGCCGATGAACGGTGTGAGTGCGGTGATCACACCGACGGATGCCCCGACCATGGCGCCGAGACGCTCGGTGTTCACGGTGATGCCGTCGACGCAGTTCACCCGGAGCGTGCGCATTGCGCGCCGCATCCAGGTGATGGACTGGAACAGCGAGTGCGCGATGACCGGCTCGAACGCGTTCAGCTGCAGCTGGCCGGCTTCAACCGCCATCGTCACCGTCATGTCGGAACCGGCGACGGCGAACGCGACCTGGTTGACGACCTCGGGGATCACCGGGTTGACCTTGCCGGGCATGATGCTCGACCCCGCCTGGCGGGCGGGCAGGTTGATCTCGCCGAAGCCTGCCTGCGGCCCGGACGAGAGAAGCCGGAGGTCGTTGCAGATCTTCGACAGCTTGATCGCGTTGCGCTTGAGCGTCGAGGAGAACGACATGAAGGCGCCGGTGTCGCTCGTGGACTCGACGAGGTCGGTCGCCGTGTCGAGGTCGAGCCCGGTGATCTCGCGGAGATGCCGGAGCACCGACCGACCGTACTCCGGATGCGTGGTGATCCCGGTGCCGATCGCAGTGGCGCCCATGTTGATCTCGCAGAGCAGGTACGCGTTCTCCTTGAGCCGGCTGTGGTCCTCCCCGAGGGTCGTTGCGAAGCCGTTGAACTCCTGCCCGAGCGTCATCGGGACGGCATCCTGCAGCTGCGTGCGCCCGACCTTGAGGATGTCGTGGAATTCGACGGCCTTGGCCAGGAACGCCCGGCGCAGCAGATCGAGCTCATCGAGCAGCGTCAGCAGGTCCAGGCCCAGCCCCACCTTGATGGCGGTGGGGTAGACGTCGTTCGTGGACTGGCTGCGGTTGGTGTCGTCGATCGGCGACAGGAAGTCGTAGTCGCCCTTCTCGCGGCCGGCGAGCTCGAGCGCGATGTTGGTGATGACCTCGTTGGCGTTCATGTTCGTCGAGGTTCCGGCGCCGCCCTGGATGACGCCGACGACGAACTGATCGTGGAAGTGCCCGTCGATCACCAGCTGCGAGGCCCGGTCGATCAGGTCGGCCTTCGCGGGGTCGAGCGCCCCGATGTCGCGGTTGGCGCGGGCCGAGGCCTGCTTGACCATCGCGAGCCCGCGGACGAGATCGCTGTAGACCGAGATCGGCCGTTTCGAGATCGGGAAGTTCTCCAGCGCGCGCGCGGTGTGGATGCCCCAATATGCGTCGGCGGGGATCTCCATGGATCCCAGGGAGTCGGTTTCGACGCGAGTGCGCGTCATTGCGTCCAGAGCCATGTGCAAGTCCTCGTGGGTCGGTCACGGCGATATGAGGGGATGCTTCGAGGCTACTCGCGCACTCTCGGAGGGTACTCGTACGCCGTGGACAACCGCCCATCGGCAGCTATCCACGGTGGCGACTCAGCCGGGTTTGCGCGAGAACGCTTCGAGTCGCTGCTCCGGCGTGAGTGCGGCCATCTTCTCGACCCACGCCGCAGTGAAGTACTCGCCTGTCAGCGCGTCCACGACGGGGACGACCGCGTGGGTGATCGTGTCGTCGTAGACGTGGACGAGCTGGAACGACTGCCCGGCATCCATCCCGTTGACTTCTGCCGCCGGGCGAGCGAGGTCCATCGTGTAGCAGGTGGCAGCCGCCACGCTCACCGGCACTCCTGCGAACATTCCGCTGGTCGAGAAGTGCAGATGCCCGGCGAGGATCGCGCGCACATCGGTGCCCGCCAGCACGCGAGCGAGCCGGTCCTGGTCGCGCAGTTCGAGGATGTCGAACAGCGGGATGTGCGACGGCAGCGGGGGGTGGTGCATCGCGAGGATCGACCCGAGCGGCGCGGGCGTGCCGAGCTCCTCCCGCAGCCACGCCAGCTGCGCTTCGTCGAGGTCGCCGTGATGCCAGCCCGGGACGGTGGTGTCGAGCACGATCAGCCGCAGCCCGCCGAGGTCGTGCACCGCCGTGACCGGCTCCTGCGTCGGCTCGAGTCCGAGGAGCTCCCGGCGCAGCGCAGGCCGTTCGTCGTGGTTTCCCGCGACCCAGATCACGGGTGCTCCGAGTCGCGCTGCGACCGGGTCGATCGTGGCGCGCAGCGCCCGGTACGCATCGGGCTCGCCGAGGTCGGTCAAATCGCCCGTGAACACGATCGCGTCGGGCCGGATGCCGAGCGCCTGCACCGCATCCAGCGTCCGCCGCAGATTCGCGGCGGTGTCGTACCGGCCGCCCAGCGGGACGTTCCCCGCGAGCAGGTGGGTGTCGCTCAGGTGAAGGATCGTCCGCCGCGCGGGCGGGTACTGGCCGAACTGCACGGATGCCGAATCCATGCACTCAGCCTACGTTGCGGTCCCGGACCGGGGCTGCGCAGGCGTGAGCGGTCCTTCGCGCGCGGCCCGAGAACCTCGGCCAACCCCCAGGTGGCACCGCATCACCCGTCCTGCGCGGGCGCGGTCGCCGTATCCGAGGGTGTTGAATGATCGCACGCCCCCACCCTCGCGGGGCAGAGTCGGGTGGACAGATGAAGAAGTGGTTCGTCGTGCTGATCCTGGGCGCCGCCCAGTTCGTGATGGTGCTGGACAGCACGGTGATGAACGTGTCGATCTCTGCCGTCGTGGCAGATCTCGACAGCAGCGTCACCGCGATGCAGAGCGCGATCACCTTCTACACGCTCACGATGGCCGCCACCATGCTGCTCGGCGCCAAGCTCGGCGACATCTGGGGTCGGCGGCGGGCACTGGTCATCGGCTCGATCGTCTACGCCATCGGCTCACTGATGACGGCGTTCAGCCCGAACATGACCGTGCTGTTCCTGGGCTGGTCGATCGTCGAGGGTCTCGGTGCCGTGCTGGTGATCCCCGCGATCGCGGCGCTGCTCGCCGACAACTACGAAGGCCGCGACCGGGTGACCGCGTTCGCCGCGATCGGCGCGGTCTCCGGAGCAGGGGTGGCCGCCGGACCGCTCATCGGCGGGTTCATGACCACGTACTTCAGCTGGCGGTACGTCTTCGTCGGCGAAGTGGTGATCCTGGTGTTCGTCGTGATCTTCGCGGGGCGGATCGCGGAGAAATCGGCGCGGCGGAGCATTCGCATCGACGTGCTCAGCGTGCTGCTGTCGGCATTCGGCCTCGTCGCGGTCGTGTTCGGGATGCTGCAGAGCAAGGTCTGGGGATGGATCGTTCCGCTGCACTCCCCCGTGGTGAACGGCGTCGAGATCGCTCCCCTGGGGATCTCGCTCACCGCCTGGTTCATCGTGATCGGAACCGTGCTGCTCGTTCTGTTCTTCGCGCGTCAGCGCCAACTGGTGGCGAAGGGACGCGATCCGCTGCTGCACGTCGACCTGCTGTCGATCCGGCAGCTGCGCAGCGGACTGAGCGTCCTGGGCGGCCAGTACGCGATCATCGCGGGCCTGTTCTTCATGGTGCCGGTCTACCTGCAGATGACGCTCGGGTTCGACGCCCTGCAGACCGGCTGGCGGATCTTTCCGCTGTCCATCTCGCTCATCCTCTTCTCGATCTTCGGCACCCGGCTCTCCACGCGATGGTCCGCGCGACGGGTGGTGCGGGTGGGGCAGTGGATCCTGGTCGCGAGCTCGATCCTGCTGCTCACGGCGATCGATCCGGAGCTGTCCAGCCCGGCCTTCGGAATCGGCATGTTCTGCGCCGGTGCAGGGCTGGGCCTGCTCGCCTCGCAGCTCGGCAACGTCAACATGTCGTCGGTCACCGCGAAGGACACCAGCGAGGTGGGCGGTCTGCAGGGGGTCTTCCAGAACCTCGGGTCCTCGCTCGGCACAGCGCTCATCGGATCCATCCTCATCGGCGCCCTCGCCTCATCGTTCGCGAGCAATGTCGCGCAGAGCTCTCTTCCCGCTGAGGCGCAGACGATCGTGAACGAGCGGACCGAGGGCGGTGTCGCGATCGTGCCGGCATCCAGCGTGCCGAAGATCGCGACCGACGCCGGCCTCACGGACGCGGAGGCGGCTGAGCTCGAGGCGATCTACGTCGAGTCGCAGCTCTCCTCGCTGCGCACCGCGTTCTTCGGGCTCATCGTGCTCGCCCTGCTGTCGCTGCTCGCTTCGCGCGGCATCCCGGACGACGCTCCGCAGCCGCGCCCGAAGCGCGCCGGCGCTCCCGCTTCGGCGAGATAGCGTCCGCCGCCGCGCGTGCGCGCGTCGGCTACCGTGGAACGGTGACCACTGACGCCGCAGCCGCCACCCCTCCCGTCGCCACGCGCAAGCCGATCGTGCGCAGCCACCACAGCGACGACGTCGAAGACGCGTACGAGTGGTTCCGCGCGAAAGAGGATGCAGCCGTCATCGCGCACCTCGAGGCTGAGAACGCCTACACGCATGAGCGGACGGCGCACCTGTCGGGGGTGCAGGAGAAGATCTTCGGCGAGATCAAGGGCCGCACGCTCGAGACCGACCTGTCGGTGCCGACGCGGCGCGGGGACTGGTGGTACTACGGGCGCACTCTCGAGGGCAGTCAGTACCCCATCCAATGCCGCGCACCGCTCACCGCGCCGGATGACTGGACCCCGCCGGATCTCTCGCCCGATGTCGCGGTCGACGGCGAGCGGGTCCTGCTCGACGCCAACGTCGAAGCCGAAGGGCACGAGTTCTTCTCTCTCGGCAGTTTCGAGGTCACCGCCGACGGAGACCGGATGCTGTACGGCGTCGACGTCACCGGCGACGAGCGCTACACGGTCCGCGTGCGCGACCTCGTCACGGGCGAGCTTCTGCCGGATGAGATCCCCGACACGTTCGCCGGTGCGACCTTCTCCCCCGACGGCCGATTCATCGTGTACACCACCGTCGACGACGCCTGGCGTCCCGACACCGTCTGGCTGCACGAACTGGGCACCGCGGTCGCGGATGACGTGAAGCTCTTCCACGAGCCCGACGAGCGGTTCTGGGTCGGCGCGGGATTCACCCGCAGCGACCGGTACCTCATGATCGGCATGGGCTCGTCGATCACGTCGGAGGAATGGCTCGTGGATGCCGCCGACCTGCGCTCCGCGCCGCGGCTCGTGTGGCCGCGCACCGAGGGCGTCGAATACGACTCGTCCCACGCGATCATCGACGGTGAGGACGTGCTGTTCATCCTCCACAACGACGGCGCCCTCGATTTCGAGCTGGTCCGGGTCTCGGCATCCGACCCCACCGGGCCGCGGGAAGTCGTCGTCGCACATCGCCCCGGGGAGCGCCTGCTGGGCGTCTCGACGTTCCGCGACTGGGGTGTGCTCGGCTACCGTCGCGGGGGCCTCGCGCGCCTCGGGATGCTGGACTACGCGACGGGCGGCGTTTCGGAGCTCGACTTCGATGAGCCGCTGTACTCGGTCGGCTCGGAGGGCAATCCGGAATGGGCTCCCCCGTTCATCCGCCTCGGCTACGGATCGTTCGTCACGCCCGGCACCGTGTTCGACTACGACGTCGCGTCGGGCGAGGTGCTGCTGCGCAAGCGCCAGCCGGTGCTGGGAGGCTACGAGGCCTCCGACTATGCCCAGGCGCGCGTCTGGGCGACCGCGCAGGACGGCTCGCAGATTCCGATCTCGCTGGTGTGGAAACGCTCATTCGGCGAAGCGGGCACGGCTCCGCGGCCGCTGCACCTTTACGGCTACGGATCGTACGAGCACTCGATAGAGCCGGGCTTCTCGGTTTCCCGTCTGTCGGAGCTCGACCGCGGCGTGATCTTCGCTGTCGCGCACGTGCGCGGTGGCGGCGAGATGGGCCGTCAGTGGTACGAAGACGGCAAGCTGCTGCGCAAGCGCAACACGTTCACCGACTTCGTGGACTGCGCGCGACACCTGATCGATGAGGGGTACACGACCGCCGACCGCGTCGTCGCCGAGGGCGGCTCGGCCGGTGGTCTGCTGATGGGCGCCGTCGCCAACCTGGCCCCGGAACTGTTCGCCGGCATCCTCGCGGACGTGCCGTTCGTCGACGCGCTCACCTCGATCCTCGATCCGTCGCTGCCGCTGACCGTGATCGAGTGGGACGAGTGGGGTGATCCGCTGCACGATGCGGACGTGTACGCATACATGAAGACATACTCGCCGTACGAGAACGTGCGGGATATCGCGTACCCGAAGATCCTCGCCGTCACCTCGCTCAACGACACCCGGGTGCTGTACGTCGAGCCCGCCAAATGGGTGGCGCGGCTGCGCGAGGTAGGCGCCGACGCCCTCCTCAAGTGCGAGATGGTCGCCGGGCACGGCGGCGTGAGCGGGCGCTACAACGCATGGCGCGAGCGGGCGTTCGAGCTCGCCTGGCTGCTGGATGTGGTCGGCGCGGCCGATGCTTGAGCGCGGCGGCCGTCAGCCGAAGAGCGCGGCGGCCTCTTCGTAGCGGTGGAGCGGGACGGAGTTGAGCTCACCGAGGGCGTCGGCGAACGGGACGCGCACGATGTCGGTGCCCTTGAGGGAGACCATGCGGCCCCATGCCCCCGCTACGACCGCGTCGGCGGCGTGCAGGCCGAGTCGGGTCGCGAGCACCCGGTCGAAGCCGGACGGCGAGCCGCCGCGCTGGATGTGTCCGAGCACGGTGGCGCGCGTCTCGATGCCCGTGATGCGCTCGATCTCGGGTGCGAGCACCTCGCTGATGCCGCCGAGACGAGGGCGATTGAACGCGTCGAGGCCCTTGTCGCTGAAGGCCTCTTCCATGCCCTTGAGGGTGAAGCCCTCCGAGACCACGACCAGCGGTGCGCGGCCGCGGTCGTGCGCCTTCGAGACCAGTTCGCACACGTCATCGATCGAGAGCGGCACCTCGGGGATCAGGATCGCGTGCGCCCCGGCGGCGATACCCGCGTGCAACGCGATCCAGCCGACGTGACGGCCCATGACCTCGGCGACCATGCACCGCTGGTGCGAATCACCCGTCGTGCGCAGCCGGTCCATGGCCTCGGAGGCGATGTTCACGGCGGTGTCGAATCCGAAGGAGTAGTCCGTCGCGCGCAGGTCGTTGTCGATCGTCTTGGGGACGCCGATGATATTGATGCCGTCTTTGGAGAGCCGATCGGCCGCGGCCAGCGTGCCCTCGCCGCCGATCGCGATGATTCCGTCGATCCGGTGCCCGTAGAGGGTCTTCGCGATGTTCTCGGCACCGCCGCGCGAGCCCTCGTAGGGGTTGGTGCGGCTCGTGCCGAGGATCGTGCCGCCGACCTTCGAGAGACCCTTGACCTCGTGGCGGGTCAGGGGAAAGAAGTCGCCGTCCACGACGCCACGCCATCCGTCGCGGATGCCGACGAACTCGAGGTCGTACGCGGTCGTGCCCTTCAGCACGACACCGCGGATGACCGCGTTCAGACCGGGGCAATCGCCGCCGCTGGTCAGGATGCCGATCTTCATGCTGTGATCCTCGCTGTCGGGGAGAGGTGAATCGGCGACGCTGCCTCCCCCCGACATTATCGTCGCAATCCCGCGCCCGGCCACACGCGCGCGACGACGGCTGGTCAGTCGGCGCCGAGCGCCTGCCGCACCAGGTGCATGAGGGCGGACAGCTGCACCGAGTCGCTGGATTGCGGGTCGACCGCTTCGCCGTCGAGCGCACGCTGGGCCAGGCCCTGCTTCGAGTCGATCAGCTCGGCGATCTTCGTGTCGATCGTGTGCGCGGCGATGATGCGCCAGGCGGTGACCGGCTCATCCTGACCGATGCGGTGCACGCGGTCGATCGCCTGAGTCTGCTCGGCCGCGGTCCACGACAGCTCCGCAAGCACGACGTTGGAGGCCGCCTGCATGTTCACACCGACGCCGGCCGCGGTGAGCGAGCAGACCGCGATCCCGACGCCGGGGTCGTTGTTGAAATCGTCGATCGCCTGCTGACGCGCCGGAGTCGTCTGGTCGCCGCGCAGGGAGACGGTCCGGAGCCCGGCCGACGCGAAGTGCGCCTCGGCAGCATCCATCACGTCGATGTGCTTCGCGAAGAACACGACCTTGCCCACCGACCGCTGCAGCTGGACCGCATAGTCGGCCGCGAGCAGCGCCTTGGCCTGGCCGATCTTGCGGACCATGGTGAAGACGTTCTCGCTGCCGGTGCCGGCCGCCTTCGACTCCTCGAGCTCGTTGTGTGCGACAAGCCGCACGATGTCGGCGTCGATCTCGCCGGGAGCCAGACCGCGATCGCCGCGCGCCTGGATGATCCGACGGTAGCGTCCGGCGAGGCGCTCGCCCAGCTCGCGTTCGGCCGCGCGGATCGACCGGCCGAAATCGTCGTCGAGCTCGACGGGAAGGTCTGCGATGAGTTTGTCGGGCAGGTCGGCTGCAACATCCTTCTTGCGTCGCCGGACGATCCCCATGGAGATCACCGCCTCGCGCGCCTCGGGATAGAACGCTTTGTCGGCCGGAGTCAGACCCGTCTCGTCGAGGCGCTCCATGAGCGCCGGGCCCGGCTTCTCGCCGTTCGTCCAGCCGAGGAACCGCCAGATCGCGTCGAAGTCCTCGACATCGTTGATGAGCGGGGTTCCCGTGAGGGCCAGCAGCAGAGGGTTGCGCACCTGCTCGCGGATGCGTGCGGCGAGCGCGAGCACGTTCTGCGAGCGCTGCGAGGTGAGGTTCTTGATGAAGTGCGCCTCGTCGACGACCATCCCCTTGAGTCCGATCGAGCTCAGCCACGCGAGGTGACGGTCGAGGATCTCGTAGTTGACGATGAAGACGTCGGCGAAGGCGTCGATGCTCTCGCCGTCCCCGTGGATGACGGTGGCGCGACGCTGCGGCGTCCACCGCTCCACCTCGCGGGCCCAGTTCATCTTGACGACGTTCGGCACGACCACCAGGAGCGGATAGGCCTCGGCGACGGATGCCGCGAGCACCGACTCGGCGGTCTTGCCGAGGCCCGGCTCGTCGGCGAGCAGGAATGTGCGGTGCCCGCCGCGCACGGCTTCGAGGAACCGCGACTGGTGCACCATGATCTCCAGCCCCTTGGGCGAGAGGCGATCGAACTCGGGCACCGGAGGAAGATCCATGCTCGCCGCGCCGCCACCGGCGCCGGTCTCGAACGCCTTGTAGAGCGGGCCCATCAGCTCCCACCCATCCAGACGCCGACGTGGGGTCTGCTTCGGCGTGCGCAAGGCGAGGTCGGGCGGGAGAAAGGGGTTGGACTCACGCCGCGCATCGACCTGCGGCGGTGCGACCTGACGCTCGGCGAGCGCGGCGGGAACCACGGTCGCTGCGACCGGAGCGACGTCGGTGATGATGAGCTCGTCGGGGGCGAGGTCAGCCCCCGACTCGAGCAGCCAGTCGCGCCGCATGCGCTTGGCGACGGGCGAGGCCGCCTGGTCGACTTCGAGCAGCTGGATGAGCGAAGTGTCGCGCGCCGCCGTCTTGGCGAGGATCGTCGCCACGCCGTCCAGGCGCTTGAGCAGCTCGGCACGCGCGCCGTCGGTGATCGACGTGTCGGCCTTCACGCGGGCTCGCTCCTCGCGGACGAGGAAGGCGATCACCTGGAACTTCACCCGATTGGTGGGGCCGAGCTTGCCGCGCTGCGACTTCGCCTCGACCTCCCGCACCTTGCGAGCGAGGATCGGGATGATGGGGGCTTCGTCGTCGCGGCGAGCGGGCGACGGCGTGCGGCGCCGCTGCGACGTGCGAGCGGCGGATGCCGTGGTCGGCATGCTCCTCCTGAGAGTAGGTGCCGGAGGATCCGGCGATGCCAGTCGAGGACCGGCGAGGGCTGCGTGCTCCCGCGGGCGGCTGTACTGACGAACTGCTGGACCGTCACTGACGCGGGACGGGATGCCTTCGCCTCCGGCCGCGGGCACTCACTTCTGCGAGCTGCGACGTCGGGAGCGGGATCCCGAGGATCAGTCTAGCGGCTCCGCAGCGGATTTCGCCCCGCGCCGCCATGGGAGCACCCGGTATGCCTGCGCTTCAGCCCCACAGCGTCACGACGATGTCTTCGGTGTATCCCGGCGGGTCGACGTTGATCCAATGCGTCGCCACCCATCCCCCGACGCCGACATAGTGCGTCTCTCCCGACGATACGAGCACGTCGTCTTGAGTGATCGCCTCCGTCGAGATCCGGTACACCGTCCCCTCGCCCAGAGACTCGGCATTGAAGCCCGCGCCTCGGAATGCGGCATCCAGCGCAGCGCCCTGCTCTGCGGTGACGAGTGTGACGTTCGTCGCCATCCCCCGATCGGAGGGCGGACCCCACGTGCATCGCAGCGTCGCCTCTGCCGATTGCAGCACCTCGAGCGCATCGACGTTCTGAGTCGCGAGCATCGTGATCCCCGGATCGCCCGACGGCGGCACCTCGGCCGTCAGCGTTGCGAGCATGGTGGGCGAGTAGATCTGCTCGCAGGTGTCCGGAAGGACGAGACCTGTCGTCGAGGTCTCATCCGTCGACGGCGAAGCGCTTGCCGTCGCGGTTGCCGAAGCACCGATCGAGGCACCGGTCGAGGGTGAGGCGGTCGGGCCGGGCTCGGGCACACATCCCGGGGTCGCCAGGAGCAGTATCGCGGCGAGTGTGGTGACGGCGGCGGCTCGCGTCGTGCGGCCTGGCTCGGATACGACCACGGATCCTCCTGTCGGGGTGTGGCTCGACACTAACGCTCCCGAGCGCTCCCGCGCTCTCGTCATGCCGCCCTCAGGTCGATCCGACGGCGTGGAGCGCGGATAGGCTCTCCATATGCGGCCTTCGTCATTGAGCATCCCGGGTCGCCACTGATGTGCACCGTCGTCGTCCACGTCCCGGCAGAACACGGCCGATCCACGCGTGTACTCGCGATCCGCGATGAGGATCCGGATCGCCCGTGGAACCCGCTGGGCCGGTGGTGGCCCGAACCCCACGCCGGGGTGGTGGGAGTCCGCGATGTCCGTGCCGGCGGCGCGTGGCTGGCGGCTGACACCGATGCTCGCCGGCTCGCCGTGCTGATGAATCGAGCCGATCTGTCGACCCCCCTGCCCGAGAGTGAACTCGTCTCGCGCGGCGGGCTCGTGCTCGACTCGGTCGCCGGCAAGCCCCCCGCGAGGCACCCCCGGACCCATGGGTTCAACCTCCTCGAGGTCGATCCCGGCGGCACAAGGGTGCACACCTGGAACGGCGAGCATCGGCGAACGCTCATCCTCGAACCCGGCACGCACATGATCGCGCACGACGATGTCGACGACCCGGCGACGCCGCGTATCGCACGCTGGCTGGGCGAGTTCCGCGCCGCTTCGATCGCCGAGGGCGAGCGGTGGTGGATGCCATGGGTCGAGATTCTCGAGCGCTCGAGTGCCCTGGAGAGCACCGACGACCAGGCGATCATCCGCGACAACCGCCCGCACGGCTACCCGACACTGTCCCTCCTGGCGTGCGTCGCCTCGGTGTCGGATGACGGCATCGAACTGTCGTACGGAGAACTCACCGAGCCCGGCCACTGGGGTGGGCTCGACCTCACCTGAACGGATCCGCCGCAGGCACCCTAGATCATGCTCTTGGTGTGCCAGACCGTCTTGGTCTCGGTGAACGCGGTGATGCGATCAAGACTCGGCACCGCAGCATCCGGACCCCCCTCGGGAGCCAGCACGCGCTTGAGCGTGTCGGCCGCGACGATCTGCAGGTCGATCCAGTCGAGATCGCCGGCGCCGACGAGATCGAGCGCGTTGACGTCGGCGTGCGCGGAGAGCCAGGGCGCGATCTCGGCGGGTGACCCGGTGAGGATGTTGACCACTCCCCCCGGCACGTCGCTCGTCGCGAGGACTTCGGCGAGGCTGATCGCCGACAGCGGGAATCGTTCGGATGCCACGACCACGACAGTGTTGCCGGTCACCAGCGCCGGCGCCACGGCAGAAACGAGGCCGAGCAGCGGAGAGTCCTGCGGGGCGATGATGCCGACCACGCCGGTCGGTTCGGGCACCGAGATGTTGAAGTAGGGACCCGCCACCGGGTTGCCGTTGCCGGCGACCTGTCCGAACTTGTCGCACCATCCGGCGTACCAGACCCAGCGGTCGACAGTCTCATCGAGCTCGGCGTTCGCCGCAGAAGTCGATGCGCCGGTCTGCTGCGAGATCTCGTCCACGAACTGCGCCCGGCGCCCCTCGAGCAGCTCGGCCACCCGGTAGAGCACCTGGCCGCGGTTGTAAGCGGTTGCGCCCGACCAGCCTTTGACGGCCGCGCGGGCGGCGGTCACGGCATCCCGAGCGTCCTTGCGTGACGCCTTCGCGGCATTGGCGAGAAACTCGCCCTTGGTCGAGGTTACCTCGTAGGTGCGGCCCGACTCGGTGCGCGGAAACGCGCCGCCGATGTAGAGCTTGTAGGTCTTCGGCACGGTCAGTCGCTTGCTCACGCTGACGCCCCCTTCAGGTAGGCGAGAAGGCCGTGGCGGCCCCCCTCACGGCCGTAGCCCGACTCCTTGTAGCCGCCGAACGGCGATGCGGGATCGAACCGGTTGAAGGTGTTTGCCCACACCACGCCGGCGCGCAGCTTGTCGGCGACCGCCAGGATACGCGAGCCCTTGTCGCTCCAGATGCCCGCCGACAGTCCATACGGCGTGTTGTTCGCTTTCTCAATCGCCTCGGCCGGGGTGCGGAAGGTCAGCACCGACAGCACGGGGCCGAAGATCTCGTCGCGAGCGATGCGGTGCGACGCCTGCACGTTCGTGAAGATCGTCGGGGCGAACCAGAATCCCCTGTCGGGTATCTCGCACGGCGCACTCCAGCGCTCAGCGCCCTCTGCCTCGCCGATGTCGGAGAGCTCGCGGATGCGGTCGAGCTGCTCGCGCGAGTTGATGGCACCGATATCCGTGTTCTTGTCGAGCGGATCGCCCATGCGCAACGTCGTCAGTCGGGTCTTGAGCCGGTCGACGACCTCGTCGTGGATCGACTCCTGCACCAGCAGACGACTGCCCGCGCAGCACACGTGGCCCTGGTTGAAGAAGATGCCGTTGACGATGCCCTCGATCGCCTGCTCGATCGGCGCGTCGTCGAAGACGATGTTCGCGGCCTTGCCGCCGAGCTCGAGCGTGAGCTTCTTGCCAGAGCCTGCCACCTGCTTCGCGATCGCCCGCCCGACCCCGGTCGAGCCGGTGAAGGCGACCTTGTCGACATCGGGGTGGGAGACGAGGGCGGCGCCGGTGGCGCCGGCGCCCGTGATGATGTTCACGACACCCGGCGGAAGGTCGGCCTGCTGGAGTATCTCTGCGAAGATCATGGCCGAGAGCGATGTGGTCTCCGCCGGTTTGATCACCACGGTGTTGCCCGCGGCCAGCGCCGGGGCGATCTTCCACGCGAGCATGAGCAGCGGGAAGTTCCACGGGATGACCTGGCCGGCGACGCCGAGCGCTCGGGGGCCGGCGCCGAGACCGGCATAGTCGAGCTTGTCGGCCCACCCCGCGTAGTAGAAGAACCAGGCGGCCACGAGGGGCACGTCCACGTCGCGGCTCTCCTTGATCGGCTTGCCGTTGTCGAGGCTCTCGGCCACGGCGAGCTCGCGTGCCCGCTCCTGCACGAGGCGCGCGACGCGGAAGAGGTACTTGCCCCGGTCGCGTCCGCTCATCTTCGACCACGTCTTGTCGTACGCGTGGCGAGCGGCGGCCACAGCGCGGGCGACGTCGGCATCGCTCGCGGTCGAGATCGTCGCGATGCGGGTCTCGTCTGCGGGAGAGATCGTGGCGAAGGTCTCGCCGCTGCCGTCGACGAACTCTCCGTCGATGAAGAGACCGTAGGCATCGCGGAGGTTCAGGATGCTGCGCGACTCGGGCGCAGGGGCGTATTCGAGAAAGCTCATGATTCTGGGTCCTCAGTCGCCTGTCTTCTAGTCGATGGTCACGTAGTCGGCGCCCGAATACGCCCCGGTCCGCAGCTTCTGCCGCTGCAGCAGCACGTCGTTGAGCAGGCTTGACGCGCCGTAGCGGAACAGGTGCGGCTGCAGCCACTCCTCGCCCACCGTCTCGGCAACGGTCACGAGGTATTTGATCGCGTCCTTCGAGGTGCGGATGCCGCCCGCCGGCTTCACGCCGATCTTCGTCCCGGTCGCCCGGTGCCAGTCGCGCACGACCTCGAGCATCAGCAGGGTCGTGGGCAGAGTGGCGGCCGGCTGCACTTTGCCGGTCGATGTCTTGATGAAGTCGCCGCCGGCGAGGATCGCGAGCCATGACGCGCGCTTGATGTTGTCGTAGGTGTTGAGCTCGCCGGTCTCGAGGATGACCTTCAGCGATGCATCGGTGCCGTCCGCGCGGCGGCACGCTTGCTTCACGCGGGCGATCTGGTCGAACACGAGTCCATAACGGCCGGCGAGGAATGCGCCGCGGTCGATCACCATGTCGATCTCGTCGGCACCCGCGGCGACGGCATCCGCCGTATCGGCGAGCTTGATCTCGAGCGAGGCACGCCCGCTCGGGAAAGCCGTCGCGACCGCCGCGACCGAGACGAGTCCGTCGTCGGGGTCGCCGTGGGCGGCACCGAGCGCCGCGACGGCGTGGGGCACCATGTCGCCGTATACGCATACCGCGGCCACGCGCGGGCACGTGGGGTCGGAGGCGTCGGGGGTGAGCGCCTTCGCGACGAGCGAGCGCACCTTGCCTGGGGTGTCGGAGCCCTCCAGTGTCGTCAGGTCGATCAGCTCGATGATCTTGTCGAGCGCCCACGCTTTCGAGCTCGTCTTGATGGAGCGGGTTCCCAGGCCCGCGGCGCGCTGCTCGAGTCCGACTGCGTCTACTCCGGGCAGTCCGTGCAGGTAGCGGCGCAGCGTCGTGTCGTCGGGCTCGCCGCCGAGCAGTTCGACGGCGCGCTCGGGCAGCGTCTGCAGGTCGGTTCGGCTCATCGTTCTCCCTCTCTTGAGTGCGGACGCAAGGGCGAGTGCTCACTCGCCGGTCTGCGGACCGCGCTCGGATGACACCCGCCGAGCTCGCAGCATCACGACGACGCCGATCCCGACGACGCCGATCCCGACGACGCCGATCCCGACGACGCCGATCCCGACGACG
>NZ_WOYP01000060.1 GCF_011620715.1 Microbacterium sp. | reverse complement strand
AAACGATTACTGCCTCGGGCATTTCTCACACCTGATCTTCTGTTGACGTATGGCCACGCGGCCGCCCCATCAGCGTATGAGACCGGAACGGAATGTGACAACCCCCCAGTGTCGCGGGGCTCCGAACAGACAGCTCGTCTGCACCGGGTTTCACTCCCCACGCATCACTCGGCCAGCGCAGCCCATGTGCCGAACAGCGATGCCGCCGAATCCGCGCCCACAGTGACCGGTGCAAGCACGGGCTCATCGATTCCGGCGGCTCGAAGACGGTTGAGGCCGGCCTTCACCTCGTCAGCGTCGCCGATCAGAGCCACCGCCTCGACCAGTCTCGCGCTGACGGCTGCCGCCGCATCCTGCCCGCGGCGTCGGGCCGCGCGCACCGCCTCTACGTCCTCGGCATAGCCGTCATCCGACAGCAGATCTCCATAAGCCGAAAGCTGGAGGTATGACGAAAGCTGGCCGGCAACCTCTCGATACGCTTCTTCACGAGCTGTCGCGCCGTCCACGACACAGACGGGCACATATGCCGCGGTGGTGAATTGCCGATCGGTTCGTCGCGCAGCAGCAACCTCACAGAGCCGTGCTGCACGACGCTCAGTGACCCAATTGAGAAGCATCCCGTCTGCGTTTTGCGCCGCTACGGTCACCATTCGGTCCCGGAGAGCACCGACGAACAGTTCGGGTGGCGTCTGCACATGTTGCCCTCGCAACTGGAGGACCAGCGGTTCACCACTAGCGCCACGGTGATGCAAGGTTGCGCTACGCAACGCTTCGCGCAACGACACAATCGCTTCACCGACGGCTGCGGGCGTTGACGATCCAGGCCAGCCGAACTGGCTCGCCGCTGTCTCTCTGTGACCGGCACCCAGACCCACGGCGACGCGCCCAGGCGCGCATTCCGCGAGAGCTGCCGTCGCCATCTCCAGCGCGGGCAGTGGTCGCGAAGGTAACGGCACCACCCCGAGCCCGATACCGATCGAATGGGTCTGGGTTGCCAGAACCGCCGCCGTCACGAAGGCATCGCGGCCGGATATTTCGGGAATCCAGATGCGGTCGTAACCCAAGCCCTCGACAAGATTCGCCTGCTCGATCAGTTGAGCGAACGGCGCTCGAGTTATGAGCGCCGTTCCAAGTCGCGCCACAATGCGCGCCTCATCTCAATCCGAAGAAGCGAGCTGCTTCGGCTCCTCGATCGTGATTGGAGCCCCATGACACTTCGGGTCCGTCTCACCGCCGGGTTTCGTGATGAGCACTTGCGTGCCGCACGTCTCGCATGTGTACCGCTTTCCGACCTTCAGCATCGTTACTTATCCTCTTGTAGTTCTAAGAAGTGCATTGTAGAAACGGGGAATCCTATTTCAATACCATATCGACGTCGTCGCACTGCAATGTGCCATCGCCCGCCTTGGTCACGACCAGTTCCGCGCCGCATACTTCGCACTTCATTCGCTTACCCGCTTGGTTCATGGTATTCAGAACCTGCCCTTCCTGCCGGTCATCACTGGACGCTTCATTCTTGCACATCCGAACCCCACGAGGTGACTACTCAGCCGCCTCCTGTGCACCCCAGATCACGCGCCCACCCACGAAGGTCGCCAGCACGCCGGTCTCCTCACACAGCCTTCGAGGGTCATCGCTCAGGACTACCAAGTCGGCGTTCAGGTGCACATCAGACGCCGACGAACCGGGACCGCGGCGCCGATCGGGTGCTGGGCCATCTACCTCAGCTCTGTCGGTGACGAGCGAAAGAGCCTCGTCCGGCGTCACCCGCTCTTCCGGGCCCAACGGTTCGGCATCGCCCACTCGAGGACGGCGGTGTACCGCGGCTGCCATCGTAACCAGTGGAGTTGCCGCAGTGACAGGGCGATCACTGGCCGCTGCCAGTGGTATTCCCTGCGCCAAGACGCTGCGCAATGGATAGAGCCATTGCTGTTCTACCGCGCTCAGCAACTCACGGTATTTCTGTCCGCGCTCCGTCACGAAAGCGGGATTGGTGGTGACAGCGATTCCCTCGGCCCGAATGCGCTCGAGATGGCCCGGCAAGGGAAGACCGAGGTGCTCAATCCGGTCGCGCCCCCACGCCGGCGGACCGCATTCGCTGATCGCTTCCAACGCCGCCTCCAGCTCATCGGGCTCGGTGGCATGAATGGCAACGGGCCAGCCGTACTCCCGCACATGTCTCACGCGGTCAGTGATGCTGTCGGCCGGCGCAGCCACCTTGGCGCCAAGCACGCGCACCGTACCGTGGGTCGGCATACCGTCTTCGATTCCTGAAGCGGCCGAAACCTGATCGAAGGCGAGAAGCGCATTGACCCGCTGACGCACCACGCCGCGCCGCACCCAGTCGTCAATACGCGCGATATCGTCCCACGTGTTTGTGGCGGTCGCGTCAGTCACGCTCGTCACTCCCGCGGCCGCGAGTTCACCGGAAAGGTCCGCCAGAGCAGACTCGAGGGCTTCCTCGGGTTGACGTGGCATCTTCTGCAACAGGGCCTCGTCAGCACGAAGCGGCTCCGAGATGGGATCCCGTTCACTGACGGGACCGGCCAGAATCCGCCATGCCGCCGAGTTGAGGATGACCAGCTTCCCCGTCCGATGATGGAGCACGCAAGGCTGGTCTACGGTGACCGAATCAATTTCGGCAATCGTAGGTGCGCGCCTCTCCTTGAGGGAGCTCTCGTCCCACCCCCAACCGCGAATCCACCTCCCCTCGAAGTCGCCGGCGCGGCTTCGCAGAGACGCAAGAAGATCGGGGATGGAACTCGAGGTGCTCAGATCGACCGAGAGCCGTGCGGCTGCAGCGGCCCGAAGGTGGATATGTGAGTCATGGAACCCGGGCAGGACTACCGGCTCAACGGCATCCCGCCCGGGGCCCAGCGGCCGAATCTGTTCGATGCGCCCACCGGAAACCATCAACTCGATGGGCGCCTCACGAACCCAGCGTCCACGTCGATGATGCAGGGGGTTGGCTTCAGTCCGCCACATCCACCACCTGCGTCGGCGCGAACTCCTTGCTCAGCATGCGACGGAGAACCTTTCCTGTTGCGGTGCGCGGAAAGTCCTCCACCACATGCACGCGGTCGGGACGCTTGGCTCCGGACAGGGACGCCTTGCACATCTCGATGAGTTCGTCCTCGGTCACGGTTGCGTTCGGCACGAGACGAACCGCCGCTTCCACGCGCTCACCCCAGTGGTCATCGACCACTGCGAATGCCACCGCTTCTTCGACGTCCTCGTGGCGGTCCAGCACTTCCTCGATCTCACTCGGAGAGATGTTCTCGCCTCCGCGGATGATCAGGTCGCTTGCCCGGCCGGTGAGGAACAGGTATCCATCCTCATCGAGATGACCCAGGTCTCCCGTGTGGACCCAGTGCTCGGAGTCCAGAATGACGCGGGCGCCCCCACCCTTTCCCCAGTAGCCGGCCATTGCGCGGTCGGTGCGCAGGTACACCTCTCCGGTCACGTTAGGACCAGCCTCGTGCCCTTGCTCGTCGATCACGCGGATCTCGACATCGGGCAACGGCCTGCCGACCGACGTCAAACGGTGCCGCTTGAGTTCGATTTCTTCCGGCGTTCCCTCGAGGCGATGATCGTCGGGACCGAGAACTGCCACTGTGGAGTTGGTTTCGGTCTGCCCGTAGGCGCACGAGAAGGAGATGCTCGTCGGGAAGCGTTCAAGCATCGCTGCACGAACAGCCGGCGGCATCGGCGCGGCGCCGTAGGTGAGCATTTCCAGGCTCGACAGGTCGAACTTATCGAAGTCGGGGTGCCTCAGCACCAACGAAACCATGGAGGGCACCAGGAATGCGTGGGTGATCTTACGATTCTGCACCGTTTCGAGCCACTTCCCGGCCTCGAAGTCGATGAGGTAAGTCTCACGCCCTGAGAACAGCGAAACGGTCAATGCTGACAGCCCCGCGACATGGTAGAGGGGAGCTGCGAGAGCGACCCTGCCGTGGAAGTCCCCGTCGGCCGCCTCACCCTGACTCATGACGTATTGGGTGAAACCGCCGTGGGTGAGCAGGACACCCTTGGGCAGCGATGTCGTGCCGCTCGTATAGAGCATGATGGCAACGTCCGAGTCTTCGACTTCAGCGGACTCGGCCTTCGGCTCAAGGCCGGCAGCGCGGGAACTCGCCTCCTCGAGGGTGAGGATACGGTCACGCGTGATCCCGGCCGCGACGATGCTGTCGACGTAGCGGTCTTCAGTGATCATGAGTGTGACACCGGAGTCGCTCACCAAGTGGCTCAGTTCGCTCCCGCGCGCCCGGTAGTTCATCGGCACCACAGTGGCACCGGTCATCAGAACCCCGAAGAATGCGGGAAGCGTGCCGGTCTTGTTCGTTGCGAGCAGTCCGACACGATCACCAAGAGTCACCCCCAGCGACTCGAAAAGTGTGGCCTGACGCGCCGACTCGTCCCTGATCTCCTGGTACGTCTCTTCGTGTGCCTCCTCGAAGACCGCCGGCTCATCGGGCACGATCATCGCGGGAATATCGACGACCATTGACAGATTCATACAACCTCCATTGCGCTGCGCGCGGGTGAACGATTAAATCGGGTT
>NZ_WOYP01000012.1 GCF_011620715.1 Microbacterium sp. | reverse complement strand
GGCCTTGACGGCCGGGGGAGCGGTGGTGGTCATCTCATCCTGTTTCGGGTGTGTGTGGATGTGTCGCGGACAGGTGCCCGGCCCGCAGGGTCGACTGCGGAACCGGGCACCCGAGTCGCTACGGGACGACGATCAGATCGACCGCTGCCTGCATCGCCTCACGCTGGGTGTCCGAGATCGGCGCGCTGCCGGCTGCTGCCGCCGACGCGTCCTGACCCTCGGGGCTGATCACGTAGTTCAGGAAGCCCTTCACGAGAGGTGCGATGTCAGCGTCCACGTATTCCTCGCACGCGATGCTGTACGCGACGAGCACGATCGGGTAGGCGGGCTCGTCGGGCGTGCGGTCCAGTTCGATCGTGAGGTCACCCGCGGTGCGTCCTTCTTCCAGCGGCGAAAGGTCGACGATCGCAGCGGCAGCCTCGGGCGAGAACGGCACGAACTCTTCGCCGATCTGCACTGCCACGGTGCCGAAGCCTTCGGCGCGCGATGCGTCGGCATAGGTGACCGTACCCTGGCCGCCTTCGACGGCGGCCACGACGCCGGAGGTGCCCTGTGCAGCCTCGCCGGACTGCAGCGGCCATTCGCCGTCAGCCTCGTAGGTCCACACCTCGGGGGCGGCCTGTGCGAGGTAGTCGGTGAAGTTCTCGGTCGTGCCCGAGTCGTCGGCGCGGTGCACCGGCGTGACGGCGAGGTCCGGCAGGGTGACGTCCGGGTTGAGCGCGGCGATCGCCGGGTCGTTCCAGTTGGTGATCGTGCCGGCGAACAGGCCCGCGATGGTCGCGGCGTCCATGTTCAGCGTGTCGATGCCCTCGATGTTGAAGATGACGGCGATCGGCGAGATGTAGGCCGGGAGCTGGAGGATGCCGGTGCCCTCGACGCAGCCGTCGAACGGTCCTGCGGCGATCTCCTCGACCGTGAAGGCACGGTCGGAGCCTGCGTAGGGGAATGCGCCGGCCTGGAACGACTCGCGACCTGCGCCGGAACCGACCGGGTCGTAGGTCACCGTGACGTCGGGGTTCGCGGTCTGGAAACCGGCTGCCCACGCCTGGACTCCGACCTCCTGAGCCGATGAGCCGCCACCGGCGAGTTCGCCGGAGAGGACGGGTGCGCCCGGGTCTGCGGAGGCGTCTGGCGCGCCACCCTCGTTCGAGGCGCAAGCGGAGAGTGCGAGGGCCGCGATCGCGCCGATGGCGCCGATCTTGGCAATTCGGGTGAGCTTCACTGTGAATCCTTCACGATTGTCAGGTTGCGTGCCCGGTGCGGGGCACGCACTGACCCTAGACATCGAGCCTTAAGAGACTGGGCGATGCCGGTGAACGGCAGGTGAACGGGGGGAGGGCAAGGCACGGCTGGGCAGATCTCGATACATTCGCTGCTCGCTCATTCGTCGTCGGCGCCTCAACGCTGCTTCGCGGCATCGACCCGTCGCGACTAGATCTTGGGAGTGTGCGTCTCGATCGCGACGATTCCGGAGCCGGGGTTGTCGATCGAGAGGTGCACGACCGAGAACGCGCCGGCCTCCAGTGCCGACGCGCTGCCCAGGTAGGAACCGCGCAGAGTGCCCGTGGCCAGAGCGATCTCGGTCAGGATCTCGGGAATCACCGGTCCGTGGCTGCACAGCACGGCGGGTTTTCGTGTCCTGACACGCTCGCCGACGATCGTGCGGGCATCCGATGTGCCGTTCTCCCACGCGTCCTGACTGATCAGCGAGGTCTTCTCGATCTTGCGGCCGAGCGCCGCCGACAGCGGTGCGACGGTTTTGACGCACCGTGTCGCAGAGCTGGAGACGATCTTTCGGGCGCCGAAGGCGAGGAGCGGACCGACGATGGAGTTCGCCTGCTTCTTACCGCGTGGGGCGAGCGGACGGGCGGCGTCCTTCCCGTCCCATTCCTCGCGCGAGACAGCCTTGGCGTGCCGCAGGGCGATGATCGGGAACGTCCGCAGCACTCCCTCATCGACCAGGCGCGTGAAGTGCTCGATGATCTCCATATCGACGGGGTAGCTCAGTCGCGCGGCCGCCTTCTTGAGCGGGACCCATTCGAGAGCCGCGATCTCCTTGTTGGGCACGAAGGCGGACGCGCGGATAGCGGCATCCGTCGCCTCGGCGGCCCAGTAGTGCACGATCTTCTGCAGCTTGTTCGGCATGAAGTACCGCGAGACGCCGACCGGGACTCCCAGGCTCACCCGGATGCCCGTCTCTTCGAAGATCTCGCGGGCGGCCGTCTCGGCGAGCATCTCGCCCGGATCGACCTTGCCCTTGGGGAGGGTGACGTCGCGGTACTGGGTGCGGTGTATCAGCAGCACGAGGAGCTTCTCCTCGAGGACGCGCCACAGCACACCGCCCGCCGCGTAGACGGCGGTCTCGGTCATCGTGCCGTCCGCGATCGACGACGGCGCTGGACGTCGGTCATCGTCCGATCCTGGATGTCGACCAGCGGCTTGCCGGCCTCATCCAGGCTGTGCCGCGTCCACGTGCCGTCGGAGCCGAGCCACCAAGAGCTGGTCGTGTCGCTCATCGCGAGTTCGAACAGATCGGAGAGCTCTGTGAGGTGCGGCGGTGCGATCACGCGCACGAGCGCCTCGACGCGGCGATCGAGGTTGCGGTGCATCATGTCGGCGCTGCCGATGTAGACCTGGGGGTAGCCGTCGTTGTGGAACATGAAGATGCGCGAGTGCTCGAGATAGCGCCCCAGGATGCTGCGCACCTTGATGTTCTCGCTGACGCCGGCCACGCCCGGCTTGAGAGAGCAGATGCCGCGCACCCACACCTCGACCGGAACGCCCGCCTGGCTCGCGCGGTAGAGCGCGTCGATGATCTGCTCGTCGACCATCGAGTTGACCTTGATGCGGATGCTGGAGGGCATGCCCGCGAGCGCGTTGCGGCGCTCATTCTCGATGAGCCGCAGAAGGCCCTTGCGTAGGTGCAGCGGCGCCACGAGCAGGCGCTTGAACTTCTTCTCGATCGCATAGCCGGACAGTTCGTTGAACAGGCGCGTGAGATCGCGGCCGACCTGGTCGTCGACCGTGAACAGGCCGAAGTCTTCGTAGATGCGACTGGTCTTGGGGTTGTAGT
This sequence comes from Microbacterium sp., assembly GCF_011620715.1. GTDB lineage: Bacteria > Actinomycetota > Actinomycetes > Actinomycetales > Microbacteriaceae > Microbacterium. Next base: position 19,808 of record NZ_WOYP01000012.1, on the reverse strand, counting down.
TGCCCGTGCCGACGTGGCTGTAGTGGCGTAGTCTGCCTTCTTCCTCGCGGATCACGAGGGCGAGCTTGCAGTGGGTCTTCAGGCCCACGAGCCCGTAGACGACGTGCACGCCCGCCTTCTCGAGCTTGCGAGCCCACACGATGTTGGCGGCTTCGTCGAAGCGGGCCTTCACCTCGACGAGGGCGAGCACCTGCTTGCCGGCCTCGGCCGCATCGATGAGCGACTGCACGATCGGGCTGTCGCCCGACGTGCGGTACAGCGTCTGCTTGATGGCCAGCACATGCGGGTCTTTGGCCGCCTGCTCGAGGAACGCCTGCACGCTCGTCGCGAACGACTCGTATGGGTGGTGGACGAGCACGTCGGCGCGCCGGATCGCGGCAAAGATGTCGGCTCGCTCGCTCTGCTCCCCTGGCTGGAAGGCGAGTGCCGTCGTGGGCACATGAGCCGGGTAGTGCAGCTCTGGCCGGTCGATCTTGGCGAGATCGAACAGACCGCGCAGGTCGAGCGAGCCGGGCAGGCGGTATACCTCCTGCGTGGTGATGTCGAGTTCGCTGATCAGCAGGTCGAGTGTGAGGTCGTCCATGTCGTCGCCGACCTCGAGCCGGATCGGAGGTCCGAACCGGCGGCGCAGGAGCTCGGCCTCGAGCGCTTGGATGAGGTTCTCGGTCTCGTCCTCCTCGATCACGACGTCCTCGTTGCGGGTGAGTCGGAACGCGTGATGATCGAGGATCTCCATGCCCGGGAACAGGTCTTCGAGGTGATTCGCGATGAGTTCTTCGAGCGGCAGATAGCGCACGGTGTCACCGTGGCGCGAAACGTCCACGAATCGGGGGAGCATCGGCGGCACCTTGAGCCGGGCGAACTCCTGACGTCCGGTCTTGGCATTGCGGATGCGGATCGCGAGGTTGAGCGAAAGTCCCGAGATGTACGGGAACGGGTGCGCAGGGTCCACGGCCAGCGGCATCAGGACGGGGAAGATCTGCCGCTGGAAGTAATCCGACACGCGCGTGCGCTCGTCGTCCTCCAGCTGATCCCACGAGATGACCTCGATGCCGGCATCCGCCAGCGCCGGTCGCACCTGCGAGGTCCACGCGTCCGCGTGCCTCAGCTGCAGGGCGTGCGCGTCGGCGGAGATGTCGGCGAGCACCTCCTGAGGGGAGCGGCCCACGTTCGTCGGCACGGCCAGCCCCGTGACGATGCGGCGCTTCAGGCCGGCCACCCGCACCATGAAGAATTCGTCGAGGTTGCTTGCGAAGATCGCCAGGAAGTTGGCGCGCTCCAGAACCGGCAGCGCCGGGTCCTCGGCGAGCTCGAGCACACGCTGGTTGAACGCGAGCCAGCTCAGTTCGCGGTCGAGATAGCGGTTGTCGGGCAGCTGCGAGTCGAAGACCTCGGACAGGTCGAAGTCGTCGTCGTCCCCGTCTCCGAGGCCCGCGTCGAGCACGTCGTGTTCGATCATCCCCTCATCATTGCAGGGGAAGGTGACGTGCGTGTGAACGCTCGGATCGCTCCGCCGGGCCTCGCTAAGCGCCGGTGCGTTCGCGAGGCGCCGGCAGCTGGTCATCCTCGTAGACGTTGAAGCGATAGCCGACGTTGCGCACGGTGCCGATCAGCTGCTCGAGGTCGCCGAGCTTCGCGCGCAGACGCCGCACGTGCACATCGACGGTGCGGGTGCCGCCGAAGTAGTCGTAGCCCCACACCTCGCTGAGCAGCTGCTCGCGGGTGAACACGCGCGAGGGATGCGTGGCGAAGAAGTGCAGGAGCTGGAATTCCTTGTAGGTCAGGTCGAGCGGCTTGCCGTGGACCTTCGCGGAGTACGAGGACTCGTCGATCGTGATGCCGGATGTCTGGATGCGCGTGGAGATCGCGTCCTTGGACATCCGGCCGATCGCCAGCCGGATGCGCGCATCGACCTCGGCCGGGCCTGCCGTGACCAGGATCACGTCGTCCACGCCCCAGTCCGTCGAGACCGCCGTCAGGCCGCCCTCGGTGACCACGAGCAGCAGCGGAGCGTCGAGCCCGGTGGTGTTGAGGATCTTGCAGAGCGATTTCGCCCCGACCAGGTCCAGGCGCGCGTCGATGAAGATGATGTCGGCGCTCGGCGCGTTGACCAGTTGCGCAGGCTCGGCAGGGATCTGCCGGACTCGGTGGCTCAGGAGCTCCAGCGAGGGCAGGACCAGACCGTCTCCGGGGGCGGAGCTCAGAACGAGAAGCTGTGCCAAAAACGCCGTCCTCCCGGCGCAGGGAAGCGCCGTTGATCCAGTTTAGGGCTTGGCGGGCGGTCGATTCGATCCGGATGTCCTCCGGGGCGGCTCAGGACCGTCGATGCCGCCCATGCGCGCCCGAGTTGAGGGAGAATGGGCCCGTGACCACCCCGGAACTCGCCCCTCGCCGCACATTCGGCGGCGTGATCGCCGTCTGGGTGATCGCCGCCCTCATCGGCATCTCGATCGGCCTCTTCGTTCCGGAGGCGTGGCGGGCCGCGTGGCTCACGGTCGGCCTCGGCGGATGCCTGGTGCTCGCGTTCGCGATCCAGCTCTGGTTCGGCCGCTCGCAGGGCTTCATCGAGCGCGTCGCGGCCAGCGTCCTGGGTGCGCTGCTGGCGATGGGCGTCATCAGCCTCGGCTTCGGCTTGTCGGCGGTCGTTCCCGGGTAGACTCGCTGTATGGATCTCGTCGCGCTCGAACTGTTCTTCGTTGGGCTTCTCGCGCTCGCGTCGCTCGCGATCGTCTTCGTCTCCGGCGTCGTGATCAAGAACCTCTATCGCGGCCAGCGCTGACGGCGGTCGCGTCGTGTTCGACCTCCCCACGGACCTGCCCGCCGATCTCGTGCCACTGTCGTGGCTCATCGGCGTCTGGGAGGGCACCGGAGTCATCGACTACGAGGTCGGCGACCACCGATTCACGGGTGAGTTCATCCACCGCGTGAGCTTCAGCCACGACGGCGGCACGTATCTGAACTACGCCGCGAGTGCGTGGCTGCTCGACGACTCGCCGGCCTCCGACGAGGGCGAGCGGGCACGCACACCGCTCGTCTCCGAGATGGGCTACTGGCGCCTTTCCCGCACGGCCACCGACGCCGAAGCCGGCCCAGGGCTGCTTCCTCCGTTCGGCGCGCCGATCGCGCGGACCGCCGACGACGTCGAAGAGCTGCGCAATGCGGAAGGCGGCTTCGACATCGAGGTCTCGATCGTCCACTCCGACGGCATCAGCGAGCTGTACCTCGGCGCGATCCGCGGGCCGCGGATCGATATGGCCACCGACGCCGTCGTGCGCACGGCCGGCGCGAAGGTGTACGCGGCCGCCACACGCATGTACGGCCTCGTCGACGGACACCTGCTGTGGGCGTGGGACATCGCCGCGCTCGGCCGTGAGCTCTCCTCGCACGCCTCCGCACGCCTTGAGCGGGTCGACTGATGCCCGGTCCGTTCGCACGGGTCCCGGGCGCCGTCACCGACGAGTCCGGACTGCGCCACCTCGGCAACCCTCTCGGCGAGCAGCGGGCGCTCGCGGGCGGGGGGGCCGTCGCCCCTCTCGGCGATCGTGCCGTCCTCGCCGTCCCCGGCGAGGACCGGCTGTCGTGGCTCGACTCGCTCACCTCGCAGGCTCTCACCCTGCTCGTGCCGGGCGAGAGCACCGAGCTGCTCGTGCTGGATCCGCACGGACATGTGGAGCACGCGGCATCCGTCCTCGACGACGGCGAGACGACCTGGCTCATCACCGATCGGGGGGATGCCGGCGGGCTGCTGTCGTGGCTGCGCAAGATGCGCTTCCGACTGCGGGTGAACCCCCGCGACGCGAGCGAGGAGTACGCCGTCATCGGCGGCACGCCGACCGCGCTCGCCGCACTCACTCCCGCCGCGCCCGACGGTGTGCCGCTCGTCTGGACGGATCCGTGGCCGCACGTGAGCGTCGGCGGCTACGCGTACGCGGCCGCCGAGCCGCACCCGGGCGCCGAGCGCAATTGGGCCGAGGCGATCGTGTCGCGGGCCGAGGAGGAGCGCATCGCGGATGCCGCCGCGTCGGGCGGACTCGCCCTGGCCGGGCTCGTCGCCGTTGACGCCCTGCGCATCGCGGCATGGCGCCCGCGCTGGGCGAACGAGGTCGACGACCGCGCGCTCCCGCACGAATTGGACTGGCTGCGCACTGCGGTACATCTCGAGAAAGGCTGCTACCGCGGCCAGGAGACGGTCGCGAAGGTGCACAATCTCGGTCACCCGCCCCGGCGCATCGTCGCCCTTCAGCTCGACGGGAGCGATTCCGTGCTCCCGTCGCGCGGCGACGAGGTGTTGCTCGGCGAGAGCGCCGTTGGGGTCATCACCTCTGCAGCCCGCCACTTCGAGGAGGGCCCGATCGCGCTCGCCGTCGTGCGACGCGGCACCGCAGTCGACGCGGAATTCATCGTCCGCACCGAGGAGGGCGAGATCGTCGCGGCGCAAGAGGTCATCGTCCCGCCCGAGGCGGGGGCGACGGCGAACATCCCCCGGCTGCCCCGGCTCGGACGACGATCCGGCTGAGGAGGAGCCCTGGACGGACCTCGGAGCCGACGACGGCGCCAGTGCCGCCTCCCACCGCTGCACGGACCGAAGGTGACCATTGCCAGGCCGGACAGCAGCCCCTGCGCCGGGCGAGGCTCGCGTCGATCGCTATCATTGGCCCATGACCGCGCCCTACACGTTGATACTCCTCCGCCATGGCCAGAGCGTCTGGAACGAGCTCAACCTCTTCACCGGATGGGTCGATGTGAGACTCTCCGAGCGGGGCAAGTCCGAGGCCATCCGCGGCGGCGAGCTGCTCGCCGAAGCGGGACTGCTTCCCGACGTGCTGCATACCTCGGTGCTCAGCCGCGCGATCCAGACCGCGAACCTCGCCCTGGACGCAGCGGACCGTCTCTGGATCCCGGTGAAGCGCACCTGGCGCCTGAACGAGCGCCACTACGGCGCCCTCCAGGGCAAGGACAAGGCGCAGACCCTCGAAGAGTTCGGGCCCGAGCAGTTCATGCTGTGGCGCCGCTCGTTCGACGTGCCGCCCCCGCCCCTGGCCGACGATTCCGAGTTCAGCCAGGTGGGCGACCCGCGCTATGCCGGCATCGACGGCGAGGTCCCGCGCACCGAGTCGCTCAAGCTCGTGATCGACCGCTTCCTGCCCTACTGGGAGAGCGACATCGTTCCCGACCTGCGCGCCGGCAGGACCGTGCTCGTCACGGCTCACGGCAACTCGCTGCGCGGGCTCGTCAAGCACCTCGACGGCATCAGCGACGCCGATATCGCCGAGCTGAACATCCCCACCGGCATCCCGCTGGTCTACCGGCTCGACGAGAACCTCGAGCCGATCGGACCGGGGGAGTACCTCGACCCGGAGGCTGCCGCCGCAGGCGCCGCCGCAGTGGCGAGCCAGGGCAAGCAGTGATGCGACCCTACGGCCGGGGCACTTCGATCGTCTCGGTGTCGACGGTCCAGTCGCCGGTCGAGAGGTAGACGACCTTCTTCGAGACCGAGACCGCGTGGTCGGCGAAGCGCTCGAGGTAGCGGCTCGCGAGAGTGGCATCGACCGTCGCCGAGGCCTCGCCCTTCCAGCTGTCGCTGAGCACCTTCTCGAACACGCTGAGGTGCAGGTCGTCGAGCTTGTCGTCGTCGTTGCGGATCTCGTCTGCGAGAGCCTTGTCCTCGTTGCGCAGCAGTTCAGTGAGCTTGCGCGCCACCGCCACGTCGAGTTCGCCCATCTTCGTGAAGGTGGACTTCAGGCCCTTGGGGATGGCCCGCTCGGGGAAGCGCATGCGGGTCAGCTGGGCGATGTGCTCGGCGATGTCGCCCATGCGCTCGAGCGAGGCGCTGATGCGCAGAGCGCTCACGACGATGCGCAGATCACGGGCGACCGGCTGCTGGCGCGCGAGGATCTCGATCGCGAGCTCGTCGAGCGCGACCGCCTTGTCGTCGATGACCGCATCGGCCTCGATGACTTCTTCGGCCAGGGCGACATCGCTCGAACTGAAAGAGCGCGTGGCCTTCTCGATGGCGACGGTGACGAGTTCGGCGATCTCGACCAGACGTCCCTGGACATCCTCGAGGGATTGATGGAAGACCTCGCGCATTTGCAGCACCTTTCGTGTTCCGCATCAGGCACATCGCCTCGCGACCTGGCGATTCTCGCCACCGAAGGTTAACGAACGGTGCCGCGAGAGTGAATAGTACCGGGCCGCACCGCGGGGTCAGTGCCGCCTGACCGGGTCGGCATCGGCTCGCCCTCTACTCTGGAGCCATGGATACGACGCAGCTTGCGCTGCTCGCCCTGCTCCTGGGGGCGGTCGCCGGAGGCTCCGTCTCGATCGGGATCGCCGTCGCCCTGCGGGCGCGTGAGCGAGCTCGCGCCGAGATGTCGTCGAAGATTCCGGACGGCGTGCGCGAAGTGCTCCGTGCCATGGACGATGCGGCCGTCGTCGTCGACGCCTCCTCGACAGTGCTGGCGGCATCCGCTGCCGCTGTTGCGTTCCATCTCGCCGACGGGAGTGTTCTGCCCTCGGATGAGCTGCGCGGAATCGCCCGTCGTGCGCGCGCCGAGGAGTCGGTCGTCACCGCGACGATGCGGCTGCAGCGGGGCGCGCCTCCGGCGGAGCCCCGCCTGGTGGTCGTGCGCGCGTCCCGCATTTCACCGCGCTTGACCCTGCTGGTGATCCGCGACATCACCGAGCGCGAACGGATCGAGCAGATGCGTCGCGATTTCGTCGCGAACACGAGTCATGAGCTGAAGACCCCGGTCGGTGCGGTCAGTCTGCTGGCCGAGGCGATCGAGTCCGCCGCGGACGACCCCGACCAGGTGCGAAACTTCGCCGGCCGTCTCAGTGCCGAGGCCGCACGGCTCGCGCAGCTCACCTCGCGCATCATGAACCTCTCGCGACTGCAGGCGACGGATGAATTCACCGACGAGCGCGAGGTCGCCGTCGATGAGATCGTCGCTTCGGCTGCGGACGCCCATGTCATCGAGGCCGCCTCGGCCGGCGTGGAGATCGTGCGCGGGGGAGAGCGCGGCCTGTACGTGCGCGGCGACGCGCAAGTGCTGAGTGAGGCCGTCGGCAACCTGATCGCGAACGCGATCGCCTATTCACCGAAAGGCGCCAACGTCGGTGTGGGCGTCAAGGCCGTCGACGACATCGTGGAGATCGCCGTGACCGATCGCGGCATCGGCATCTCGGAAGGCGACCAGGAGCGCGTGTTCGAGCGCTTCTACCGTGCTGACCAGGCGCGATCCCGCCGCACGGGCGGGACCGGACTCGGGCTCGCGATCGTCAAGCACGCGGTGCAGCGCCATGGTGGAGAGGTGCGGCTGTGGTCGCGGCCCGGTCGCGGCTCCACCTTCACCATCCGCCTTCCGCTCATCACGCCCCCCGCAGACCAGGTGAAGCCGAAGCGGCGCCGCAAGAAGAAGAAGGCGACGTCGATCTCGGCATCCCCCAACACGAACGGAGCACCCGCATGACTCGTGTCCTCATCGTCGAGGACGAGCCGGATCTGGCCGATCCGCTCGCCTACCTGCTGCGCCGAGAGGGCTACGACGTCGAGATCGCCGAGGACGGACCGGCAGCCCTCTCGGCGTTCCGTGACCGCGGCGGCGACATCGTGCTGCTGGATCTGATGCTGCCGGGCATGTCGGGTACCGAGGTGTGCCGTCAGATACGTTCGAACTCCCGGGTGCCGATCATCATGCTGACCGCGAAGGACTCCGAGGTGGACATCGTCGTCGGGCTCGAGCTCGGCGCCGACGACTACGTCACCAAGCCGTACTCGGCTCGTGAACTGCTGGCGCGGATGCGTGCAGTGCTGCGCCGTCTCTCGCAGAACGAAGCGGACCTGGAGGACCACGTGCTCGACGCAGGACGCGTGGTGCTTGACATCGATCGCCACACCGTCGCGGTCGACGGGCGCGAGATAAACATGCCGCTCAAGGAATTCGAGCTGCTCGAAGTGCTCATGCGCAATGCCGGCCGCGTTCTCACGCGCGGGCAGCTGATCGATCGGGTCTGGGGCACCGACTACTTCGGCGATACCAAGACGCTCGACGTGCACATCAAGCGCATCCGCTCACGGATCGAGAAGCACCCGAGCGACCCGTCGATGCTCATGACCGTCCGTGGGCTCGGCTACCGGTTCGAGGGCTGAGGCCGTCGCACCGCACCGCGCTCAGGGCAGCAGGTCGCCGTAGTAGTCGAGCGAGCCGTCGAGGACGGGCACGTCGAACAGGATGCCGTCGCTGTCGCCGGACTGGAAGAACATCGGCAGGTTGGCACCCGGCTTCGTGTCGATCCCCTCGAGCAGCAGCGGGTCGGTCTCGGCCGTGCCGAGGCTCACCGTGGTGTTCGCGGGAACGCGGATCTTCTCCGCCGACTTCGACGAACCCTCGCCGTACTCGATGTTGAGGGTGTGCGCCTCGCTGGTGCCGTTGACGATCGCGGCGACGAGGTTTCCGTCGACGCCCTCCTCATCGCTGACGACGAGCACGTTGCGCACTTGAAGCGGCCCGGAATCGGGGATGTTCACGCCGTCGGACGGCGAGTACGGGATCATGGTCGCCTGCGTCGAGAGCATGGCGCAGCCACTTGTTCCAAGGGCCACGAGGGCTCCTAGGGCGAGCGACGCGATAAGGCGCGATTTCACGGGTCCTCCCGGGACGGATGACGGCATCTCCTAGCATTCTAGGGGTGCGCCGCCGGCGGTGCGGTGTGCCGCGCCAGGGGTGGGCGGCGAACCTTACCGCATCTTCGCCTGTGGTATCCTGGAGGTTGCCGGAAGGACATAACTCCATGCTTTTTGAGGTTGGCGAAACGGTCGTCTACCCCCATCACGGGGCCGCGACGATCATCGAAGTCAAAGACCGGGTCATCAAAGGTGAGACCAAGCGATATCTGAAGCTCAACGTCACCCAGGGTGATCTGATCATCGAGGTCCCGGCTGAGAACGTCGACCTCGTCGGCGTTCGCGACGTCATCGGCAAGGAAGGCCTCGACAAGGTCTTCGAGGTGTTGCGTGCGCCGTTCACCGAGGAGCCCACGAACTGGTCGCGCCGGTACAAGGCCAACCTCGAGAAGCTCGCCTCCGGCGATGTCATCAAGGTGAGCGAGGTCGTGCGCGACCTCTGGCGCCGCGACCAGGACCGCGGACTGTCCGCCGGTGAGAAGCGCATGCTCGCGAAGGCGAAGCAGATCCTGATCTCCGAGCTCGCGCTCGCCGAAAAGACCGACGAAGAGCAGGCCGGCGCGATCCTCGACGAGGTTCTGGCGTCTTGATCGAGCGGTAGCGTGACAGGCGTGAATATCACGCCTGTGCCGCGAATCGCGGTCATCGTCGTCGCGGCCGGGTCTGGAACACGTCTTGCCGCCGGCGCACCGAAGGCGTTCGTCGGCATCGACGAGCACACGATGCTTCGCCATGCCCTCACGCGCGTGCTCCAGGCGCCTGAGGCGCAGATCGTCATCGTGGCGCCCGCAGGCCGTGAGGGCGATGCGCTGACCGACGCGCTCGCCGCCGCCGGCGATCGCCGTGACCTCGTCTCGGTCGTCGCAGGCGGTTCATCGCGTCAGGCGTCGGTGGCCGCGGGGCTGAACGCACTCTGGGGCGACGTCGAGATCGTGCTGGTGCACGATGCCGCACGGGCCCTGACGCCCCCTGGCGTGTTCGAGCGCGTCATCGCCGCCGTCGATGCTGGTGGTGTCGGCGCTGTCCCCGTGCTGCCGGTGATCGATACGATCAAGCGCGTCGAGGACGCCCGTATCGTGGCCGCTGTCGAGCGCTCCGAGCTGTCGGCCGCGCAGACGCCGCAGGGCTTCCGTCGCGACATCCTGGATGCCGCCTATCGGGGCGCCGATCAGGACTTCACCGACGACGCCGCGCTGGTCGCGGCGGCCGGCCACAGCGTCGCCGTCGTGGAGGGCGATGCCCTCGCGTTCAAGATCACCACCCCCGCCGACCTCGAGCGTGCCCGATCACTCGTGGCGCGGCATCCGCTCCTGGCCTCAGCGGCGCATCTGGAGAACCCGACGCCCGCGCCCCGGGTCGGCGTCGGCACCGATGTGCACGCGTTCGGCGGTGAGGGCCCGCTGTGGCTCGCCGGACTCGAATGGCCCGGGGAGCCGGCACTCTCCGGCCACTCCGACGGCGACGCCGTCGCGCACGCGATCGTCGACGCGCTGCTTTCGGCGGCCGGGCTCGGCGATATCGGCACCCACTTCGGCACCGACCACCCCGAATACGCGGGCGCCCACGCGGCCGCGTTCCTCTCGCGCACCCTCGGGCTGCTCGGTGAGGCGGGCTGGCGCGTCGGCAACGTGGCGGTGCAAGTGCAGGCGAACCGTCCGCGCTTCAGCGCGCGCCGCGCCGAAGCCGAAGCGGTGCTGTCGACCGCGCTGGGCGGTGCGTCGGTGTCTGTCTCGGCGACCACCACCGACGGTCTCGGGTTCACTGGCCGCGGAGAGGGCGTCTCCGCATTCGCGATGGCGCTCGTCGTGCCGAGCTGAACCGGTCCCGCGGAGGGAGCGGGCCATGAACACCGAGAACGAGTCGTCGGTGCGAGGCACCCTCACCCCTCCACTGCGAACGGCGCCGGGTCGCGCGACGCACGCGAGCCCCAGGCGAGAAGCGCGAGCCCGGCGGCGAGGATCACGAGGCCGACGATCGCGAGCGCGGAGAGCCGCTCGCCGAGGACGACGATCCCCAGGACGCTGGCCGTGAGCGGCTCACCGAGGGTCAGGGTCGCGGCGGTCGCGGCGGTGAGGCCGCCCAGACCCCATGTGAACATCACATAGGCGATCGAGATGGTTGCCAGACCGAGCCACAGCGCCATCACCAATCCCGATGTGGTGCCGAGCCAGCTGAGATCGACGAACGGAAGCACGAACGCCGACACCACGGCCGAACTCGCCCCCATGGAACCCACCACCGTGAAGGGGTCCCAGCCCTCGTCCAGCAGGCGCCGCTGAGTGTTCGCGATCACGGCGAAGGTGGCGCCCGCGCCCACGCTGGCCAGCAGTCCGATCGGGTCGGTGCCGCCCCCGCCGCCGCCGGCGGCGGCGGCCTCGCCCCCGAAGCCGAGCAGCACGACGCCGACGGTCGCGAGCGCGGTTGCCATCATCCACGTCGTGCTGGGCATCCGGCGGGTCAGCACCCATTCCAGGAGCCCGGCGAGGATCGGTGCCGAGCCCAGCGCGACCACGGTGCCCACCGCCACGCCATTGCGCTCGGTTCCGAGGAAGAACAGCGGCTGGTACAGGGCGAGGCACAAGCCGGTCAGCACCATGAGACCGAGCGGACGGACGCCGAAGCCCGGCGCAGGCGCGGCGGTGTGGCGCGCGTGCCGGCGTGCGAGCACGAACGCGATGATCGCGAGCCCTGTGCCGCCGATCACCAGGCGGACGGCGCCGACCGACAGGGGAGTGGTGTCGTCGGGCCCGAGGGCCATCGATGTGCCTGTCGTCCCGAACAGCAGCGCCGCGGCGAGGACGGCGAGGACGTGGAGCACACTGTCATTGATACTGCATCCGGCTGGCGCCGCCGCGCCGCCACCGACCGATCGGCCCAAGGAGTCACGGCCAGGTTGGGCGGATGCCCCGCCGGTAGGCTGGTGCGGTGACACCCGGTACATCGCCTGTGAGGCTCTACGACACCAAAGCGCAGGCTCTGCGCGATTTCGTGCCGCTGGACCCTTCGAACGTGACGGTGTACGTCTGCGGACCGACCGTGCAATCCGGCCCCCACATCGGTCATCTTCGCGGTGCCCTGAGCTTCGACATCCTGCGGCGCTGGCTCGCGCACCGGTTCGGCCGGGTCACGTTCGTGCGCAACGTCACCGACATCGACGACAAGGTGCTCGCGAACGCGACTGATGTCGAGCCGTGGTGGGCGCTCGCGTACCGGATGGAGCTGGAGTTCTCGAAAGCGTATGCCGCGATCGGCATCGCGCCCCCGACGTACGAGCCGCGCGCGACCGCGTCCATCCCTCAGATGCAGGAGCTGATCGCGCGACTGGTCGAGGCGGGGCACGCGTATGCGGCGAACGGCGACGTGTACTTCGACGTGCGCTCGTGGTCCGCGTACGGCACGCTCACGCGGCAGTCGCTCGATGCGATGGAATCCGCCGCGGATGCCGACCCCCGCGGCAAGCGCGACCCGCGCGATTTCGCCCTGTGGAAGGGCGTCAAGCCCGGCGAGCCCGAAAGCGCGGCCTGGGCATCACCGTGGGGCCCGGGCCGGCCGGGATGGCACATCGAGTGCTCCGCCATGGCGCGCCGCTACCTCGGACCCGAGTTCGACATCCACGGTGGGGGACTCGATCTGCGCTTCCCGCACCACGAGAACGAACTGGCGCAGTCCACCGCGGCGGGCGACCCGTTCGCCCGCTACTGGGTGCACAACGGCCTGGTGACCGTCGGTGACCAGAAGATGTCGAAGTCGCTGGGCAACTTCCTGCTGGCCGAGGACGTGCTCCGCGAGCGGGATCCGCTCGTGGTCCGCTACGCGCTCGCGGCGGCGCACTACCGCTCGAGCCTCGACATCTCGGCATCCTCGTTCGACGAGGCCGAGATCGCCCTGGAGCGCATCCGAACCTTCCTCGAGCGCGCCGTGCGCACGCTCCAGGACGACTCCCGCGACCTGCGCCTGGCCGCCGTCGCACCCGAGCGTTTCGCCGCAGCCATGGACGACGACCTCGGCGTCCCCCAGGCGCTGGCCGTACTGCACGAGACGGTGCGGGCCGGCAACACGGCACTGGACGTGGGCGATCATCACGCGATGACCACGGCGTTCGCGGATGTGGCGATCATGACGGGCCTGCTCGGCATCGACCCGCTCGACCCGGCGTGGGGATCCGCGCCGACCCGTGCCGACGCCTCGGCTCTGGACGCACTCGTGCAGAGCCTGATCGCGCAGCGCGCCGATGCGCGCGCCGTCAAGGACTGGGCGGCAGCGGATCGCATCCGCGATGCGGTGGCCGCGGCGGGCATCACGCTCGAAGACACGAACGACGCAACGCATTGGAGTATTCATGGCCGGTAGCAAGCCCGGGCGCCCGGGCGCCAGCAAGGGCAAGAAGGGCCCCACGAAGGGCACGGGAGGCAAGAACAAGCGCTCGCTGGAAGGCCGCGGGCCGACGCCCAAGGCGGAGGACCGCGCCTGGCACCCCGCGGGCAAGCGCAAGGCCGCAGCCGAGCGCTATACGGCGGCCGGAGGCAAGGGCAAGCCTGCCGGTCAGGCGCAGTCGCGCCCGCGCGCGGCGAAGAAGGACGACGACACCGAAGTGGTCACCGGGCGCAACTCGGTGCTCGAGGCGCTGCGCGCCAAGATTCCCGCCACCGCGTTCTACATCGCCCAGCGCGTCGAGATGGACGACCGCGTCAAAGAGATGCTCTCCATCGCGACCCACCGCCAGATCCCGGTCATGGAGGTCACCCGCCCCGAGCTGGACCGCATGGCCGGCTTCGACGGCGTGCACCAGGGCGTCGCGCTCAAGGTGCCGCCGTACGAGTACGCGCACCCGCAGGACCTGCTCGAGGGCGTGATCGACAAGGGCCAGGTGCCGCTGTTCGTCGCGCTGGACGGCATCACGGATCCTCGCAACCTCGGCGCGATCATCCGCTCCACCGGCGCGTTCGGCGGTCACGGCGTCATCCTGCCGCAGCGGCGCTCGGCGAGCGTGAACAGCGCGGCGTGGAAGACGAGTGCCGGCGCTGCCGCGCGCATCCCCGTCGCGATCGCACCGAACCTCACCTCGACGCTCAAGGACTTCAAGAAGCAGGGCGTCTTCGTCCTCGGGCTCGACGGCGGCGGCGACGTCTCGCTGCCGGCGCTGGCGCTGGCCGACCGCCCCGTCGTGATCGTCGTGGGGTCCGAGGGCAAAGGGCTGTCCCGACTGGTCAGCGAGAACTGCGACCAGATCGTGTCCATCCCGATCGAGGCGGCCACCGAGTCGCTGAACGCCGGGATCGCGGCATCCGTCGCCCTCTACCAGGTCTCCATGCTGCGCGCGCACAAGAGCGACTGAGTCCCGAAGTCGTCACGTTTCATTCTCGGGAATGAAACTTCTCCGATCGCTCTTGCTGTCGACTACCCCCGTCGAAAGGAAAACACCATGGCACGCATCGCCGTCATCGGAGGAACCGGCTACGCCGGCCGCAACATCGTCGCCGAGGCGGTGAGCCGGGGGCACACGGTCGTCTCGGTCGCCCGCAGCGTGCCGGCTGAGCGCGTGGAGGGTGCCACCTACCTCGAAGGGACGCTGTTGGATGCGCCCAGTCTCGCCGCCGAGCTTCAGGGCGTCGACGTCGTCGTCTCGACCGTGCCCGCCCGCGGCGACATGGTCGGCCGTGTGCGCCCGGGCGTCGCCGAATTGGTCGCATCGCTTTCGCCTGACGTGCGCATCGGCGTGATCGGCGGCGCGGGCGGAAGCCTCGTCGCCGAAGGCGGCCCGCGGCTCGTCGACCTGGACTCGTTCACCGAGGAGTACAAGCCCGAGGCGCTCGAGGCGATCGGCATCCTCGAGGATCTCGAGAAGACGGATGCCGCGCGCGACTGGTTCTACATCCACCCGGCCGGCGGCTTCGGATCGTGGAACCCGGGCGAGCGCACCGGTGCCTACCGCGATGGCGGCGACGTCGTCGTGACGGATGCCGACGGCGAGTCGTACATCTCGGGACCGGACCTCGCGGTCGCGGTCGTCGACGAGATCGAGAGACCGAAGCACTCGCGCGAGCGCTTCACCATCGGATATTGACGCGGCTCGGATCAAGATCGAGGAGCGAGCCTGCGAGCGTATCGAGATTCAGACCAGGTCGCGCCAGTCGACGCCCTCGGCATCATCGTCTTCCTGCACGGGGATGTCGGCGGTGACGGCGGGCAGGGCCATCGTCTCGGTGGCCGGGCCCATCACGGTCGCCTCGTCGCGGCGATGGCTGAGAACATCGTCGATGTAGCTGGAGAGCACCTCGGCGAGCGGCACCGACTTGCCGCGCGCCTGCGACATGTACCAGCGGTGCTCGAGCACCTGGTGGAACACCTCGGCGGGCTCCAGCTTCGCCCTCAGGTCGAACGGGATGGCTTTCACCACCGGCTCGAAGACACGGGTCAGCCATTCGTGGGCGACCATCTGCTCGTCCTCGCCCAGCCGTGAGACGCGCGCGCGAAACTCATCGAGGTCGTTCAGCAGCCGGCGTGCCTGGTTCTCCTCGACGTCGAGTCCGGTGAGCCGGAGCAACCGGCGGGTGTGATGCCCAGCATCCACCACCTTCGGCTGGATCGACACCTTCGTGCCATCGGCCATGGCCTGGATCGACATCTCGCCGATGTCGAAACCGAGATCATTGAGGCGCTGCACGCGTTCGGTGATGCGCCACGACTCGTTCGGCGAGAACGCCTCCTCGTCGGTGAGTGCGGTCCACAATGAGCGGTACGACGACATGATGCCGTCGGCGAGCGCGACCGCGTCCACGCCGCCTTCGAGTCGCCCGCCCGCTTCGAGGTCCATGATCTCGCCCGCGATGTTCGTGCGCGCAACGTCGAGGTCGTGCTCGCGCTGGCCGCGGGTGAGCCCGCTCTCGTGCAGCTCACCGGTCTCGGCATCCACGAGGTAGGCGGCGAACGCCCCGGCATCCCGGCGGAAGAGCGTGTTGGACAGCGACACGTCGCCCCAGAAGAAGCCCACGTTGTGCAGCCGCACGAGCAGCACCGCGAGTGCGTCGACGAGGCGGCCCGCGGTATCGGGCCGCAGCACCTGGGTGAACAGCGCCCGGTAGGGGAGCGAGAACGTCAGGTGCGCGGTGACCAGTGCGGCCGGCAGCGGGTCGCCGCCGGCATCTTTGCGTCCGCCGATGACGGCGACGCGATCGACGCACGGTGCGTCGAGGCGGTCGAGGTTTCCGAGCATGTCATACTCGCGGCGGGCCATCTCCTCTGTCGTCTCCTTGATGGCGACGACCCGGCCGGAGAGGTTCGCGAAGCGGACGAGGTGCCGTGAGAGCCCCTTCGGCAGGAACACGATGGTGCTGCTGGGCCATTCGGCCAGCGGAGTCGACCAGGGGAGGGCCAGCAGACCGGGATCCACCGAACTCGCGGTGATGCTGAGTGCGTCTGGCACCTGGTACCCCGAAGGCGTCGTGGGAAAGTCGTGGAAGAGCGAACCGCGGCGCGGGGGTCAAGTGACCCTCCGCGCCGCAATCGCGATATCAGCTGCCCGCGATGACCGGAACGTCGTTCAGGCGTTCGCCCGTCTCGAGGTCGAACGCATGCACGTGACCGGGTGTTGCGGCGAGCGTGACCGTCTCACCCGCGTCGGGGTGACGGCGGCCGTCGACGCGGGCGACGATGTCGGTGCGCTGGCCGGCGATGTCGGTGTGGCCGTAGAGGTAGCCGTCGGCGCCGAGCTCCTCGACGAGGTCGATGACGACCGAGAGGCCCTTGCCATCGGCGGGGCCCACCATGATGTCCTCGGGGCGCACGCCGATCATGACCTGGCTGCCGTTCGCTCGGCCCACCGTGTCGCGGTCGAGGTGCACGACCTCTGAACCGAACTGCACTCCGCCCTCGGCGAGATCTGCCGGGAACAGGTTCATGGCGGGCGAGCCGATGAAGCCGGCGACGAACACGTTGTTCGGGCGCTCGTACAGGTCACGGGGCGTTCCCACCTGCTGCAGCAGTCCGTCCTTCAGCACCGCGATGCGGTCACCCATGGTGAGCGCCTCGGTCTGGTCGTGCGTGACGTACACGGTGGTGACGCCGAGGCGGCGCTGCAGCGACGCGATCTGCGTGCGCGTCTGCACGCGCAGCTTCGCATCGAGGTTCGACAGCGGCTCGTCCATGAGGAACACCTGCGGCTGGCGGACGATGGCGCGACCCATCGCGACGCGCTGACGCTGGCCGCCCGAGAGGGCTTTCGGCTTGCGGGTCAGGTAGTCCTCGAGGTCGAGGAGCTTGGCTGCCTCGAGCACGCGGGCAGCGCGCTCGTCCTTGCCGACGCCGGCGATCTTCAGGGCGAAACCCATGTTCTCGGCGACCGTCATGTGCGGGTACAGCGCGTAGTTCTGGAACACCATCGCGATGTCGCGGTCCTTCGGCGGAACGTCCGTGACGTCGCGCTCACCGATGAGGATGCGGCCGGAGTTGATCTCCTCGAGACCTGCGAGCATGCGCAGTGACGTGGACTTGCCGCATCCGGAGGGTCCGACCAGAACGAGGAATTCCCCGTCGCCGACCTCGAGGTTGAGCTTGTCGACGGCGGCGCGAGTGCCCCCGGGGTACAAGCGCGTCGCGTTTTCGAACGTGACTGACGCCATGATTCTCTTCTCCTTCACCGGCAGGTACGTGCCGGACGATCCGTAGTGATGGAATTTGCGGGGCGAACCGCACGCTCGTCGTTGGGCGTTCGTCAAGTATGACACGGGGCCTGCGCAGGCGTCGTCTGGGTATTTCCCAGCCTGCCTGGTTAGCATCGTCACGGTCGTCTCCCGTGCGACCACGCAGGGCCATCCCGGCCCGCAGTCCGTCCCGAGAGGTCCCATGTCGAGCGACGAGTCCCCGAACGTGCCCGCCGAGCGGGACCGCCGTCACGCGGTCCGCGAGAAGGCGCAGCAGGTTCAGGCCCAGCAGTCGCGAGCACGGGTCATCCGCACCACGACGATCGCCGCCGTCATCGTCGCGGTCGTCGCGATCGCCGCCGTCGTGGTCACCTGGGCGGTCACCTCGTCGGCGTCGCAGCCGCAGCTCAGCCCCACGAATGTCACGGACGACGGGTTCGTCGTCACGACGGTCTCCGGCGTCGGCTCTGCGACCGATTCCGGCGCGGTCGATGATGGGGCCGCCGCACAGTCGCTCGAAGCCGTGCCCGCGGAGACCCCCACGCCGACGCAGACGCCGACGGCGGCCGAGCAGCCCGTCGTGGACATCCGCGTCTACGTCGACTACCTCTCCACCGGTTCCCACGACTTCCAGGTCGCGAATGTGCAGCAGCTCTCGAAGTGGGTGAGCGAGGATGCTGCGACGCTGACTTATTACCCGGTCGCGATGCTGACTGCCAAATCGAACGGCACCAAGTACTCCCTCCGCGCCGCGAGCGCCGCCGCGTGCGTGGCCACTCACTCGCCTGGCGCGTTCTTCGCGTTCAACAACGCGCTTCTGACCGGACAGCCCGACGTCGACTCCGACGGCTACACCGACGTGGAACTGGCCAACATGGCGCAGGCATCCGGTGTCGAGTCCCCGAAGGTCGTGCGTTCCTGCATCGAGAAGCAGGCGTTCGCGGCGTGGGCGAAAGGCGCCACCGAGCGTGCACTGCAGGGTCTTCCCGACACGAAGGACGTCTCCCTGACCGGCACGCCCATGGTGCTGGTGAACGGCATCCCCTACGTCGGCGCTCTCGATGATCCGAAGGAGTTCGCGCAGTTCGTCCTCACGAGCGCGAGTGACGCCTACTACAGCACGCCCACTCCGACGGTGAGCCCGTCGCAGAGCGCGACGCCCACGCCGACTCCGTAGAGCCGGATGCCGCTCCATCGGCTTCGGTAGACTTCTGTACCTGCCGACTTGGCGCAATTGGTAGCGCACCTAACTTGTAATTAGGGGGTTACGGGTTCAAGTCCCGTAGTCGGCTCCACAAGAACCCCTGAGCGGCGCTGGTTTCCGGTCCGGGGTTCTGGGCGTCGTGCAACAAGCGTGCATCAGCGGATGGCTTCCGCCTGCCCTTGTGAGGGCTGTGGAGCGGCGCCGCCGAGTGCGACCAGTGAGCGGAGGAAGCCCGCGTCGTCGTGGCGTCGGCTGACAGTCTGCCGTTCATTCCGTGGGACGTTGGTCCCTGACTCCGACGAACTCATCCGATACTTTCGTGAAACAGGTCGGTTCCACTTGATGTGAACGAGTGCAGCGACCGGCATGAGGTGAGACCTCATCACGACTGCCAGCCTGGCCAATGTGACGAGTCCCGTGTGAGCATCCAGGTTCTGCTGGTGTGAGAACCAATGACGAAAGGCAGAGTCTTGCATAACAAGACCATCCCGGCGGCCCTCGCCGCCGTTGTTCTCGCTATCGCTCTCGCGGGATGCGGTGGTTCGCCCACACCCGACGCGCCAGCCCCGTCAACGCCCGCAGAGGAGGCCCCCACCCAATCGGAGGCGCCTGCGGAACCGTCAGCGCCAGAGATGACGCTCGAGCAGCAGAATGCCGTCGCCAAGGGTGAGCAGTACCTGGCCATCATGGGATTCTCCCGTTCCGGTCTCATAGCCCAACTAGAGTTCGAGGGCTTCCCCGTCGAAGTCGCGACATTCGCCGTGGACACCATCGCCCCCGATTGGAACGCCGAGGCTGCCGAGAAGGCACAGCAGTACCTCGACACCATGGCGTTCTCGCGTCAAGCGCTGATTGACCAACTGGTGTTCGATGGCTTCACGCCCGAAGAAGCTGAGTTCGGCGTGACCCAGGTCGGCCTCTAAACAGGAATCAGATACCAGCGGTCGCGCTTAAGGAGCGTCTGAAGGTACGTCGGGGACGACCCCGTCGCTCGATCAGCCCCAGGGTAGTCAGACCAGGACGCCGCACAGCGGGCAAGCCGGGGACGCCTGAACGGCGGCGAGGCAGGCTCAGCGGATATCGCGGCCCTCACTGGTCACGATGTCGGCGTCCCGTTTGGCGGTGCGATCCAGGGCGATGCCGCACCGGCTGAGAACGAACGGGGCATCGGCTGGGAAGTCGTGCGCGACGTGGACGTGATCCGACTCGCCCTCGATCACGAGTGTTACGGGTTCAAGTCCCGTAGTCGGCTCCATTCCGCTCCAGGTGCGCAGCGACC
>NZ_WOYP01000093.1 GCF_011620715.1 Microbacterium sp. | reverse complement strand
CACCACCTCGGCGGGGGCGGGCCGGCCGGGGCGGTCAGTCGAGGAAGAAGGATGCCGCGGCACGCGCCTGGTAGGCGACCTCGTCGAGGTCGTCGCCGGCGACGTTGACGTGCCCCACCTTGCGACCGGGACGAGAAGCCTTGCCGTACGCGTGGATCTTCGCGGCGGGGTGCTCGGCCATCGCCGCAGCGAACCGCTCGTCGATCGACCCCTCGGCCGGTCCGCCGAGGATGTTCACCATGACCGACCATTCTGCGCGCGGCTCGGGATCGCCCAGCGGCAGGTCGAGCACTGCGCGCAGATGCTGCTCGAACTGACTCGTCACAGCGCCGTCCTGGCTCCAATGGCCGCTGTTGTGCGGCCGCATCGCGAGCTCGTTGACAAGCAGCCGCTCGTCAGTGGTCTCGAACAGCTCGACCGCCAGCATCCCGGTGACATCGAGGCCTTCGGCGATTCCGACCCCGATGCGCGCGGCGACGTCGGCGAGCCGGCCGGCCGCATGCGGCGCGGGCGCGATGACCTCCGCGCACACTCCACCCCGCTGCACGGTCTCGACCACGGGGTAGGCGCGGACCTCGCCGGACGGGCGGCGGGCGACCTGCTGCGCGAGCTCTCGCGTGAAATCCACCAGCTCCTCGACCAGGAGGGCGCCTCCGTGCGCGTCCTCGGCGAGCGCGGCGAACCAGTCGTCGGCCTCCGTCGCCGCCGACACGACGCGCACGCCCTTTCCGTCGTAGCCGCCGCGCGGGGTCTTGACGACGGCGCGTCCGTCGTGGGCTTCGAGAAATCTCTGCAGCTCGTCCGGTCCGGTGACGGCCGCCCACTCCGGCTGCGGCATCCCAAGTTCCTGCATCCGGGCCCGCATGACGAGCTTGTCCTGCGCGATCCGCAGCGCCCCGGGACCGGGCCGCACCACGATTCCCGCCGCCACGAGGGTGGCGAGCACATCCTGCGGGACGTGCTCGTGGTCGAACGTGATCACGTCCACCCCGCGGGCGAAATCGAGCACGGTGGCGGCGTCGCGGTAGTCGCCGACCGCTGTCGCTGCCGGCGATGCCGACATCCCGTCCTCTTCGGCGAGCACGTGCAGCTCGATCCCCAGTTCGACCGCCGGCGCGATCATCATGCGCGCCAGCTGTCCACCGCCGACGACTCCGACTCGCAACGCCATGAGCATCCTTCCGGTCGCTTGCTCCGCTCCCATCATCCCGCAGGCGCGGGGCGCGTCCACCCGCTTGCGGGGGGCGCGTCAGGGCACGGGCGGAGGCGGCGGCATCGGCGGCAAGGCCTGCGCGTCGCGGTGTGCCAAAATCTGGTTGACCTCGACCTGGTCGATGAGGGCCTCGTGCACGAGCGCGACGCTCGGAACGTTCGCCAGCACCAGCGGTTCGTCGACGCCGTTGGAGAGGGTGAGCGTGCCGGCTCCCCACATCCGCTGCACGAGACCGCGGGTCTCCTGGATCGTGTAGCCGCGCACGTGAGTCAGCTCGCGCCGGTGGACGCCGAAGATTCCCCGCCGCTCCATCACCCGCCGGGTGGTGATCGTGTAGACGTGCGCCCACCACGAGAGGAAAGGCAGGAGCACCAGGAACAGCACCACGACCGCGGCGGCGGTCAGCAGCATCCAGTTCTCGAGCGGCGCCGGAAGATTCCCGTAGAGATAGCCCAGCGCGCCGGCGACCGCGACCAGCACGAGAGCTGACCAGACCAGCCGGAGCGCGCGTCCGCGAAACCTCGCGACCCGCAGCTCGGGCGTGGGCGCGCCGGGCACCATCATGGGCGCTCTGCCGCCATACGTGGTCGGCTGGGTCATGCTCCCATTGTGAGGCCCGGCGGCGACACCGAGGGCTGCCACGCCCACTCTCAGCGCACGTGGACGACGTCTCCGGCCGACACGGCCGTCTCGACCTCACCGGCCAGGACCACCAGCCGGCCCTCACGGTCGATTCGCTCGGCGCGCCCGTGCAGCTGCGTGCCGTCCGGCAGTGACACGACGACCTCCGATCCGATCGTGGTGCACAGCGTCTCGATCTCGCCGAGGACACCAGCCGCGGCGGCGTCGCCCTGAGCCGCCGCGAGTGCGCTCAGCTGGGCATCCAGCGCGACGAGGTAATCAGCGAGCAGGCGATCCTCGTCGACTTCCAGCCCGACAGCGAGGAACGACGTGGCTGTTTCGACCGGCAGGTCGGCGCGGGCCATTCGCGTGTTCACGCCCACGCCGATCACGACCGCCTCCGGATGCCCGGGCACGACCTCTGCGAGGATGCCGCTCACCTTGCCCCCGTCAAGCAGCACGTCGTTCGGCCACTTCAGCCCGGCGCGGTGTCCCGTGCCGCGCAGCTGGTCGAGCACCGCGCGCGTCATGGCGGCGCCCGCGATCAGCGGGATCCATCCGCGCGCCGGCACCGGCAGATCGGGCACGCGCACCAGCACCGAGACGGCCAGCCCGGTTCCGGGGGGTGCCGTCCAGGTGCGATCGAGGCGCCCGCGCCCGGCGCGCTGATCGGTGGTCAGCATGACCGACAGGTGCGGCCACTGCTCGGGCGAGGCGGCGGCCGCCTTGAGGAGGTCGGCGTTGGTCGAGCCGGTCGACTCGATCACCTGCAGGCGGGGCGAAACGGCGGCAGAGCGGGGGTACCCCTGAAGCGGAATCGACATGAGCATCAGCCTACGCTGGCCGACCATGGCACACACGGACAGCGGATGCGGCGCCCCCTTGTGCGAACTCTCCAACCTGACGGGCAAACCCGCCGATAGTCTGGTACGCGTGACCGATCAGCCCGACCTCTCGACCACTGCCGGCAAGATCGCCGACCTCCGCTCGCGCTTCCAAGAGGCCGTGGTCGACGCGGAGCAGTCGGCTCAGCAGAAGCAGCACGCGAAGGGCAAGCTCACCGCGCGTGAGCGCATCGAGATGCTGGTCGACCTGGGGAGCTTCGTCGAGTTCGACGAGTACGTGCGTCACCGCACCACCGCGTTCGGCATGGACAAGTCGCGGCCATACGGCGACTCGGTCGTGACCGGCGTCGGCACGATCCACGGCCGCAACGTTGCGGTGTACGCCCAGGACTTCTCGACGTTCGGCGGATCTCTCGGCGAGGTCGCCGGCGAGAAGATCGTCAAGGTCATGGAGTTCGCCCTCCGCGGCGGGATTCCGATCATCGGCATCCTGGACTCCGGAGGCGCCCGCATCCAGGAGGGCGTCGTCGCGCTCGGCAAGTACGGCGAGATCTTCCGCCTGAACACCCGAGCCTCCGGCGTGATCCCGCAGATCTCGCTCATCATGGGGCCGGCCGCGGGCGGCGCGGTCTATTCCCCCGCCCTGACCGACTTCGTGATCATGGTCGACAAGACCAGCCAGATGTTCGTGACCGGCCCCGACGTGATCAAGACCGTCACCGGCGAGGACGTCGGCATGGAGGAGCTCGGCGGCGCATACACCCACAACACCCGCTCGGGCGTCGCCCATTACCTCGCCGAGGACGAGGACGACGCGATCGACTACGCGCGCACGCTTCTCGGCTTCCTCCCCGACAACAACATGGCCGAGCTCCCGCTGTACGAGAGCGAGTTCGAGTTCGAGACGACGGATGCCGACCGCTTCCTGAACACGATCGTGCCGGATTCCGCGAATCAGCCGTACGACATCCACCAGGTCATCTCGCACATCGTCGACCATGGCGACTTCCTCGAGGTGCAGCCCCTGTTCGCCCCGAACATCGTCGTCGGGTTCGGCCGCATCGAAGGTCGCACCGTCGGCATCGTCGCCAACCAGCCCTCGCAGATGGCGGGCACCCTGAACATCCGCGCCGGCGAGAAGGCCAGCCGGTTCGTGCGGTTCTGCGACGCGTTCTCCGTTCCGATCGTGACTCTGGTCGATGTGCCCGGCTACCTGCCCGGTACCGACCAGGAGTGGGAAGGCGTCATCCGTCGCGGTGCGAAGCTGCTCTACGCCTACGCCGAAGCGACTGTGCCGCTCGTGACCGTGATCCTGCGCAAGGCCTACGGCGGCGCGTACATCGTGATGGGGTCCAAGCAGCTCGGCGCCGACATCAACCTCGCCTGGCCCACGGCCGAGATCGCGGTGATGGGCGGCCAGGGTGCCGTGAACATCCTCTACCGCGGCGAGATCAAGCGAGCGGAGGAGGCCGGCGAAGACGTCGCCGCCGTGCGCACGCGTCTGGCGAACCAGTACACCCACGACGTGGCATCCCCGTTCCTGGCCGCCGAGCGCGGTGAGCTTGACGGCATCATCGAACCCGCTCAGACCCGGGTGGCCGTCGCGAAGGCGCTGCGCGCCCTGCGCGGCAAGCGGGCCAGCCTGCCGCCGAAGAAGCACGGTAATATCCCGCTATGACGGGTTCGACCGGCGACGCGCAGCCCGCTGACAGCATGCGCGTCGATGTGCTGCAGGGCGATCCCACCGGCGACGAGCTCGCGGCCCTGATCGCGGTCGTGACCGAGGCCTATGCCGAGGAGTCGGCCGGCGCGACCGCCGACGACGAGCCCGCCCGTTCCGGGTGGGCGCTGTCGCAGCGCGCGCTGCGCACGCCGCTGCGGCGCGACCTCGGCTGGGGCAGATTCGGATAGCC
>NZ_WOYP01000085.1 GCF_011620715.1 Microbacterium sp. | reverse complement strand
GAGCGGTCGGGGTGTGACCGCGTGAATGACCGAGATCGCATGAAGCATCCTCTGTGATCGGACCGATGGGGACGGCGGCACGTCGCGCGAGCTTGGCGGCTCGATGGTCGCACCTCGCATCGGGCTGCGTCGCACCTGCGCCGAGCCTAGGAGCCTGCCGAGAGTCTGCCAAGAGGGTGGCGCAGTGTTCATGCATCTGCAACGAAACCGATACCGAGGGCGACCTCAGCCCGCGACGGATCCGCCGGATCGACCGGTAATTCGCTCGACCGGTCGGGGCCGAAGCCCCTCCTGCACTGCCCTTTACGTCGCCCTGAGGCTGCCGCTACGCGTGGCCGGCGCGCTCCATGGCGCGCAACTCCTTCTTCATGTCCTGCACCTCGTCGCGCAGCCGCGCGGCGAGCTCGAACTTCAGCTCGCCCGCCGCGGCGAGCATCTGATTCGACAGGTCGAGGATCGTGGACTCGAGCTGTTCAGCGCCCTCGGCGGCGATTCCCTCGTGCCGCAGTCGTGGCGTCGGCGACTTGCCCTTGCCCGACTTGAGCTTGGCGGCATCCCGCTTCGACAGCATCGCTGCGGTGTCGGCGCCCTCGCGGGCCAGGACGTCGGTGATGTCCGCGATCTTCTTGCGCAGCGGCGTCGGGTCGATGCCGTTCTCGAGGTTGTAGGCCACCTGCTTTTCGCGGCGTCGGTCGGTCTCGCCGATCGCCGCCTTCATCGAGTCGGTGATCGTGTCGGCGTACATGTGGACTTCGCCCGACACGTTGCGCGCCGCGCGGCCGATCGTCTGGATGAGCGACGTTCCCGACCGCAGGAAGCCCTCTTTGTCGGCATCCAGGATCGCGACGAGCGAGACCTCGGGCAAGTCGAGACCCTCGCGCAGCAAGTTGATGCCCACGAGCACGTCGTAGACGCCGGCCCGCAACTCGGTGAGCAGCTCGACGCGGCGGAGCGTGTCGACGTCCGAGTGCAGGTAGCGCACGCGCACGCCGTGCTCACCGAGGAAGTCGGTGAGCTCTTCAGCCATCTTCTTGGTCAGGGTCGTCACGAGGACGCGCTCATTGCGCTCGGCGCGCACGCGGATCTCTTCGAGCAGATCGTCGATCTGGCCCTTCGAGGGCTTCACGATGATCTGCGGGTCGACCAGTCCGGTGGGCCGGATGATCTGCTCGACGACCCCGTCGGCGATGCCCATCTCGTAGCGACCCGGAGTGGCCGAGAGATACACGGTCTGTCCCACGCGATCCTTGAATTCGTCCCAGCGCAGTGGGCGGTTGTCCATCGCACTCGGGAGCCGGAAGCCGTGCTCGACGAGCGTGCGCTTGCGCGAGGCATCGCCCTCGTACATCGCGCCGATCTGCGGCACGGTGGCATGCGACTCGTCGATCACGACGAGGAAGTCGTCGGGGAAGAAGTCGAGCAGGCAGTGCGGCGCCTCGCCCGGTGCTCGTCCGTCGAGGTGGCGCGAATAGTTCTCGATGCCCGAGCAGAAGCCGAGCTGCTGCAGCATCTCGAGGTCGAACGAGGTGCGCATGCGCAGTCGCTGCGCCTCGAGGAGCTTTCCCTGAGATTCGAGCTCTTTCAGACGCACCTCGAGTTCGGCTT
Source organism: Microbacterium sp. (assembly GCF_011620715.1). Taxonomy (GTDB): domain Bacteria; phylum Actinomycetota; class Actinomycetes; order Actinomycetales; family Microbacteriaceae; genus Microbacterium. The sequence goes on along the minus strand of NZ_WOYP01000085.1, from coordinate 3,006 downwards.
CGATCGTGCCGATCGCGCGCTGGACGGTGTCGGTGCCGGCGACGTAGTGCGACGCCGGGAAGATCGGGACCGAATCGAGCCGCTGCACCACGTCTCCGGTGAGCGGATGCAGCATGTAGAGCGCTTCGATCTCATCGCCGAACAGCTCGATGCGGATCGCGTACTCCTCGTAGACCGGGATGATCTCGATCGTGTCGCCGCGAACCCGGAAGTTGCCGCGGGAGAAGTCGACGTCGTTGCGGTTGTACTGCATCGCGATGAACTTGCGGATCAGGGCGTCCCGGTCGTATCGCTCCCCCACCTGCAAGGCGACCATCGCCCGCAAGTACTCCTCGGGCGCACCGAGGCCGTAGATGCACGAGACGGTGGAGACGACGATGACATCGCGTCGACTGAGCAGCGAGTTCGTGGTCGAGTGGCGCAGACGCTCTACCTCGGCGTTCACCGACGAGTCCTTCTCGATGAAGGTGTCGGTCTGCGGGACGTAGGCCTCCGGCTGGTAGTAGTCGTAGTACGAGACGAAGTACTCCACTGCGTTGTTCGGCATCAGATCGCGGAATTCATTCGCCAGCTGGGCGGCGAGGGTCTTGTTGTGGGCCAGCACGAGGGTCGGGCGCTGCACCTGCTCGATGAGCCATGCCGTTGTCGCCGACTTGCCGGTTCCGGTGGCGCCGAGCAGCACGACATCAGTCTCGCCCGCGTTGATTCGGGCGGCGAGTTCGGCGATGGCCTGCGGCTGGTCGCCTGAGGGCACGTACTCGCTGACGACCTCGAACGGCCGCACGGATCGTGTCGTCTGCATCAGTCCAGGTTAGGCGCGGGCTCCGACATCGCGGCGGGCGTTCGCCGTCAGCCGAAGGCTCCGCCGCCGTCGTAACGGCCTCCGTCGCACCCCCGCGGCGTCGATGGCACCGGCCGATTCCGGATTGAAGCCGATTCCGGATCGAAGGTGTCGCCCCATCCCGGTTCACGCGGGGGCGGTGCGCCTGTCTTCGATGAGCTGCGGCAGCCGCTCCCACAGATCGTCGACGCGGGCGGCGGTGTCCTGGAGCGAGCCCGTCGTGTCGATCACGACGTCGGCGATGCGCAGGCGCTCGTCGTCGGAGACCTGCGAGGCGATCCGCGCCGCTGCGTCCGCTTCGCTCAGGCCGCGCAGCTCGACGAGACGGTGCGCGCGCACTCCAGCGGGCGCATGGGCGACGACGATGAGATCCCAGGGGTCGGCGAGCCGAGCCTCGGCCAGCAGCGGCACGTCGTAAACGACCACCGCTTCGGGGTCGGCGGCGAAGGCCTCGTCGAACTGCCGATTCGACTCGATGCCCACCGCGGGGTGCACGATTGCGTTGAGCCGCCGAACCGCATCGGCGTCTCCGAAAACGCGCGAGCCGAGGGCGGCCCGGTCGAGCGAGCCGTCCTCACGCAGCATCCGCTCGCCGAATTCGGCCGCGATCGCGGCGAGCACAGGCGAGCCGGGCTGCTGAACATCGCGGACGACCTGATCGGCGTCGACGATCACCGCGCCGAGCCCGGCCAGGCGGCGCGCGATCGTGGACTTGCCAGAGGCGATGCCTCCGGTGAGAGCGACAAGTGGCATACATCGAGGATGTCATGCCCCGCGCGGCTGCGCGCACGGCGAATTCGTGCACTTCAGGCGCGGCGCGATGCGAAGGATCTGCCCACGATGCGGGGGGATGGCCGATCTGCTCGGTTCGGGCCGGCGCGTGCGCGCGAAGTCCGATCTGGCGATGATGCTGCGCGGTGAGCAGTACACCGGCGTGGAGTTCGTCAGCGACAGTGATGCACGCGCGATCGAGGTGCATGTGGCCAACTTGCGACGCAAGCTCGGCGAGTCCCCGTCCAGTCCCCGTTGGATCGAGACCGTGCGCGGGGTGGGCTACCGGCTCACCGCCTGAGATCGGATGCCGCTACTCGCCCTCAACGCGGCGTCAGCGTGCCTGCAGTCTCCGGCTGTTCGGCCGAACGCGAAGGGCCGCCACCCGAAGGTGACGGCCCGATGCGCTGGCTGACCAGCGGGAAATGCTGTGCAGGATCAGCGACCCGAGAGCTTCTCGCGAAGCGCGGCGAGCGCCTCGTCGTCGGCCAGGGTGCCGCTGGACGAGCTGTCCGAGGTGAACGAGCTCGAAGCGGAGCTGGTCTCCGTCGGAGCAGCAGCCTCGGCCTCGAGCGACTTGGCGACGGCAGCCTTGTGCTGCTCCCAGCGAGCCTGGGCAGCCGCGTACTCGAGCTCCCACTTCTCGCGAGCCTCGTCCGAGCCTTCCTTCCAGGCATTGGTCTCCGGGTCGAAGCCCTCGGGGTACTTGTAGTCCCCGTTCTCGTCGTACTCGGTGACCATGCCGTACAGGGCCGGGTCGAACTCAGTGCCGAACGGGTCGACCGACTCGTTCGCCTGCTTGAGCGAGAGAGAGATGCGGCGACGCTCGAGGTCGATGTCGATGACCTTGACGAAGACCTCTTCTCCGACCGACACGACCTGCTCGGCGAGCTCGACGTGCTTGCCGGAGAGCTCTGAGATGTGCACCAGGCCCTCGATACCGTCGGCGACGCGGACGAACGCGCCGAACGGAACGAGCTTCGTGACCTTGCCCGGGGTGACCTGGCCGATGGCGTGGGTGCGGGCGAAGACCTGCCACGGGTCCTCCTGGGTCGCCTTGAGCGAGAGCGACACGCGCTCGCGATCCAGGTCGACCTCGAGGATCTCGACGGTGACTTCCTGACCGACCTCGACGACCTCGGAGGCATGCTCGATGTGCTTCCAGGACAGCTCGGAGACGTGCACCAGACCGTCCACGCCGCCCAGATCGACGAACGCGCCGAAGTTGACGATCGACGACACGGTGCCCTTGCGGACCTGACCCTTGTGCAGGTTGTTCAGGAACGACGTACGCGACTCGGACTGCGTCTGCTCGAGCAGAGCGCGGCGCGACAGGACCACGTTGTTGCGGTTCTTGTCGAGCTCGAGGATCTTGGCCTCGATCTCCTGACCGA
>NZ_WOYP01000024.1 GCF_011620715.1 Microbacterium sp. | reverse complement strand
ACCTTCTCGCGGTCAGGGATTGGGAACGGCGGTGACGGCGTCCCCAGACAGCCAGCGCAGCCACCGCGTGCCCGGGTCGCCCTCGAGCACGAGTGCGCGCACGAGGAGTGTCAGCGGGATGGAGAGGATCGCGCCGAGCGGACCCATGATGAAGGTCCAGAAGATCACCGAGAAGAAGCTCAGTGTGAGGCTCAGGTTCACCGCGTCGCTCACGAACTTGGGCTGAACGAGAACCTGCAGGGTGACGTTCACGACGCAGTAGACGGCGATCACTGCGAGCATGAGGGGCCAGCCGCCGACGACGAGGGCCAGAAGAGCGGGCGGGATCAGGCCGATCACGAACCCGATGTTCGGGATGAAATTGGTCACGAACGCGAGGATCGCCCACACCGCCGGCACCGGGATGCCGAGTGCCCACAGGGCGAGACCGTCGATGATCGCGACGACGGCGCCGAAGCTCACGTTGACGACGTAGTACCGCCGCACGCCGGAGTTGTAGGCGCGGAACCGCTGCAGAGCGTGTGCGGCGACCTGCCCATAGCTCGTCTCGGCCCGCGCGTAGCGTGCGCCGTCGACGGCCATGAAGATCACGTACGCGAACACGAAGAACAGGGCGGTCAGGATGCCGAGCGCGGTGCCGCCGAGCGAAGTGACGAACGCCACGATGCTCGACGGCTGAAGGATGGATGCCGCGGCATCCGCTGCTTGTTGATCCAACCCGAACGATCTGAGCCAGGTGATGACCTCCTGAGCGGTGGCTTGGAGCTCGTCCGCGTACTCGGCCACCAGGCGGATGAACTGCGTGCCCGCGAAGAACAGGAGCAGTCCGAGCACCAGAAGGATCAGATCCGCGATGACGATCACGCCCGTCGTCGCGGCCCAGCGCGGCCAGCCCCAGTGCTCCAGCGGATGCCGCAGGGGATGACAGATGATGACGATGACGGCGGCCAGCACGAGCGGTCCGACCACTTCTCGCGCGAGGAAGAGTCCTGTGAGGGCGATCACCGCCGTGGCAAGGCCGATCAGCACCCGGAGGGTCGGGGACAGCGCGGGAGGCGTCGGGGGTGCGACCGGCTCGGGGCCTTCGAACAGGCTCATCGGGCCTCCGCTTTCTCGGGAGATTCGGGCGGCCGGCCGAGCCTGTCGCTCATGTCGTCGAGCTGGGCGGCGACCTTGCGCAACTGGCCGCGAGTGGCCGGCTCATCGTCGTCGCGGCCGGTCGCGACGCGCTCCAGCACCCAAGACGCGAGGGTGGCGGTGACGACGCCGACCACGGCGACCCCGCTGCCCATCAGCAGCACCGCGACCATTCGGCCGGCGGCGGTCACCGGGTAAAAGTCGCCGTAGCCGACGGTGGTGATCGTGACGAAAGCCCACCACACCGCATCGCCGAAGTTCTCGATGTTCGCCCCAGGGGCACCACGCTCGGCATCCAGCTCGGCGAGCGCGGCGATCCAGATGAGGATGGTCGCCGCTCCGGCGCCGTAGATCGCGATCCGACTGCGCAGAGCTGTGCCCGCGGTGCGCTGCAGGGTGTGCACGAGGGTCAGAGCCTTCAGGAGGCGCAGCGGCTTGAGTGCGGGCAGCACGACCACCAGCAGATCGAAGATGTGCTTGCGGAACCAGACTCCTCGCGGCGAGGCGAGGACGAGTCGCACCAGGTAGTCGATGACGAACACGACCCACGTGAGCGTCATCGTGAGTCGGGCGATGAGTTCGGCGGTTCCCTGGAGGTCGGCGATCACCTGCCAGGAGTAAGCCACGATGAAGATCACCGAGGCGATGAGGAGTGGCCAGTACGTCAGCTGGCTCCAGCGTTCCTCTGTCATGCCGAAACTCTAGAACCGCGGCGCCCGGCGGGCCGGATGCCTCGCCGCTGCTACCGCTCGGTCACATTGGACGAGCTTCCCCACGGGATCGGCGGGACGGTCACCCGTCGGCACCGGGTGCGACGTCTCTCGAATCGTCGGATGCCGTGCCCCGGCCTTCCTCGAGGACCAGACGCGGGCGCCACACCACGATGTCGGTCGCGCGGCGCACGCGACGCCCCTGCCGGAGCGTCACGACCGAGCCGGTGGCGCCGGCTGCGAACACCCGGGCGCCGGGACGGTTCTCGAGCTCGGTACGCATACGCGCTTCGAGGTCGCGCACGCGCACGCGCAGCTCCTGCACGTGGTTCTCGAGCTCGATGATCCGCGCGATGGCCGGCAGGCTCATGCCGTCGGACGAGAGGCGGGCGACTTCGCGCAGCTGCTCGACGTGACGCGTCGAGTACCGCCGCGAGCCGCCCTGAGTGCGTGCGGGCACGACGAGGCCGAGCCGGTCGTACTGCCGAAGCGTCTGCGGATGCATGTTCGCCAGTTCGGCGGCGACGGCGATGGCGAAGATCGGGGCGTCCTCATCGACCTCTCGTTGCGGCATCCGTCCTCACCTCGTCCCTCTCCTCGTCGCGACCTTCTAGCCACGCGCGCGCGACATGAGGTCGGCGCGCGGGTTGTCCTTCGGCTCCAGCTCGTGGAATCGTTCGAGCGCTTCGCGCGCTGCATCATCGAGGTGCGACGGCACTGCGACCTGCACTTCGGCGAGCAGATCGCCGGTCCCTTTCGCCGTCTGCACGCCGCGCCCCTTGACGCGCAGCACGCGGCCCGACGGAGTGCCCGGGGCGACGCGCAGCTTGACCGGGTCGCCGCCGAGGGTCGGAACCTCGATCGTGGCGCCCAGGGCGGCCTCGGTGAAGGTCACGGGGACGGTCACACGCAGGTTGAGCCCCTCGCGCGTGAACACCGGATGCGGGCGAACGGTCACCTGAACGACGATATCGCCCGACTCGCCGCCGTCCGGCGAGTGCCGGCCGCGACCGCGCAGGCGGATCTTCTGCCCATCGGACACGCCTGCGGGGATCTTCACCTTGAACGGCTTGCCGTCCTCGCCCTGGAGGGTGATCGTCTCGCCCTTGGTCGCGGTGATGAAATCGATCGTCGTGCGGGCCGTCACGTCGGCGCCGCGCTGCGGGCCGCCGTAGCCGCGGAAGCCGCCCGTGGACTGACCGAACCGCCCCGAGCCGAAGCCGCCGCCCTGCTGCTGGTTGAACATGCTGAAGATGTCGTCGAAGTCCTGCGGCGACTGGCGGCTGCCGCGACCCTGGCCGAACGCGCTGAAGACGTCTTCGAAGCCGCCCGGTCGGTCTCCGGCCGTGAAGCGCGCGCCCGAGCCCATGGCGCGGATCTGATCGTACTCCTTGCGCTGTTCGGGGTCGGACAGCACCGAGTACGCCTCGCTGACCTCTTTGAACTTCTCCTCGGCCTTCGCATCGCCCTGGTTGGAGTCGGGGTGGTGCGTGCGGGCGAGCTTGCGATATGTCTTCTTCAGCTCCGCTTGGCTGACGCCCTTCTCGACGCCCAAGACTTTGTAGAAGTCCTTGTCGAACCAGTCCTGACTGGCCATGGCCCTCCTCTAGGTCCTTGAGCCCGTCGAGGGGTCGGCCGGCACCGCGACGACCACCTTGGCGGGTCGCAGTTCAACCGAACCCAGTCGGTAGCCGACTTCGACCACCTCGAGGATCGTCGCTTGGGTGACCCCCGGCGTCGGTGCCTGGAAGATCGCCTCGTGCTGCTGCGGGTCGAACGCCTCACCGGCCTCGCCGTACGAGACGACACCGAGCTTCTCGGCCACCGCCCGCACCTTGTCGCCGATCGCGGCGAACGGAGTGCCCTCGACGAGGTCGCCGTGCTTGGTCGCACGGTCGAGATCGTCGAGCACCGGAAGCAGGCCCTTGACCGCCTCACCCCGGGCACGCTCGATCTCGCGCTCGCGCTGGTCCTCCGTGCGCCGACGGTAGTTGGCGTACTCGGCCTGCAGCCGCTTCAGATCGTTCAGCAGGGCCGACTCGAGGTCGGCGAGCACAATGTCCTCCGCCGCGGCATCAGCGTTCTGTTCGGCGCCGAGGATGTCGTCGACGGTCAGTTCGTCCTGCGAGACAGGGTCGGAGACCTGCGCCTCCGACCCCTCCTCGTCCGGTCGAACCTCGTCGCCAGGCTCCTGCTCGGGGCCGTTCCCTTCGAAGTCCTTGTCGGTCATGACTACTTCTTGTCGTGTTCGTCGTCGACGACCTCGGCGTCGATGACGTCCTCGTCGGACGATGCCGACTCGGACCCGCCCGAGGGAGCCTCGCCACCGGCATCCGATGCGGCCTGCGTCGCCTGGCTCGAGGCGTAGATCGCTTCGCCCAGCTTGCCCTGGCTCACGGTGAGCGTGTCGAACGCGGTCTTCACCGCGTCGTCGTCCTCACCGGCGAGCGCCGCCTTGAGCGCGTCGACGTCACCCTGCACCTCGGTCTTGACCTCGGCGGGGAGCTTGTCGTCGTTCTCCTTGATGAGCTTGTCGATCGAGTACGAGAGCGTCTCGGCCTGGTTGCGGGTCTCGGCCGACTCGCGACGCTTCTTGTCTTCGGCGGCGTGCTCCTCGGCTTCGCGCACCATGCGCTCGATGTCGTCCTTGGGCAGCGACGAGCCGCCCGTGATCGTCATCGACTGCTCCTTGCCGGTGCCCTTGTCCTTAGCGGACACGTGCACGATGCCGTTCGCGTCGATGTCGAAGGTGACCTCGACCTGCGG
>NZ_WOYP01000090.1 GCF_011620715.1 Microbacterium sp. | reverse complement strand
CCGTTCGGTCACACGAACCCGTTCGGTCACACGAACCCGTTCGGTCACACGAACCCGTCCGGGACGGCGGGCTACGGCATCGCAGGTGGTGGCGGGCGTCAGGCGGTCGACTATGTCGGCGCCGCCCCGGCGAGGGTGCGGGAGCTCGGCGAGAAGGGGCGCCGGCCGGTGATCGCGTTCATGGACACCGGGTGCGGCGAACATCCGTGGTTCACCGCGCCGGATGTCGTCAAGCGGCAGCTTCCTCAGAATGCCGACGCGATCGGTCTCACGGACGATCCCACCGATCCGGAGCGGCATGGCGATCAGGCTGGCCCCTTCGATGGGTTCCTCGACGGCGCTGCCGGGCATGGGACCTTCGTGGCAGGCATCCTGCATCAGAGCTGCCCCGATGCGACACTCATCCCGATCCGGGTCGCCGACAGTCAGGGGACCGTCCTCGAGGGTGAGTTCCTCAAGGCGGTCCGAGACGTCGCGCTCGCCGTACTGCGGCATGCCGCCGACAAGGGTGGCCAGCCGATCGACGTGCTGAACATCTCTCTCGGGTACTACCACGAGACCCCGGAGGACGAGCTGTATGACACCACCATGAGCCAGCTGCTCGGCCGTGCGCGCCAGGCGGGCTGTGCAGTCGTGTGCTCGGCCGGCAACGACGCCACCGACCGGCCGAGCTTTCCGGCGGCCCTGTGGCCGTGGCCGGGCGCGGACTTCCATGTCGAGGAGCCCGCGAACGCAGCGCCGCACGTCTCGGTCGGCGCGATGAATCCGAATCGCTCGATCGCCCTGTTCAGCAATATCGGCCGATGGGTCAAGACGTGGGCGCCCGGTGTCTCCGTGCTGAGCACCTCACCGCCGTTCCACGGCGGCGCGCAAGCGGGCTCGCGAAACGACCGCGGAACGCTGCGGCGCGAATCCCTTGATCCGGACGACTACAGCGCGGGCTTCGCACTGTGGAGCGGCACGTCGTTCGCGGCCCCGCTGGTTGCCGGTCGGCTCGCCTGTGAAATGGCGGGTCCCCTGATGAGCGGCGAGCTCGGCCGCGAGGTGGAGCCCAGGGTCGACGCACTTCGCAAGGCAGCGAAGGCCGTCGACAAAGCGCTTCCGGAGGTTCTGCCCCGCTGACCCGGCGGATTGGCCATGATGGAATCGTGGCGCGTATGGCGGGGGACCTGCACCGTCGCGCGGTCGATCTTGTCAACTACGGACGGCATGCCGAGGCCCGGCGCCTGCTGATCACGGCGATCGACCGTGCCGATGACGTCGATCTGCGCGCGCGCGCGATGGGCACCCTCGCCTACGTGATGGCGCGAACCGGCGAGCCATCGGCCGCCGAGCAGGTCTGTCACGAAGCGCTCGCGCTGCCGGGCATCTCACGGGAGTCGACGGCGGTGCTCTACGGCCAGCTCGGGGCGGTCGCGCAGATGACCGGCCTTCTCAGTGAAGCTGAGAGCTGGCTGACGCGGGCGATCGCATCGGTCGAGGACTCCACGCTCGTGGCGCTGCGGATGCACGTGACGCGCAGTCTCGTGCGGATGCAGAATCTCCGTCTCGATGAGGCGGCGCAGGACACGGAGCTGGCTCGTCGCGGATACGCCGAGGCGGGGTTGACCGTCGAGGAAGCACAGATGCGGCACAACCTCGGCTACATCAATCTGCTCCGGGGAGACCTGGTCGGCGCTCTCAGCGACATGGAGACCGCGCGCCGCGAGCTGCGAGGCGTCTCGGCCATCGCTGTGGCGACCTGTGACGTCGACCGCGCCGAAGTGCTCCGCGACGCCGGGCTCACGACCGAGGCCGAGCGGATTCTCGTCCGCAACACCGCCGTCTTCGGGGCGCATCGGATGCCCCAGTCGCGGGCCGAAGCCGAGCTCAACCTGGCGCGGTCGATGCTGACCCATGACCCGGTCGGTGCGCGAAGGATCGCGACGGCTGCGGGCCGACGTCTGAAGGCTCTGGGGAACGAGGCGGGGTCGTCCCGGGCGGAGGGGATCCGCCTGCGCGCCGAGCTGAGCGGCGGACAGGTCAGGCGCGGCGGGTATCGGGCGGCTGCGCCACGCCGCGTGCCAACCCTCGAGGAGGTGACTGAGGTCGCATCCGCCCTGCGAGCGTTCGGGTTCCACAACGAATCCGCTGCGCTTCGCCTGACCCACGAACTCTGGCGCGCACGAGACGGGTCCGTGCGCGCGAAATCGTCGAGAGTGTCCGTGCCGTCCACGGCTCCGATCGAGCTGCGCTTGCTCGCTTCCGAGGTCAAGGCCGCCCGTTCGGAGGCCCGGCGGCGCCACCTCGATGTCCGCCGGCACGCGGCGCGCGGTCTCGATGACCTCATGCGGTGGCAGAGCTCCTTCGGCAGTCTCGATCTCCAGACCTCGATCGTCATGCACGGCAACGGCCTCATCGGCGCGGGTTTGGCCTCGGCCGTGCAATCGGGCCGACCGGATGTCGTCTTCGAGTGGTCGGAGCGGGCCCGCCATCTGAGCCTGCAGGTCGTTCCGCTGCGGCCGCCGCCCAATCCGTCGCTGGCCGAGGAACTGGCCGAGTTGCGGATGCTGCGCGCGGAGAACGAGGACTGGTATGCCGACCCGCGGGTCGAGCAGCTTCGCGAGCGCGCGCGTGAGCGTCAGTGGTCGGCGACCGGGACCGCCGAGATCCAGGAGCGCGTGACGATGGACGAGGCACGGGCAGCGCTCGACACCGATACGGCGGCGCTTTCGTACGTCTTCTCCGGCGACCGGCTCAGTGTGCTGCTGCTCACCAGGGATCACAGCGAACTCGTGCCGCTGCCGGGTTGGCCGAAGCTCCAGCGGGCACTGCCCGGGCTGCGCGCCGACCTCGACATGGCGGCATCCGTCCGAGGCGGTCCTCTCGCCGAGATCGTGCGCGCTGCACTCGACGAGCGGCTCGCGACGCTGTCCTCCGCGCTGTTGACCGCACCGCTGCGTCTCACGAGCGCCCGCCGAATCGTGGTCACCGCGCCGGGGGTGCTCAGCGGCATTCCGTGGGCGATGCTCCCGGGAATGCGGGGCCGTGCCTTCACCCTCGCGGCATCTGCGACGCAGTGGGTGCGGCTGCGCGGCTCGGGATTGTCGGGCCGTCGCGCAGGATTCGCGGTCGGGCCTCGCGTTCCCCGGGGTCACGAGGAAGCGGCTCTCGCAGCATCTGCCTGGACCGAGGCGACGACGCTGCTCGGCACTTCGGCGACTGTCGAGGCTGTGACCGACCTCGCTTCGCGGCTCGACGTGCTGCACATCGCCGCGCACGGCCGGCACGCCGTGGACAACCCCCTGTTCTCCGGTCTCGAACTCGCCGATGGCACGCTGTTCGGCTACGACATCGACCTGATCCCGTCAGTGCCCGAAACCGTCGTGCTCTCGGCGTGCGAGGTCGGCAGATCGTCGGTGCGGTGGGGCGAGGAAGCCATCGGCATGACCCGCATCTGGCTGCACGCCGGAACGCGATGCGTGATCGCGGCTCCGGTCGTGGTGGCAGACGACGTGGCGTGCGAACTGCTCGGTGCGATGCACGAGGGGCTCGCCGCGGGTGAGCCGCCCAGTGTCGCCCTGGCCACGGCATCCGAGCGCACGGGGATCATCGCGCCATTCCAGGCGCACGGCTCGGGCTTCTGAAACCAATCGCGCAGTGATGTATCAGGGGCCTGCGGTCGGACTCCTCACACGTGGAACAGCCCCGCAGGTCGGCACCGGGGGGTACCGAACACTGGGGGCAGAGGGATCCGTGGGGCGCGGTCGGGGCGCGAGGATCTCACCGGGCTGTTCCGCGGGGGATGTCGCAGAGACCCAGGTCGGCGACATCCCCCGGCGTCTGTCTGCGTGCGGCTCAGCTCCGCGACGAGTTCGCAGTTCTCCCGCGGACGATGCCGACGAACGCCTCCACCGCGGGGGTGGTGTGCTCGGTCGGCCAGGCGAGCGCGACCGTCGAGACCGGACCGTCGCGAAGCGGCCGGTACGCAGTGTCCTTGCGGCGGTGCAGCCGGGCCAGTGACATCGGCACGATGACGATCCCGACCCCAGCGGCGACCGTCGCGATCGCCTGCTCGGTGTCGCCGGGAGGGGAGAAGGACGCCGCGACCGTTCCGGGCACTGTCAGCGCCAGCACGTCGTCCTGCGGAACGATCAAGACCTCGCCGGCGAGATCTTCGAGATCGAGCTCGTCCACGGTCGTCAGGTGCGAGTCGGCCGAGGTCACCACGACCGCGGTCTCGTCGTAGAGCGCGATGACGCTGAGTCCGGAGCGGTCGATCGGAAGCCGCACGAGTGCGGCATCCAGGCCCTCGTCGAGGAGGGCCGAGCGCTGGGTCGACGCCGCGATGGGTCGAAGCTCGAGCTCGGTCTGCGGCATCCGTTCCTTCCACGCGTCGATCCAGCCGCCGGGAGTCGCGCCCGGGATCGCGCCGAGAACGAACACCGCGGGCATCGGCTCGCTCACGGGCGGCAGTGTGGCCGGCGCGGTCTTGCGCTTCTTCGCGGCCAGGCGACGCGGCCGACCCCGGGACCCGCCGCTCTTCGCCATGCCGCCAGCGTAGCCGGGGCGCTATGGCCCGCTCATGGTCGCCGTGCTCGCCACCGTCGTCGGCGGGCCGAGTAGCGGTCAGCAAGAGCCCCA
>NZ_WOYP01000076.1 GCF_011620715.1 Microbacterium sp. | reverse complement strand
ACTCGCACCGCCGGACGAAGCGCCGCTTCGACCCGAACGTGCAGAAGAAGACCTATTTCGTTCCGTCGCTGGGCCGCAACATCAAGCTCAACGTCTCGGCCAAGGGCATCAAGGTCATCGATGCCCGCGGCATCGAGGCCGTCGTCCGTGACATGCAGGCAAGGGGTGTCAAGCTCTGATGGCCAAGAAGGCTCAGGACGTACGTCCGATCATCAAGCTGCGTTCGACCGCGGGCACGGGGTACACCTACGTGACGCGCAAGAACCGCCGCAACAATCCCGACCGCATCGTGCTCAAGAAGTACGACCCGGTGATCCGCAAGCACGTCGAATTCCGAGAGGAGCGCTGACCCATGGCCAAGAAGAGCAAGATCGCGCGCAATGAGCAGCGCAAGGTCGTCGTCGAGCGCTACGCTGCGAAGCGCGCCGAACTGAAGAAGGCCCTCATCGACCCGACGAGCACCGACGAGCAGCGCGAAGCCGCTCGCGTCGGCCTGCAGAAGCTGCCCAAGAACGCCTCGCCCGTGCGGGTGCGTTCACGCGATGTCATCGACGGCCGCCCCCGCGGTGTCCTCACGAAGTTCGGCATCTCGCGTGTCCGCTTCCGTGATATGGCGCACCGTGGCGAACTGCCCGGCGTCACCAAGTCCAGCTGGTAGCACCAGCGACGACGTCGAAGAGGCGGATCCCCGAAGCGGGGTCCGCCTCTTCTGTGTGCGGGCCGGGCCGCGACCCGCGCCTGGATTTCCGTCACTCCGGTCACAGCAGCCCCACCTGCACCGAGGACACGGCGATGGATTAGGTCAAGAGGCGCGGAAATCCGCGGAACTGCGCGGAATGTGGGTATATTCGGGCACGGTCGATCCGACCAGCCGGGGGCGATGTGCCACCCGGTCCGAGTAATGAAAGGCACGCGTGCGCGCCTTGGAGGACAACCACATGGCTGACAAGTCCATCACCAAGACCGAACTCGTTGCGAGCATCGCGAGCGCAACGGGCCAGAGCCAGTCCACCGTGTCGGGCGTGCTCGACTCCCTCTTCTCCACCGTCTCCGAGGCGGTCGCCAAGGGCAGCAAGGTGTCGATCCCCGGCTGGATCTCGTTCGAGCAGGTCGCCACGTCGGCCCGCACGGGCCGCAACCCGCAGACCGGTGCTGAGATCAAGATCCCTGCCGGCAAGCGCGTCAAGGTCACCGCGGGCTCGAAGCTGAAGGCCGCCGTCAAGTAGACGCGACACGGATCAATGCCGAGCGTGTCTCGATCCGCTCGCTGGCGCTCGCTACTCGGCAACCGATAGCGCGACGAGCGCCGCACCCGATCTGATCGCCAGGAGGGGGATGCCGCACCCGCGGCATCCCCCTCCTGCATGCCCGCCTAGGCTTAACCGTGTGAACTCCCGCGCGCTGCGGGCCGCCGGCCCCGCGATCCTGGTCGTCGCCGCGCTCGCGGCGCTGATCTGGGGGCTCCTCGTCGGCGCAGGCGCAGCACCGTTCGCCATCGGCGACCCCGGACCGCTCGTGCGATGGGGGCTGCCGACCGCCACGCTCTTCGTGAACCTCGCCGCGGCCGGCATGGTCGGCTCACTCGTGACGGCGCTGTTCACCCTGAAGGCAGGCGAGCGCGAGTTCGACACCGCCCTCGACATGGCATCCGTGTCTGCGGCGGTGTTCACGGTCGCTGCCGCGACGACGGGCTTCTTCACGTTCATCAACACCTTCAACCCCGCCGTCGGCCTCGGCCCGGAATTCGGCGCGCAGCTCGGTCGCTTCCTCGTGGAGACGGAGGGCGGCCGCACCTGGCTGATCACCGCCGTCGCCGGCGCGGCGATCACCGTGCTCGCCTTCGCCGTGCGGTCGTGGACGCCGACGCTGTTCGTCGCGATCCTCGCGATCGCGGCGATGGTGCCGATGGGCACGCAGGGGCACTCCGGTGAGGAGGCGAATCACACCGCAGCCGTGATGGCGATCGTGCTGCACATCATCGCCGCGGCCGTCTGGCTCGGCGGGCTGCTGCTCATGGTCGTCGTGCGCCCCGTGATCGGCCGCGATGCCCTGGCGAACGCGATGTCGCGATACTCCAGCATCGCCCTCGCGGCATTCATCGTGGTCGCGATCTCGGGAACCGTGCGCGCCGCGATCGGGGTCGGCGCCTGGGAGAACCTCGTGTCGCCGTACGGGGCCATCCTGCTCGTCAAGGTCGGGGCCCTGATCGCACTCGGCGTGCTGGGTGCCTGGTATCGCAGGGGCCTGATCGGGCGGCTCGGGGACGAGCACATCGACCGTCGGTTCTGGGGACTCGTCGCGCTCGAACTCGGCTTCATGGGTCTGGCCAGCGGTGCCGCGGCCGCGCTGGCCCGCACCGCACCGCCGACCACGGCGAACCTTCCCGCAGTGCGGACGCCCTCCGAATACCTCACCGGAGCGCCGTTGCCGCCGGAGCTGACCTTCGACCGCTGGTTCACGTCCTGGGACATCGACCTGCTGTGGGCGTTCGCCGCGGGCTTCGGCATCTTCCTCTACATCGCAGGAGTCCGGCGGCTGAGCCGGCGCGGCGACCGCTGGCCGGTGTACCGCACCGTGCTCTGGGTCGCTGGGCTCGTGCTGCTGTTCTGGGTGACCTGCGGGCCCATCAACGCCTACCAGGACTACCTGTTCAGCGTGCACATGGTGGGGCACATGCTGCTGACGATGGCGATTCCGCTGCTGCTCGTGGCCGGCGCCCCCGTCACGCTGGCCGCGCGCGCGATCCGCAGGCGCGATGACGGCACGCGCGGCGGGCGCGAGTGGATCCTGTGGGCCGTGCACTCGCCGGTGGCCCGTGTGCTGACCAATCCCTTCATCGCGGCTGGACTGTTCGTCGGATCGCTCTGGGTCTTCTATTTCACCGACCTGTTCCGCTGGTCGCTGTACGACCATCTCGGGCACGAGTGGATGACGGCGCACTTCCTCATCACGGGCTACCTGTTCGTGCTCACGCTCATCGGCATCGACCCCGTGGCCTACCGCCTGCCCCACGCGGGCCGGCTCGTGCTGCTGATCGCCGTCATGGCGATCCACGCCTTCTTCGGCATCGCGATCATGAGCCAGACCGGACTGATGGTCGCCGAATGGTTCGGCGCCATGGGGCGTACTTGGGGCCCGACACCCTTGGAGGATCAGTACATCGGCGGCGGCGTCGCCTGGTCGATCGGCGAGCTGCCGACCCTGATCCTCGCGATCACCGTCGCGATCCAGTGGAGCCGCAACGATGACCGTGCGCAGAAGCGCTCCGACCGCCACGCCGATCGCACGGGGGATGCCGAGCTCGAGGCCTACAACGCGCAGCTGGCGGCACTCGCCGAGCGCGACGCCCGAGCCGGCTGAAACAACGCGCACCGGAGCGGCGGGGTGCGGCATCCGCTCAGGGATTGTCCGTGTCCTCGTCCCACTTCGTGCCGTCGAGGTCGCCGCGCAGCGTGCCGGTCAGCTCATCGACCGCAGCACCCACCGTGGAGGCGAAACGGTCGGGCGTGAAGCGCTCGGTGAGACCGTAGCGGCGCAGCACGTCGACGACCGGATCCTTCATCTCCGCGAGGATGAGCCGGATGCCGTGCTTGGCGAGGTAGTCGTCGAGATCGACCAGCTCGTCCATCGCGGTCGTGTCGATGTCGGTGATCGGCTCGGCGGCGAGGATGACGGCGGTGATGCCCGGTCCTGCCGCGCGCACGCGGGAGCGCACGTAATCGTCGAAGATGGCGCCGTTCGCGAAGAAGAGCGGCGCATCGAAGCGCACGATGACGATCCCGGGCAGGCGTTCGCCCTCGGGGTAGCGTGAGAGGTCGTGATAGCCGCGGAGTCCGCTGACGCGGCCGAGCTCTGCCTTGTAGGGACGCCATGAGTGCTGGACGAACGCGAGCATCGACAGGGCGATCGTCACCACGATCCCTTCCAGCACCCCGAAGACCAGCACACCGGCGAATGCCGCGAGCGACAGCGCCGCGTCGATCCGGTCCATGCGCACAAGACGACGGAACCCGCGCACGTCGATGAGGCTTGCGGCCGCTGCGATGACCACGGCCGCCAGCGTCGCGGCCGGGAGGAACGCGGTGACTCCCGGGGCGAGCAGGATGAAGGCGATCAGCAGCGCGGCCCCGACCACGCCTGTGAGCTGTGTGCGCGAACCGGCCTGCTCTGCGACGGGCGTGCGCGAAGAAGACGCCGACACCGGAAACCCGCCGAGCAGGCCCCCGGCGATGTTCGCCAGGCCGATGCCCGACATCTCCTGACTCCCGTCGACGCTCTCGCCGCGGCGCGCCGACAGCGCCCGCGACAGCACGGCGGTGTCGGTGAAAGCCACCAGTGCGATCCCCGCGGCGGGCAGCAGCAGCGACCAGACGTCCGCCCACTCAAGACCTCCCAGCATGGGCGACGGCAGGCCCTGAGGCAGGGCGCCGACGACCGGCAGGGAGCCGGAGAGTCCGAGGATCGCCGTGATCGCGGTCGCGACCACCACGACGACCAGCACACCCGGGACCGGCGAGCGAAGCCACCGCATCACGAAGATCACGGCGAGCGAGCCGACCCCGAACGCGGCCGCGAGCGGCAGCACCTCGCCGCGGGCGATCTCGCGGATGATCCCCAGGACGTCCTGGGCCGGGGCGACGGCATCGATCGAGAAGCCGAGCAGCTTCGGCACCTGCGAGATGATCACGATGAGGGCCACCGCGTTCAGATACCCGACACGTATCGGCTTGGACAGCAGATCGGTCACGAACCCGAGGCGCAGCAGCCCGCCGACGA
>NZ_WOYP01000117.1 GCF_011620715.1 Microbacterium sp. | reverse complement strand
CCCCCCCGCGCCGTGGAGCTGCTTCAGTAGCCCACAGCGGCGAGCCCGAACTGGATCTCGGCGTCGGTGAACCCCTCGTAGGCGAGCTGGTCGTAGAGACCCTGCCGAGAGAACGACGTGAACTCGAGGTAGCTCGCCGCCTTCTCCGCTGCCTCGGCGTTCCAGTCGGCACCGGCGTTGTCGGCGCCGAACGTCGCGTCTTCGGTGGAGTACCCCTCGTACTCGAGCTGGTCGATGAGACCCGTACGCGAGAACCCCGAGAAGTCGAGGTACGACTGCGCCTTGCCGATCGCGTTCTGCTGCGCGAGCGTGTACACCGGTGCGGGCGCCTCGGCGGTGACGAGCACCTCGGCGCCGGCATCCGCCTTGCGGCCTTCGCTGAGCGTCTGAGTCAGCACGACCCAGTCGTCAGCGGTGCCGGCGGGCGTCGCGATCACGAACCCGACCGCCTCGAGGGCCGCACGAGCCTCGCCCACTGTGAGACCGACCAGGCCCGGAATCTCCTCACGGTCATCTATCGGCTCGGGCTCTTCGGCGGGCACCTCCCCCACGGCCTCGGCGACCGTGGCCGGGTCGTCACCGGCGGCATCGTCGTCGGCCCGACCTCCGTTGATGCCGTTCGCGATCATGCTGATGAGCACGAGCGCGGCCAGGGCGATGAGCCCCCACTGCCACCACTTCAGCTTCGGAAACCCGCGGCGCGGCGCCGCAGCGATCGCTCCCCCTGCGGCGGACGCGTCCGTCGCGGAGACCGCTGTTGTGGGTGCTGACGTTGTGGAGGCCGCAGTCCCTGATGCCGCCGTCGACGTTGCGCCCGCCGTGGACCCAGCCGTCACCACGGTTGCGGCATCCGCGGATGCCGTCGCGGTGTGCGGGGTCCACTGGGCACCGTCCCAGTAGCGCTACGCGCGCGAGTCGTGCGGGTCGGGGTACCACCCGGCGAGCGGCAGCTGCGGTGCACCGCTCGAGGCGGTGTTCTGATCGATGTTGTTGCTGTTGTCGGACATGACGAACCTTCTGGTCGTTCGAGGCGCACACCCACAGGCGTGCACCACCGGCCGACGGCCAGTCGATCAGGACACACCCAACCTCCGACATTGGACGCAGACGGCGAGGTGGGACGCTTCGACAAGCTCAGCGACCGGAACGGTTAGCGCCCGCGCGCCGGGCGACGCTTCGACAAGCTCAGCGACCGGGCCTGGCGGGCCGCCTGGGGAGGAGTCGGCGCGCTTCGCTAGCATGGCGAAAGGCAGGGGCCGAGCCTGCCGCCGGGAGCGGCCGTGGGCAACTTCGACTTCGTCCGGGATCGCTGGCCGAAAGTCTGGGAGGCCGCATCCCGCGCCGAGTCGTACCTGCGCAGCGATCCGCGGGCGTCGGCGACCTACACGCGCCGGGCCGGCGAGATGTTCACCGAGTGGATCTACTCCGCCGAGGCCCTCCCCCGCCCCTACGACGAATCCTTCGCGAACCTGACGGCACAGGCGGCCTTTCGTCAGGCTGTCGGCGCGAACGTCGACGGGGGTCTGCGGATCGTGCGGCGCATCGGCAACGACGCCGTGCACAAAGACGAGGGGATGCCGCTCGGTCGCGCCCGGAGCTCGCTCGAGCAGCTGCACATCATCTGCCGCTGGCTCGACCACGGTTACGGCGATCCGGATGCCGCCGGCCCGCCGCCCTTCGACTTCGAGAAGGTTCCCCCGGCCCCGGCTGCGGTCATCCAGCGCACGCGAGCCGAGCTCGAACGCGCGCAGGCCGAGTTCGAGCAGGCACGGCGAGCGCTCGCGGAAGAGCTCGACCGCAACGCGGCACTCCAGCAGGAGCTCGAGGCGCTGCGCGCCGCCGCAGCCCAGGCGAAGGCGGCGAACGAGGCGACGAACGTCGCGCTCGGCATCCCCGATCCGACCGTCGCCACCGAGGCCGAGACGCGCCGCGACCTCATCGATCTGCACCTGAGCGAGGCGGGCTGGGCGCTCGCCGATGCCCGCGATCGGGAGTGGCCGGTGAGCGGCATCCCGAGCCCGTCCGGCGACGGCAAGGTCGACTACGTCCTGTGGGGCGACGACGGTAAGCCGCTGGCCATCGTCGAGGCAAAGCGCACCACCAAGAGTGCGAAAGAGGGCAGGCTCCAGGCGGAGATCTATGCCGATGCCCTCGAGCGCGACTTCGGCCAGCGCCCCCTGATCTACTACACGAACGGGTTCGAGACGTGGCTGTGGGACGACCGGCGGTACACACCCCGACGCGTCGCCGGGTACATGACCAAGGACCAGCTCGCCCTGGCGATCCAGCGCCGCAGCTCGCTCAAGCCCCTCGCGACGGCGACGATCGACCGCGCGATCGTCGAGCGGCCGTATCAGCTGCGCGCGATCCGAGCGGTCACCGAAGCCTTCGAGCACAAGCGCCGCCGCGCCCTGCTCGTGATGGCGACCGGCACCGGCAAGACGCGCACCGTGATCGCGCTCGTCGACGTGCTGCAGCGGGCCAACTGGGTCAAGCGCGTACTGTTCCTGGCCGACCGCACGGCGCTGGTGAATCAGGCGGTGGCCGCCTTCAAGGCGCACCTCCCCGACAGCGCTCCGGTGAACCTCGTCACCGACCGCGACAGCGACGGCCGCGTCTACGGGTCGACCTACCAGACCGTGATGGGACTCATCGATTCCGGTGAAGACGCGCTGCGGCGCTTCGGCCCCGGGTATTTCGATCTCATCGTCGTCGATGAGGCGCACCGGTCGATCTACAACCGGTACGGCGAGATCTTCTCGTACTTCGACGCGCTCGTCGTCGGGCTGACGGCGACCCCGCGCGCCGACGTCGACCACAACACATACCGACTGTTCGAGCTCGATGACGGCGTGCCCACCGACGCGTTCGAACTCGACGATGCCATCGCCGGCGGCTATCTCGTGCCTCCGGTCGCGCGGCCGATCGATCTCGGATTCATGAAGCGCGGCATCCGCTATGCCGACCTGAGCGAGGCCGAGCGCGAGCGGTGGGACGAGCTCGAGTGGCAGGACGGCGAGATCCCCGATGCGATCGACGCGGCCGCGATGAACCGCTGGCTGTTCAACGAAGACACCGTCGACAAGGTGCTCGAAGTGCTCGTCGCCGAAGGGCGGCACGTCGGCGGGGGCGATGTGCTCGGCAAGACGATCGTCTTCGCGAAGAACCAGCGGCACGCCGAGTTCATCGAGTCGCGCTTCGATGCGAACTTCCCCGAGAAGCACGGCGACTTCGCGCGCGTGATCACCTACGCCTCCGGGCCGTACGCGCAGACGCTCATCGACGCGTTTTCCATCACCGGGAAGAACCCGCAGATCGCCATCTCGGTCGACATGCTCGACACCGGCATCGACATCCCCGATGTCGTGAACCTCGTGTTCTTCAAGCCGGTGAACTCGCACACCAAGTTCTGGCAGATGGTCGGTCGGGGAACGCGCCTGCGCCCCGACCTGTACGGGCCGGGCGACGACAAGCGCGACTTCGTGATCTTCGACGTGTGCGGCAACATCGACTTCTTCAACGAAGAGCTGCCCGAAGCACCGGCATCCCGCTCCCTGTCGCTGTCGCTGTCGGAGCGCACCTTCCTGCAGCGCACCCGTCTGCTCGCCGCCCTGAACGGCCTCAACGAGACGGATGCCGCGGCCCTGCGCGCGGCGATCGCGGGGCGCCTGCGCCGAGCGGTGGCGGGCATGAACCGCGACAACTTCCTCGTGCGCCGGCACCTGCGCGCCGTCGAGCGCTTCGGCGACGCAGACGCGTGGGACCGGTTCGGCGCCGCCGACCTCGAGGATGCCGCCGAGCTCGCCGGGCTCCCCTCCGCGGCCGAGCAGGACGCCGACGAGGCGGCCAAGCGGTTCGATGCGCTCATCCTCGACGCGCAGGTCGCGGTCGCGACCGGCGAACCGGTGCCCGCGGGGGTCGCATCGCGCATCGCCGGCATCGCGCAGGCTCTCGGCGATCAGCGCAGCATCCCCGCCGTCGCCGCGCAGGCGGCGCTGCTGGATGCCCTCGTCGACCCGGCCTGGTGGGACGACGTCGAGGTCGTGAGGCTCGAGCGGGTCCGCGTGCACCTTCGCGACCTCGTTCGGCTCATCGGACGCGAAAGCCAGGCCATTGTGTACTCCGACTTCGAGGACACGCTCGATCCCGCTCGCGATGTCGTGCTCACCCGCGTCGTGCCGGGCCTGAACCGTCGCGCATTCCGCGAGAAGCTCTTCGGGTTCCTGTCGGGCCGGTCGGATGTCGCGCTGCACAAGCTGCGCACCGGACGCCCGCTCACCGCCGTCGACCTCGCGCAGCTCGAGGAGGCGCTGACCTCGGCCGGCGGGCTGGATGCCGCGCAGCTGCACGACGAAGCCGACGGCGCGGGCGGCCTCGGCCGGCTGGTCCGCTCGATCGTCGGCATGGAGCGCTCGGCCGTCGAAGAGGCGCTCACCGATTTCGCCTCGACACCGGGCTTCACCCACCGCCAGCACGCGTTCGTCGACCTCGTCGTGCAGCAGCTCACGATCGCCGGCCGGCTCGACCCGCGACGACTCTACGAAGACCCCTTCGACGGGATCGCACCCGAGGGCCCGGATGAGATCTTCAGCGATGCACAGGTCACCGATCTGATCGCCCGCATCCGCCGTTTCGACGAGACCGCCGATCCGAGCGACGAGCACGCCACCGCGTAAGCCGACGCTCCGGGTCAGCCGGCAGCCTCCTCCGCGCGGTCCACCGTGGCAGCGGCATCCGGCACGTATCCGTCGATGTGTCGCTCATCGGGGCCGTTGTAGGCCGACAGCGGACGGATGAGGGCATTGGATGCCGCCTGCT
>NZ_WOYP01000037.1 GCF_011620715.1 Microbacterium sp. | reverse complement strand
GCAGCGCCTTCGCTTCCTCGCGGGTGAGCGAGGACCGCACCTTCGATGGGCGCGTCCGCCGAGGGGGATTCAGCGCGGCGATGTTGTCCGCGATGATCCGCTCCGCCCTTGCGTGCTCGAGAAGACTTACCAGCGTGCGGTGCGCACCCGCGACGGTCGCGTCCCCGAGACCTCTGCGGCGCATCGCCGCATGCATGCGCCGGATGTCGGCCGGCGTGAGATCCGCAGCGATCCGGTCCCCCAGCACGGGCAGGATGTTGCCCTTCACATGAGAGCGGTAATTCGCGAGTGTGTGCGGTTTGGATCGATCGGCCACGTCGGCCAGCCACGCGGCGGCGAGGTCGCGAACTCTTGTGGAGCGATCCAGGACCATGCCGATCGAGTCCCGCTCACGCAGCATCACGTTCAGCTTCTTGACCGCGCCGTCCTTCGTCTTCGACATCCGCCCCTTCTGAAGGCGCGCGCCCGTCTCGGGATCGAAGCCCACGTCGATCACGGCTTTCCACAATCCACGGGACTCGACCCAGAAAAGGGCGCCCTGGCCATGTTCGCGAGCCTTCGGCATGCCCTGAGACTAGCCGCTTTAGTGCACACATAGGTGCACACATACGTGTGACGCCACGTGGTGTGCTGTGACGCCGACAAAGGAAAAACCCCCGGAATTCCGGGGGTTTTGTGGAGGGGATGACGGGAATCGAACCCGCGCTATCAGCTTGGGAAGCTGAAGTTCTGCCATTGAACTACATCCCCGGGCGCGCCTTACGGCGCCTGGCCAGCATAACAAAATGCGACCCTGATCACCCGAGCCGCCGGCATCCGTCGCCGTCCGCCTCCCCGGACCCCCCGACATCCGTCGCAGCGTGCGGCCTGCGACGCGGAACAAGGTGTGAGCGGAACCAGCTGCGTTCTGGGCGGGAATCTGCGACGCACGCCGGCGTCCGCGACCGCGAGCCGATTTTCCCCGACCGCTAGGCTGGCCGCGTGCTGCTCTCAGACCGCGACATCAAGGCAGAACTCGCCGCGAGCCGGATCGGGCTCGACCCGTGGGAACCCGAGATGGTGCAGCCGTCGAGCGTCGACGTGCGCCTGGACCGCTACTTCCGTCTGTTCGACAACCACAAGTACCCGTTCATCGACCCGGCCGAGGATCAGCCCGATCTCACGCACCTGATCGAGACCGCTCCGCAGGAGCCGTTCATCCTGCATCCCGGTGAGTTCGTGCTCGGCAGCACTTTCGAGCTCATCACGCTCCCCGACGACATCGCGGCACGGCTCGAAGGCAAGTCCTCCCTCGGCCGCCTCGGACTGCTCACGCACTCCACCGCGGGCTTCATCGACCCCGGCTTCTCGGGCCACGTCACGCTCGAACTCTCCAACGTCGCCACCCTGCCGATCAAGCTGTGGCCCGGCATGAAGATCGGGCAGCTCTGCTTCTTCCGGCTCTCGTCGCCGACCGAGAACCCCTACGGCTCGGGAACGTATGGCAACAGGTATCAGGGGCAGCGGGGCCCGACGGCATCCCGCTCGTCCCAGGGGTTCCATCGCACCGACGTCAGCACGACGGATGCCGGGGCCACCGGCCGCTGACGCGGTTGGCGCCTGCCGAGAAACGACATTCCGGCTGCCACATGTGGCGTCGCCAGTTTTCCGGCCGAACGCACGTTTCTCAGCGAGGATGCCCGCTGCGGGCGACCGACTAGGGGCCGACCACGAGCGCGAGCGACGTGTCGCCGCACGCGAGCACCTCGGCACCTCCGGGCAATGTCGTCTGCATGCGCGGCGGCTCCGCTTCGCGCAGGGGGGCAAGCGCCTCGGCCAGCCCATCCAGCCGCAGCATCGACCCCGGCTCGCGCCGCGAATCAGTCGCGGTGACGATGCGCCCTGACGCGTTCACAATCGCGATCGGCAGCCTGCTCGCCCGCAGCAGAGGGAGCAGTTCGCGCTCGAGCCGATCGACGAGCACGTCCATGCCGACGACGCCGAGCAGCTGAGCACCGACCACAACCGGCGTGGTGATCGTGACGGTGTAATCGTCGGTGCAGACGTAGTCGACGTACGGCCCGGTGAGGTGGCGCGCTCCCGTCCGCGCAGGAAACCGCCACCACTCGAGAGTCGTGTAATCGCGGAACTGCTCGTTCGAGGGGTCATCGATCGTGGCGAGGCGACGGATGCCGGCCATTCCGCCCAGCCACCAGGCGAGGTGCCACTGCGCATCCGAGAGCAGACCCGGTGCGGCAACGAATCCGCTTCCCGTTATCAGCCCGTCGGCCGCGAGCGCGGGAACCGCCGAAGCCTCGACGACCGGGTCGAGCGTCGCCGCCGTGGGCGCAGCATCCATCTCGAGGTACGCCTGCAGACCGTCACGCCAATCGTCGACTGTCGCGAACAGTGCGTCGATCCGGTCTGCGACGCGGTCGGCGACCTCGACTGCAGAGAGCGCCGAGGTGGCACCAGCGGGAGGGTTCATCGCACTCCTTGCGCGGCGTCGGCGGATGCTTCGAGCCGCACCTTCTCATCTACCAGCCAGTCCAGTGCCGCCGTCGCCTGTGCGATGGTGGCAGCTCGTGCCGCCACGGGATCGACGTCACGGATCGCGTCGATCACCCGGATTCGGGCTGCGGCGCTGTGGTCACGGTACTCCTGTTCGCGCAGGCACAGCCAGAGCAGGGGGCCCGCCTCGCTCTGCAGTCGCACCTCTTCGCGGACGAGGCGGGGAGACTGACTGATGGCGGCAACCTCGAGCTGGAATCGCCCGAGCGCGCGCCGCGCACCGCCGGCCGTCGCGAGATCGGCGCCGTCATGGATCACCAGCAGGGTCTCGATGTCATCGTGGCTGGCGCGATCGGCGGCGAGTTCGGCGGCAGTGCCGGCGATCGCCGAGACGTGCAGCGCGAGATCCCGCAACTCGACGCGCGAGTGCCCTCGCACGCGCGATTCGAGCAGTCGAGCGGCGGATTCGCGGTCGTACGTGACGAAACTGCCGCCGTCGCGGCCGCGCCGCGTGCGCACCAGACCGCGGTCGCGCATTCCTTCGAGCGCCTCGCGAGCGGTCACCAACGCAACGCCGAGACTGCGCGACAGTTGCGATTCGCTGGGCAGGCGCTCGCCGTCGCGGAGCACTCCGCTCACGATCGCGTCGGTCAGGCGCTGCTCGACCAGTTCGGCTCGACCGGTGCCGTCCAGGGCCGCGAACACGACGGAACGGGCGGCATCCCGATGACCCGTCGCGTTCGGCATGTGTGCGGCGCTCCTCGCGTCTACCGGTCGGCCCTCGAATCCGTGACAAGACCGTAACACGCAGACCCGATATTAGACATATGGTTCCATATGATTTAGGAGCACCGACGTCGAAGGGGATCGTCAATGACTGAACCGCCAGCTATCCGGCTGACCGGGCTCACGAAGGAGTTCGGCTCGGTGAAGGGCGGCACTCTCACCGCTGTCGACCATGTCGATCTCGAGATCGCGGCCGGCGAGTTCTTCTCGATGCTGGGCCCGTCGGGGTCGGGCAAGACCACTGTGTTGCGTCTGATCGCGGGCTTCGAGCGCCCGACCGACGGCACGATCGAGCTGTTCGGGCAGGATGTCACGGCGAAGGCGCCGTTCGACCGCGACGTCAACACCGTTTTCCAGGACTACGCGCTCTTCCCGCACATGAGCGTTCTCGACAATGTCGCGTACGGACTGCGGGTGCGCGGCATCGGTCGCCAGGAGCGCCGCGAGCGCGCGATGAAGGCCCTTGCCGCCGTGCGTCTCGAGAGTCTCGGCGACCGCAAGCCGACGCAGCTCTCGGGCGGTCAGCGCCAGCGTGTCGCCCTCGCGCGCGCCACGGTCGTCGAGCCGAAGGTGCTCCTGCTCGATGAGCCCCTCGGCGCCCTCGATCTCAAGCTCCGGGAGCAGATGCAGGTCGAGCTCAAGCAGATCCAGCGCGAGCTCGGCATCACGTTCATCTTCGTCACCCACGACCAGGAAGAGGCGCTCACGCTGTCCGACCGCATCGCCGTCTTCAACGCCGGCCGCATCGAGCAGCTCGGCACGCCGCGCGAACTCTACGAACAGCCGGCATCCCGCTTCGTCGCCGACTTCGTCGGCACATCCAACCTGTTCGACGTCGACCGCTCGGGCCAGGTGATCGGCCGGCAGGGCGAGCACACGATCCGCCCCGAGAAGCTCACCCTGTCGGTGGAGCCGAGTGCGGAAGAAGGTGTGCGCTCAGCCCCGGGCACCGTCGTCGAATCGATCTACGTCGGCAGCGCCATCCGTCACGTCGTCGATCTGGATGCCGGCGGGCGGGTGACCGTGCTGGAGCGCAACGACCGTTCGCGCGCCGCCGATCAAGACCGCGGCGATCGCGTACACGTGAGCTGGCACGACGAAGACGTCGTCGCCCTCATACCCCCGGGAACCTGACCCGGGACAACAGCCGCGGGCGCACGCCCCGGCTCACAGCACCGAGAGGAAGAATAATGAGGCACATCACACGCGGAGCGCGTTCCAGCGCTGTCGCCGCGCTGGCGATCGGCGCGGTCGTCGCGCTGACGGCCTGCGGGACAGGCTCGGGCGGCGGCTCCAGCAGCGGCGAGGCCGCGGCCGAACTCGGCGAGATGGAGGGTTCGGTCTCGATCCTCGCCTGGCCCGGCTACGTCGAAGACGGCAGCAATGACCCCGCCGTCGACTGGGTCTCAGGCTTCGAAGAGGAGACCGGCTGCATGGTCGAATCGAAGACGTACGGCACATCGGATGAAGCCGTCAGCCTGATGAAGACCGGCGAATACGATGTCATCGCGGCATCCGGCGATGCCACCCTCCGTCTCATTGCGAGCGGAGACGTCGCACCGGTCAACACCGACCTGATCCCGAACTACGCCGGCCTCTTCGATTTCCTCAAGGACCAGGCATGGAACTCGGTCGACGGAGTCACGTACGGCGTGCCGCACGGCTACGGCGCGAACCTCCTGCTGTACAACACGGAGATCGTCACGCCCGCGCCCACCTCGTGGGATGTCGTCTTCGACAAGGCGAGCGAGCACAGCGGCAAGATCACCGCATACGACTCGCCCATCTACATCGCGGATGCCGCGGTGTACCTGATGGCGCACCAGCCCGATCTGGGCATCGAGAACCCGTACGCACTCGACGAGGAGCAGTTCCAGGCCGCCGTCGACCTGCTCAAGGAACAGCGCCCGCACATCGGCGAGTACTGGTCGGACTACCTGAAGGAGATCTCGGCGTTCGAGACCGGCGACTCGGTCGCCGGCACGACGTGGCAGGTCATCCAGAACGCGCTCGCAGGTTCGGGCGCCCCCACCGCTGTCGTTCTGCCCGAAGAGGGCGTGACCGGCTGGTCCGACACCTGGATGATCGCGTCCGAAGCGGCGAGCCCGAACTGCGCGTACGCGTGGCTCGACTGGATCGCGAGCCCCGAGGTCAACGCTCAGGCGACCGCCTACTTCGGCGAAGCCCCGTCGAGCCAGGCGGCATGTGACTTCCGCGACGACTGCGAGGCATTCCACGCGGGCGATGAGGAGTACGCGTCGCAGATCTGGTACTGGACCACCCCGATCGCGGACTGCGTCGACGGACGCACCGATGTCGAGTGCGTCGACTACTCGAAGTGGACCGAAGCCTGGTCTGAGATCAAGGGCTGACCGATCGAGCTTCCGGGGGCGGCGGACCCGAACCGTCGCCCCCGGACGCTTTCCCCTCCGGAGCACACATGACCTCGACCCCCGCCGCCCCAGAGCGTACGACCCGCGCCGTCGCACCGGCGCGGATAGCGCCGCCGCGCGACACGGCACCGCGCCGGCTCTCGTCGTTCCTGACGACCCACCCGCGCACGCGCCTGGGCCTGCTGCTGACGGCGCCGCTGTTCTGGCTCGTCGTGGTGTACATCGTGGCGCTCCTGCTGCTGCTGGTGACGGCCTTCTGGTCGGTCGACTCCTTCACCGGCGAGATCATCACCGAGTGGACGCTCGACAACTTCATCACGGTGGTCACCGGCGCGCTGTATCAGACGGTGACGCTGCGCACCGTCGGCGTCGCGCTGCTGGTGACGCTGATCGACGTCGCGCTGGCACTGCCGATCGCGTTCTACATGGCGAAGGTCGCGTCGCCGCGGGCACAGCGCATCCTGCTGATCGGGGTGCTGATGCCGCTGTGGGCGAGTTACCTCGTCAAGGCGTACGCCTGGCGTTCCGTGCTCTCCCAGGACGGCATCCTGGAATGGCTGCTCGCACCGCTGGGTCTGCACACCCCCGGCTACGGCTTGACCGCGACCGTCATCACCCTGTCCTATCTGTGGCTGCCGTACGTGATCCTGCCGATCTACGCGGGGCTCGAACGCGTGCCGGACTCCCTGCTGGAGGCATCCGCCGATCTGGGTGGGAAGACCTGGCGCACGCTCGGGAGCGTCGTGCTGCCGCTCATCTTCCCCGCGATCATCGCCGGCACGATCTTCAGCTTCTCGCTGTCGCTCGGTGACTACATCACCGTCAACATCGTCGGCGGCGCGAATCAGATGCTCGGCAACCTCGTGTACACGAATGTCGGCGCAGCCAACAACCTGCCGCTCGCGGCGGCGATCGCGTTCATCCCGATCGTGATCATCTTCGGCTACCTCGCGATCGTGCGCCGCACGGGCGCCCTCGAGAGTCTGTAGGACGACGCATGCAACTCGGACGCACCGCACGCATCGTGCTCGCCGCCGTCACGGGAATGATCCTGGTGGCGATCTACGTGCCGCTGATGGTCGTGCTCGTCAACTCCTTCTCGACCTCGACGTCGCTGACCTGGCCGCCGCCGGGGTTCACGCTGGAATGGTGGGTCAAGGCATTCCAGAGCGTCGGCGCCCGCGAGGCGGTGCTCACGAGCGTTCAGGTCGCGATCATCTCGACGGCGATCGCGCTCGTGCTGGGCACCCTCATCTCGATCGCGCTGCAGCGGTTCGAGTTCTTCGGCCGCGACGCGATCAGCCTGCTGATCATCCTGCCGATCGCGCTGCCGGGCATCATCACCGGCATCGCGCTGAACAACTTCTTCCGCACGATCATGGGGGTGCCGCTGTCGATCTGGACGGTCGTGATCGCGCACGCGACGTTCTGCATCGTCACCGTGTTCAACAACGTGATCGCCCGCCTGCGCCGCACCGGCACGAACCTCGAGGAGGCCTCTGCCGATCTCGGCGCAGGAGTATGGACGACGTTCCGGCTCGTGACCTTCCCGCAGCTGAGGTCGGCCTTGCTCGCGGGAGGGCTGCTCGCGTTCGCACTGAGCTTCGATGAGATCATCGTGACGACTTTCACGGCCGGGTCCGGGGTCACGACCCTGCCGATCTTCATTCTGAACAACATGTTCCGGCCGAGCCAGGCACCGATCGTGTCGGTGATCGCCGTCGTGCTCGTGCTGGTCTCGATCTTGCCGATCTATTTCGCACAGCGACTGTCCGGCTCGGAGCAGACCCGGCGCTGAGGTCAGTGCGCGGTGCGCACGCCCACCATGTCGTGGATCAGGACGGCGGCGGTCCGGGCGCCCTGGCCGGCGGCCACGATGACCTGCTGGGGACCGGGGGCTGCCGCGTCCCCTGCTCCGTACAGACCCGGGATGCTGGTCCGGCCGGATCGGTCGACGACGAGGTGTCCGTCGCGGTCGCGGTCGACGTCGAGACCGGCGATGAAGTCGAGGGCTGGATCCCAGCGCGGGCGCACGAAGCCGCCGGCGATGGCGATGCGGGTGCCTCCCTCGAGTCGCACGCCCGAAACCGTGCCGTGGTCGCCCTCGAGGTCGTCGACGCGGCGTCTCTCCACGACGATTCCGGACGCCGCGAGCTCGGCTTCTTCGACCGCGTCGACGACGTCCGCGCCGTTGGTGAAGACCGTGAGGTCGTCTGTCCAGCGGGCGATGAGCCGCGCACGGGTCGGGAGGTCCGGCGTCTCGCCGATGAGGGCGAGGGGCCGGTCCTGCAGCTCCCATGCATCGCACGCCGCGCAGCTGAAGACGGTCATGCCGTAGAAGGCTCGCAGGCTCGGAATCTCCGGGAGGGTCTCACGGAGCCCGGTCGAGATGAGAGCCGAACGCGCCGAGACCACGGCCGGCGGGCCGACGCGGTGGCTCTGCACCGTGGCTCGAAAGCGCATGCCGTCGGCGGCATCCATACGGGACAACACGGTCACCTGGGAGCGATCGAGTACGCGCACGCTCGGGTAGACCGTCAGTTCGGCGCGCGCGAGCTTGCGCAGCTCGATCGGCGAGGTGCCGTCGCGGGTGAGGAACCCATGCGATCGCAGCGTCGCCGCGTTGCGCGGGCGCCCGGCGTCGATCACGAGCACACTTGCGCGTGCGCGGGCGAGATTCAGCGCCGCGGACAGACCCGCCGGTCCACCGCCCACGATGACGACGTCGAACGCCTCGGCCACGGCATCCGTCGTCTTCCGAGCGCCGTCACCCATGTGCGTCGGCCTGCGGCGGCAGCGCGGCGATGAGCGGAATGACGTACGTCACGACAGGGCGAGGGTGTCGGCGCGCGAGATCTCGACCTGCTCGTCGCGGGGCACGACCTTCACTCGCTCGCGCGTGTGCGTGTGCGCCGCTCCGAGCTGGCGCTCATGGGCGTCGAGGGCGAGCCAGCCATCCCATGTCGTGAACGCGATGTCGCGCTCGTCGAGAAGGTCGAGCACGTCACCGTCGACGGCGGGCGCGGCGAGCACGCCGGCGATCGCGTCGGCGACGAGGTGGCCGATCGTCTCCATGGCGTCGGACTTGGTGTGGCCGATGAGTCCCACCGGACCGCGCTTGATCCAGCCGGTCGCATAAAGGCCGGGGAGCGCGTTGGCAGCGGCGTCGATCACTCGCCCCTGGGCGTTCGGGATCACGCCGCGCACGGCATCGAACGGCGCACCGGCGACCGGAGTGCCGTAGTAGCCGACCGCACGGTAGACCGCCTGCACGGGGATGTCGCGGAGCTCCCCCGTTGCGCGCACGATTCCGTCGGCGTCGGCGGCGGTGCGTTCGAAGCGCATGCCCTCCACTCGCTCCTCGCCGAGCACGGAGACCGGGGCGTGCCAGAAGTGCAGGTGCAGCCGGCGGCTCGCACCGGTGGTGCCGCGCGTGCGCCACGCCTGGAAGGTGCGCAGGATGACCTTGAGCTGGTTGCTCGATCCGGCGGCCAGCTCGAGCTCGGCGAAGTCCTCATCGGCGAGCACGATGTCGACGTCGCGCACTTCGCCGAGTTCGCGCAGCTCGATCGGCGTGAACTTGACGTCGAGGGGTCCGCGGCGGCCGAACACGTGCACGTCGGTCACGGCGGAGCCTTCGAGTCCGGCCAGCACGTTGTCGGGAACCTCGGTCGAGCGCAGGTCGACGGAATGCTTTGCGAGCATGCGGGCGACGTCCAGCGCGACGTTGCCGTTGCCGACCACGGCGACGGCTGCCGCATCGAGCGGCCATTCGCGCGGCACGTCGGGATGCCCGTCGAACCAGGCCACGAAGTCGGCGGCGCCGTGGGAGCCGGGCAGGTCGATTCCCGGGATGTCGAGCGCGGCATCCCGGATCGCGCCGGTGGCGAGGATGACCGCGTCGTAGCGCTCCTGCAGATCGTCGATCGTGAGGTCGCGACCGACCTCGACATTGCCGATGAAGCGGATGCTGCCGGCGTCGAGCATCTCGTGCAGCGAGTTCACGATGCCCTTGATGCGCGGATGATCGGGCGCGACGCCGTAGCGGATCAGGCCGTAGGGGGCGGGCAGCGAGTCGAACAGGTCGATCACGACGGTGCCGCCGGCATCGCTGACCGAGTGGGCGAGGATGTTGCCCGCGTAGATGCCGGCCGGGCCGGCGCCGACGATCGCGACGCGCAGGTGGAGAGAGGTCACGGAGGGCCTTTCGGTTCGAGGGGAGGGTCTTGGTGTCACTTCGTGCCGCCGCGCAGGGCGCGAAGCGGCGCGAGCTGCCACTTCTGCGTCGGAGGCTTCCCCCTGCGGGGGTGCTCCGCGGCCAGGCGCGCGGAAAGCTTTTCGGAGACGCCGAGCGCACTGACCGCGAGCCCTGCGGGGGCGTAGGGACTGAGGCGGACGACGTCGCCGACGACCACGACGGCGGGGGAGCGGATGCCGCGCTCGGCCGCCTGCGCGGCGATCGTGTCGAGGGTTCCCACCGTCACCCGCTGGCGCGGGCCGAAGCCGTCCTCGACGATCGCGACGGGGCAATCGCCCCGACGGGCTCCGCGGGCCAGGATCATCGCAGAGTGAGCGAGCGTGCCGACACCCATCAGCAGCACGACCGTGTGGTCGCGACCACCGCCGAGCGCGGTGATCTGATCGTGGCCGGTGACGACGGTGAAGGCGGTGGCCAGCCCGCGATGAGTGAGCGGGATGCCGGCGATCGCGGGCACCGAGATCGCACTGGTGATGCCGGGCACCACCTCGACCTCGACGCCTGCCTCGCGGCAGAACTCGAGCTCTTCGCCGCCGCGTCCGAACACGTACGGATCGCCGCCCTTGAGCCGCACGACCCGCTTGCCCTCGCGGGCGAGGTGCACCAGCAGGGCGTTGATGCCGTCCTGCGGCACGGCGTGGAGCCCGGGCAGCTTGCCGACATCGATGATCTCGGCGCGCAGCACGATGCCCTCGGCGGCCAGACCGTCGAGCACTCCGCGCGCGCCGAGGCGGTCCGCGACGATCACGTCGGCGCGCTCGAGCGCGCGCAGTCCTCGAACGGTGAGCAGGCCGGGGTCTCCGGGGCCGGCGCCGACGAGCCAGACGCGGGCAGGGAGTTCGGTCTCGCCGCGCTCGCTCGACGACCGGGGGCTGGGATCGGTCATCGGGCGCCTCCCGACAGAAGCAGACCCCGACGCTGCAGCATCCGCCGCTCGAGAGGGCCGAAGAAGAGCAGTTCGATCAGGATGCCGATGAACAGGATCAGCAGGATCGTCGCGAGCACGCCCGCCAGGTCGGCGAGTTCGCGGCTCTGCTGCAGCATCGAGCCGAGACCGAAGCCGATCGTGCCGCCGACGGCGATGATCTCCGCGGCCATGAGCGAACGCCACGAGAACGCCCAGCCCTGCTTGAGGCCGGCGAGATAGCCGGGCAGTGCGGCGGGCAGGATGACCGCCGTCGCCAGCTGCCACCGGCTCGCCCCGAGCACCTGCCCGACGCGGCGCAGCTGCGGCGGCACCTGGTCGACACCGGCGATCAGGCCGTTCACGATCGAGGGGATCGCGCCCATCAGGATCACGAAGTAGACGGTGGCATCCGACAGGCCGAACCAGATGATGGCCGCGGGAACCCACGCGACCGACGGCAGCACCTGCAGTCCGGAGATGATCGGTCCGACCGCACGACGGAGCACGCGCACTTCGGCCAGCAGCAGCCCGATCGGCGTCCCGACGACGATCGCGATGAGAAAGCCGACGATGCCGCGCTCGAGGCTCGTGACGACGGCCTCCTGCAGACGCCCGCTCTCCCAGGCGGTGCCGAGCGCGCTCAGCACGTCCAGCGGACCGGGAACGATGTCGGGGCGCGGCGAGGCGATCACGACGTAGAGCTGCCAGGTCGCGATCAGGACGATGACGAAGATGACCGGCGGCAGGACGCTCGAGGTGACGCGGCGCCAGCGGCTCTGCGGCTTGCCGGCGACGGTCTGGAGGCGGTCCAGGCCCGCTTCGAGGCTGCGGAGATCCTCGGGGTGCGCGGATGCCGTCACCTTGGCGCCGGTAGTGGGGGCTTCAGGAGACATTGCGGCGGATCTCCTTCCGAAGCTGATCGGTGATCTCGATCGAAAGTGCCGCGACCTCGGGTGACTCGATCCGCCGGCCCGTGGTCTGCGTGATGCGCCACTCGCCGCCGACCCGGCCCGGGCGGCTGGTGAGCAGGATCACGCGCTGGCCGAGGCGGGCCGCTTCGCGCACGTTGTGGGTGACGAACACGATCGTGCGCCCGGTCGCCCGCCAGACCCGCTCGAGCTCTTCGTGCAGCAGATCCCTGGTGATCGCGTCGAGGGCGGCGAACGGCTCGTCCATCAGCAGCACCGGTCGGTCCTGCGCCAGCGCGCGGGCGAGGGCGACGCGTTGGCGCATGCCGCCCGACAGCTCATGCGGGCGCTTCTCGGCGGCATCCGCGAGGTTGACCGTATCGAGCAGAGCGAGCGCCTTCTCGCCACGCTCGGCCCGCGGGACCCCGCGCAGGCGCAGAGCCAGTTCGACGTTGCGCCGCGCGGTGAGCCACGGCATGAGGGCGGACTCCTGGAACATCACGGCAGAGCCGGCGGCCGGCGTCTCGATGTGACCGGTTGTCGGCCGGTCGAGTCCCGCGATGAGGTTCAGGAGTGTCGACTTGCCGCAGCCCGACGCGCCCAGCAGGCAGACGAACTCGCCCGGCGCGATGTCGAGGGAGATGTCATCGAGCACGACCGGGCCGTCGCCGAACCGCTTGCTGACGTGCTCGATGCGCACCGCCGGCGGAGGCGCGACCTCGGCCGGTCGCACCGGCATGACGCCGTCGAAGCTCGGGAACAGCGGCGCGGCGGGCGCGCGCCGCTGCACATCGCCCTGCGCGGGAGATGCGGAGACGGAGGCGTTCCGTGCCGGGGCGGTCACGATCGGTCCTCGCCGAGATCTGCCGCCGAGACCGGCCGCCCTCCCGTGTCGGTCAGGAGCCCGTTCAGCAGGCGCAGATCGAACAGGCCGTCGATCGAGCCGTCCTTCTGCGTGCCGGCGGCGAGACCGTCGGCGACCAGCGTCTCGAACGTGTCGGCGTGCGGATCGACCGAGAACGTCACATGCTCGAGGGCGCGGGCGATGACCGCGTCGTCGAGCCGCTTGCCGGTCTCGGCCTCGAGCGCGTCGTTGATGACCCCGGCTGTCTCATCGGGGTGTTCTTCGATCCACCGCACCGCATCGACGTGCCCCCGCAGCAGCTTCTTCACGACCTCGGGGTGTTCTTCGAGGAACTCGGCGCGCACGAGCAGCACGGTCGTGGGGAAGGCGCCGTCCGGCCACAGGTCGGCCTCGTCGACGAGCACGTGCGCACCGGCGTCGAGGATCAGGCGGGACACCCACGGCTCGGGCAGCCACGCTCCGTCGAGCTCGCCCTGCTGGAACAGGGTGAGGGCCTGCGCGTTCTCGGTGGGCGTGACGTTCACATCGCCACCGCCGGAGGTGTCGGTCTCGAAGCCCTCGTCGGCGAGCCAGCTGCGCAGCGCGACGTCCTGAGTGTTGCCGAGCTGGGGAGTCGCGATCGTCTCGCCGGCGAGGTCTGCCGCGGAGTCGATGCCGTCGCGAACGACGAGGGCCGCACCGCCGGTGGCCGCTCCCGCGACGATGTGCGCGGACTCGCCTCCCGACTGGATGAACGTGTTGATCGACGGGTTCGGGCCGATGTAGGTGGCGTCGATCGCGCCTGCGGAGAGGGCCTCGATCGCGGCGGGGCCGGCGTTGAAAACCGAGGTCGTGACGTCCACCTCGCCCAGGGCATCTTCGATCAGCCCTTCCTGCAGGCCGACGAGCGCAGGCGCGTGTGTCACGTTCGCGAAGTAGCCGAGGCGCAGCTCGGTGACCTCTTCGGGGGCGTTGCCCGCAGCGGAGGAGCAGCCGGCCATCATCATCGCCACGAGTCCCAGGGTGGTGATCGTCGTCGCAGTGCGGATGTTGTTCACGGTGTCGCCTCCTTCAGCGGGTGGTGCGGTGGGGTCGTGCGCGACAGGTCAGTCGCGCACGATTCCGGCGGCCAGTGTCGCGCCGTCGGACGGGTGGATGACCAGGAACGAGCCGCCGGCGCGGTTCGCGCTGTACAGCTCGAATGGCAGGTCGGCGGCCAGACGCAGACGCGCGCGACCGATGTCGTTCGCCGCGAGGGCGTCGGCCGGTTCGTGGGTGAGCGTGTCGAGGTCGTAGCGCGACTCGATCTGCCCGATGACCGCCTGCACGGTCGCGGTGCCGTGCTTGACGAGTACGCGCGCACCGGTCACGAGCGGGCGGGCGTCGAGCTGGAACAGTTCGGCGTCGATCTCGCGCTGCGCTGTCGGGAGTGTGCCGGCCGCGACGATCACGGCGCCGCGGGCGGCATCCACATCGTCGGCGAGCTGCACCGACACGGACTGCGGGGCGGCGGCGCGCTCGACCGGCACGCCGCCGACGGCGAGGCCCGAAACGGTGGTGCGGATGCCGGACGGGAAGATCTGCACCGCGTCTCCCACTCGAACCGTGCCCGAAGAGATGCGCCCGGCCGAGGCGCGGAAGTCGCGCAGCGATTCGGCGTCTTCATCGGGGACCTGCGGTGACAGGCCGCCCTGGGGACGCAGCACGAGCTGCACCGGAAGTCGGAAGGCGTCCAGGGTGCGGCTCTCCGGCAGCGACGAAGGAGCGTGTCGAGACACCGGCTCGTCCTGGCCGGGGAGGGCTTCGAGCAGTTCGAGCAGCGCCGGACCCCGGTACCAGGGCGTGTGATCGGAGCGGTCGACGATGTTGTCGCCCTCGAGCGCCGAGACCGGGATGACGTGGATGTCGTCGATGCCGAGCTGCGCGGTCACGGTCTCGACCTGCGCGGCCACGCGCACGAAAGCCTCCTGCGCGTAGTCGAGGAGGTCGATCTTGTTGACGGCGACGATCACGTGCGGCACGCGCAGCAGCGCGATCACCGCGAGGTGGCGGCGGGTCTGCTCGAGCACGCCCTTGCGTCCGTCGATCAGCATGATCACCGCGTCGGCCGTCGTGGCGCCGGTGACCATGTTGCGTGTGTACTGCACGTGGCCGGGGCAGTCGGCGAGGATGAAGCTGCGGTTGCCGGTCGAGAAGTACCGGTAGGCCACGTCGATCGTGATGCCCTGCTCGCGCTCGGCGCGCAGACCGTCGGTCAGCAGTGCGAAGTCGAATGCGCCGTGCGCGAAGCCACGCTCGGCCGAGGTGCGGGCGACCTGCTCGAGCTGGTCGGCGAGGATCGCCTTCGAGTCGTGCAGCAGGCGCCCGACGAGGGTCGACTTGCCGTCGTCGACGGAGCCCGCGGTCGCGAAGCGGAACAGTGTCGAGCCGGCCAATGCTGGCCGGGCCTCCGCTGATCGAGCAGCCCCCGCAGGGCGCGTGTCCAGATCCATCAGAAGTACCCGTCCTTCTTGCGGTCTTCCATCGCCGCTTCCGAGATGCGGTCGTCGGCGCGCGTCGCACCGCGCTCGGTCAGGGTGGAGCGGGCGATCTCGACGACGATGGACCTCAGATCGGCGGCATCCGATTCGACCGCTCCGGTGCAGCTCATGTCGCCGACCGTGCGGTAGCGCACGACCCGGCGCTCGATGCTCTCGTTCGCGCGGGCGGGCGAGAACTCGCCGACGGCACGCCACATCCCGTCGCGGGCATACACCTCGCGCTCGTGCGCGAAGTAGAGCGGCGGGAGCGGGATCTCTTCGCGCTCGATGTACCGCCAGACGTCGAGCTCGGTCCAGTTCGAGATCGGGAACGCGCGCACGTGCTGACCGGGCGTGTGCCGACCGTTGTACAGGCTCCACAGCTCGGGACGCTGATTGCGCGGGTCCCACTGGCCGAATTCGTCGCGCAGCGAGATGATCCGCTCCTTCGCTCGCGCCTTGTCTTCGTCGCGGCGCGCGCCGCCGAACACCGCATCGTGCCTGCCGGCCGCGATCGCCTCGAGCAGGGGCAGCGTCTGCAGCGGGTTGCGGGTGCCGTCGGCCCGTTCGTGCAGACGGCCGTCGTCGATGTAGTCCTGCACGTGGGCGACGTCGAGCCGGAGGCCGAGGCGCTCGGCGGTCTCGTCGCGGAACGCGATGACCTCGGGGAAGTTGTGGCCGGTGTC
Source organism: Microbacterium sp. (assembly GCF_011620715.1). Classification (GTDB taxonomy): domain Bacteria; phylum Actinomycetota; class Actinomycetes; order Actinomycetales; family Microbacteriaceae; genus Microbacterium. The sequence goes on along the minus strand of NZ_WOYP01000037.1, from coordinate 8,352 downwards.
GACGTGCAGCACCGGGAAGGGAACCCGACCCGGGAAGAATGCCTTTGCGGCGAGATGCAGAACGACCACCGAGTCCTTCCCGCCGGAGAACAGCAGCACCGGCCGCTCGAACTCGGCGACGACCTCACGAATGACGTGGATGGCCTCGGCCTCGAGCACCTCGAGCGCGTCGAGACGGGTTCCCGCGATCGCGGCGCTCACAGGTGCAGCCCGCATTCGGTCTTCGACAGCCCGGCCCAGCGGCCGGAGCGCGGGTCGGCGCCGGGTTCGACCCGCGCCGTGCACGGTTCGCACCCGATCGAGGGGTAGCCGTTGCTCACCAGCAGGTTCACGGGCACCCGGTGCAGTCCGGCGTAATCGAGCAGGTCGTCGAAGCTCCACGCCGCGACCGGGTTGACCTTGACCAGCCCATTGCGCTCGTCCCACGCGATCAGCGGGGTGTTCGCGCGGGTGGGCGCCTCTTCGCGGCGCACGCCCGTGAACCACACCTCGTACCCGCCGAGGGCGTCCTGCAGGGGAGCCACCTTGCGGCGTGCGCAGCAGAGCCCGGGATCGCGCGAGTACAGGGCGGCGCCGAACTGTTCGTCCTGCTGCGCGACCGTCTGGTCGGGCAGCACGTCGACGATCCGCACGTCGAGAGCGCGGCCGACCTCGTCGCGCGTGACCCGTGTCTGCGCGAAATGGTAGCCGGTGTCGAGGAACAGCACGTCGACGCCGGGCAGCTGCTCGGCGACCAGGTGCGGAAGGGCGGCGTCGGCCATCGAGCACGCGACGGCGGCGGCATCCGCCCCGAAGTTCGCCGCGACCCACGCGACGACCTCGGCTGGCGAGGCCTCATGATCGGTCAGGCTGCCGAGCGCGACGTCACCGGCCTCGGCGAGGGCGCGCAGCTCGTCGCGCGCGCGGCGAGTGAGCGCGCGAGGCGCCAGGGAAACGGTCATGATCCCGCGGTCCTTTCTGCGGAGTCAGCTCGCCGCACCGCCTGAGCGGCGCTCATTGGAGCTGCTCTTCCTCTGCGCGGTGCGCCCATTGCGCGAAGGTCTCATCGGCTGCGGCATCCCGGTCCTGGAGGAACCGCCGGACGACGCGCTCGGCGTAATCGGCGATGCCGTCGGCGGGCACCTTGAGACCGCGCACGGTGCGGCCGAGCCCTGCCTCTTCGCGGTCGGCGGTCGCGAGGCCGCCGCCGAGGTGCACCTGGTAGCCCGGAACCTGCTCGCCGTCGATCGTGACGAGCTGGCCCTTGAGGCCGATGTCGGCGGTCTGGATGCGGGCGCACGAGTTGGGGCACCCGTTCACGTGCAGCGAGATCGGCTGCGGCAGATCGATGCCCTCGAGGCGCTCTTCGAGCTGCAGCACGGCGTCGGTCGCGTACGCCTTCGTCTCGACGATCGCGAGCTTGCAGAACTCGATGCCGGTGCACGCGATCGTGCCGCGGCGGATGAGGCTCGGGCGGGCGGAGAGTCCGATCACGTCGAGTGCGGCGATGAGCGGCTCGACGTTCTGCTCGGGGATGTCGAGGATCACGAGCTTCTGGTGCGGGGTCGTGCGCAGGCGGGTCGAGCCGTGCGCCTCGATGAGGTCGGCGAGCTTCGCGAGGGTCGGGCCGGAGACGCGCCCGACGATCGGGGTGACCCCGATGTAGAACCGTCCGTCCTTCTGGCGGTGCACGCCGACGTGATCGCCCTTCGAAGACGGCTTCGGCGCGGCAGGGCCGTCGGGCAGCGCGTAGCCGAGGTACTCGTCCTGCAGCACCTGACGGAACTTCTCGGGGCCCCACTCGGCGAGCAGGAACTTCAGGCGCGCTTTGTTGCGCAGCCGCCGGTAGCCGTAGTCGCGGAAGATCTGCGCGACGCCGTGCCAGGCTTCCGCGACCCGCTCGGGCGCCACGAAGACGCCGAGGCGCTCGCCGAGCCGCGGCGCGGTGGACAGGCCGCCGCCGACCCAGAGGTCGTAGCCGATGCCGAGCTGGGGGTGCTGCACGGCGACGAAGGCCACGTCGTTGATCTCGTGCACGACGTCCTGGCTGGGGTGCCCGGTGATCGCGGACTTGAACTTGCGAGGGAGGTTCGCAAGCGTCTCGTCGCCGATGAAGCGCGAGGTGATCTCGTCGATCTGGGGCGTAGGGTCGATGAGCTCGTCGGCGGCGATGCCGGCGACGGGCGAGCCGAGCACGACCCGGGGCACGTCGCCGCACGCCTCGGTGGTGCCGAGCCCGACCGCTTCGAGGCGGCGCCAGATCTCGGGCATCGATTCGACCTCGATCCAGTGCAGCTGCACGTTCTGCCGGTCGGTGAGGTCGGCGGTGCCGCGACCGAAGTCGTTGGAGATGTCCGCGATGACGCGCAGCTGCTCGGTGGTGAGCTGGCCGCCGTCGATGCGCACCCGCAGCATGAAGTACTCGTCTTCGAGCTCGTGCGGCTCGAGCGTCGCGGTGCGGCCGCCGTCGATGCCGGGCTTGCGCTGCGTGTACAGCCCCCAGACACGGAATCGCCCGTGCAGGTCGGTCGGGTCGATCGAGGCGAATCCGCCCTGGGAGTAGATGTTCTCGATGCGCTCGCGCACCGCGAGGCCGTTGTCGACCTGCTTCCACTCCTCGTTGCCGTTGAGCGGGGCCTTTCCGTCGAGCTTCCACTGCCCGTTGGGCTTGGACGACGGCCGCGGTGCGCGGGCGCGCGCGCCTTCGGTGGCGATGCGCGCGGCGCGCGCTGCGGCGTCGTCCTGCCCGATGTCGCTGATGGTCACAGTTGCCTCCCGGATTCCCGGGCACCCCCGGGTGCGGGCGCGATCGCGCCCACTCTGCGAAGCTAAGCGCCGCCGCGGAGTCGGTGAAATGTGACGTCAATCGCCGTTAAGGGGCGTCACACGGCGTCACGAAGCCCGTGGCGCAGCGGCAGCCGCGCACGACCGGTAGCGGGCGATGACGAGCTCGACGAGGGATGCCGCGGGCTCGTCGTCGTCGAGCAGAGGACGCGCCACGGGGCTGTCGTCGGCCAGCCGCACAGCCAGGTCGTGGAAGTACCCGGGCGCCAGGAGGTAGTTCGCGACGACGACCCGCCGGCCGCCCTGGCGCGCGGACCGCACCGCGGGTGCGAGCCGAGGCTCCGCCGCGGCGAGGAACCCGACGGTGACGTCGCGACCGAGGCGTTCGCCGAGCATTCGCGCGGTCACGCGGCAGTCTTCGTTGGCCCGATCGTCGCTCGATCCGGCCACGGCCAGCACGATGGCGTCGTCTGGCGTCGGGTCGAGGGCCGCGAGCCGAAAGGCGAGAGCCTCGACGAGGCGGTCGTCGGGCCCGAGCGCGGGGGAGATCGCCACGTCCGCGTGGCCGGCCGACTGCTCCCGCAGGTCGACGCGCACGTGATAGCCGGCCGACAGCAGCAGCGGCACGATGACGGCCGGTTCATCGGGCGCAAGTGAGTCGAGGGATGCCGCGACATCCGGCTGCTGCACGTCGACGTGCCCGAGGCGAACGTGCACCTGGGGGAGCGCGGCCGCGACAGCTTTCACGAGCGCGGCGACGGCGGCCCGGCCCGCGGGCGATGCGGTGCCGTGTGAGATCGCTATCAGGGCGGGTGTCGGCGTCATGGCGTCAGTCCTTCAGGCGCTCCTGCACGGACTTGACGGGGATGAGCAGCACCAGTCCGAGCACCAGCACGAGCACGATGCCCAGGATGCCGAAGTACGCGGCCCCGCCGATCGTCACGAAGAGCGCGAACATCGTCGGCGCGAGGAACGACACCGCGCGGCCGGTTGTCGCATAGAGACCGAAGACCTCGCCCTCGCGTCCGGGCGGAATGATCCGCGCGAGGAATGTGCGCGACGCCGACTGCGCCGGGCCGACGAAGAGCGTGAGCGCGAGTCCCGCCGTCCAGAACACGATCTGGCCGCCGTCGTGCAGGAGGAACACCAGCAGCCCCGACACGATCAGGCCGCTCAGGGCCACGATGATCACCGGCTTCGCGCCGAGCTTGTCGTCGAGGGCACCGACCGCGATCGTCGAGACGCCCGCCACGACGTTCGCCGCGATCGCGAAGATGATGACCTCTCCGGCGGAGAACCCGAAGGCGGATGCCGCGAGCACGCCTCCGAACGTGAAGACACCTGCCAGCCCGTCGCGGAAGACTGCGCTCGCCACCAGGAACCACACGGTGTGACGCGACTCGCGCCACAGCTTCGCGACGTCGCGCCCGAGACGGGCATAGGAGGCGAAGAAGCTCACGCGCTCGCGCGTGGCGCCGGTGCCCCGATACTCGGGCACGGCGAACAGCACCGGCAGGGCGAACAGGCCGAACCAGACCGCCGAGACGATCATCGCCACCCGGATGGGCAGGCCGTCTTCGTCGGGGACGCCGAACAGACCCTGAACGAAGCCGAAGTACACGATGAGCAGCAGCACGATGCCGCCGATGTAGCCCATGCCCCAGCCGAAGCCGCTCACGCGCCCGATCGACCGCGGCGCCGAGACCTGCGACAGCATCGCGTTGTAGTTGACGCCGGCGAATTCGAAGAAGACGTTGCCGGCGGCGACCAGGAACAGTCCGAGGAGCAGGAATGCCGGATCGGGCTGCACGAAGAACATCGCCGCCGTGAGCGCGACGACGATGTAGGTGTTGACGGCGAGCCAGAACTTGCGCCGCCCCGATGTGTCCGACCGCTGTCCGGTGACGGGCGCGAGCACGGCGATCAGCAGACCGGCGGCGGCGAGGGCCCAGCCGAGCTGCGCTTCCACGGTGCCCTCCGGACCGAAGCTCGAGCTCGTCAGGTATACCGTGAAGACGAAAGTCGTCACGACCGCGTTGAAGGCCGCCGAACCCCAGTCCCACAGTCCCCACGCGAGGACGATGCGCTTGCGCGTGCTCGCCGGGCCTTCGGCGGCGACCGCCGCTGCGAGCGCGTCGGTGGGTGTGATCCCCGAAAACTGCGGCAGGTCGGGCTCCATGCGGGGAACGCCGGGATCGCTCATGTCGGTCACGCTAGAGCCCTTCGGTGAACAGCGGGTGCACCCACACGCGCCGCGACGATGCGGATTCGTCGTCAGGCTACAGGGCTCGCGACATCCGGCGTCGAAGAACACCGGATGCCGCGGCATCCGGTGTCATGATGGACGCATGCCCGCCCACGTTGAGCGCGCCGAGCTGCCCGGCATCGGCGTCCGTCACGACATCGTCACCGACGGGGGGCGACGCCTCTCGGTCCTGAATCTGCGCGACGGCGGACGCGAGCTCGCCCTCGCCGACGAGGACGACCCCGATCGCGCGAGTGAGACGATCGCGTTGACCGACGACGAGGCCACCGCCCTTTCGGAAGTGCTCGGCGGGTCGATCCTGACCCAGCTCGCGGGTCTGAGCGACCAGGCTGCGGGTCTGGCGATCGAGCAGATCCCGCTGCGGGCCGACTCGCCCTTCGTCGGGCACCCGCTCGGAGACACGAGGGCGCGCACCCGCACCCGGTGCTCGATCGTGGCGATCGTGCGCGAGGCCGACATCCTTCCCGCGCCGGGTCCTGCCGATCTGCTGCGCAGCGGCGACACGATCGTCGCAGTCGGCACGCGCGACGGCCTCGACCACCTCGTCCGCATCATCGCCGGAAGCTGACCACCCGGGATGGACGATGGCGCGATCGTCCTCATCGAGATCGGCGCCCTGATCCTGGGGATCGGCCTGCTGAGCAGGCTGGCGGCGTGGCTCGGCATCTCGCCGATTCCGCTGATCCTGATCGGCGGGCTCGCGTTCGGCGAGGGCGGGCTGCTGCCCGTCACGCAGGGTGAGGAGTTCATCGAGATCGGCGCCGAGATCGGCGTGATCCTGCTGCTGCTGATGCTCGGCCTGGAATACACCGCACAAGAGCTCGTGGGAAACCTCAGGGTTTCGAAGGCGGCGGGCCTGATCGACCTGCTTCTCAACGCGATCCCGGGCGCACTGATCGCGCTGCTTCTCGGCTGGGGCCCGGTCGCGGCCGTCGTGATGGCGGGCATCACCTGGATCTCGTCCTCGGGCGTGATCGCGAAGATGCTCCAGGACCTCGGCCGCCTCACCAACCGCGAGACGCCCGTGGTGCTGTCGATCCTCGTGATCGAAGACCTCGCGATGGCCTTCTACCTGCCGGTGCTCACCGCGCTCCTGATCGGGATGGAGCTGGGCGCCGGCGTGGTTTCGGTGGCGGTCGCGCTCGCCGCGGTCGTCCTGATCCTCTACGTCGCGCTGCGTCACGGCCGGCTCGTGTCCAAGCTCGTGTGGTCGAAGGACGCAGACGTCCTGCTGCTGTCGGTGCTGGGTCTCACGCTGCTGGTCGCGGGACTGGCTGCGGGGGCGAACATCTCCTCGGCGGTGGGCGCGTTCCTCGTCGGAATCGCGATCTCAGGCCCGGCCGCCAAGCACGCGCAGCGCGTGCTCACACCACTGCGGGATCTGTTCGCCGCGGTGTTCTTCCTCTTCTTCGGGCTCTCGACCGACCCCGCCGACCTCGTGCCCATGCTCGCTCCTGCGCTCCTGCTGGCGACCGTCACAATGGGCACCAAAGTGCTCACCGGCTATCTCGCGGCTCGCCGGGCGGGCATCGCCGAGCCCGGTCGCTGGCGCGCCGGGTTCGCACTCACCCCGCGCGGGGAGTTCTCGATCGTCATCGCGGGACTCGCGGTCGCGGCCGGCGTCGACCGGTCGCTGGCCGCACTCGCGACCGCCTATGTGCTCATCACGATGGTCTCGGGGCCCCTGCTCGCCCGTATTCCCGATGCGCAGCGGTTCAAGGCGATGACGAAGCGGATCCAGACGAACCGGCGAGCCTCATGATGCTGGGTCAGGCAGAAGTTGAGCCGATCCGTATCAACTTCATTTGACACGCCCAGCGAGCCTCGGTAGGGTTGAGTCATCGCGGCTCAACCTCGGTTGTGGTCGCCCTCAGACATCAGGAAACCCGGGGTCCGGCATCCGTCCGGCCCCTGAACAAGGAGAGAGAAACACATGGCCCGTGCTGTTGGAATCGACCTCGGAACCACGAACTCGGTCGTGAGCGTGCTCGAGGGCGGCGAGCCCAAGGTCATCGCGAACGCAGAAGGCTTCCGCACGACCCCCTCGGTGGTCGCATTCACCAAAGACGGCGAGGTGCTCGTCGGCGAGACCGCCAAGCGCCAGGCCGTCACGAACGTCGACCGGACGATCTCGTCGGTCAAGCGCCACATGGGAACCGACTGGACCTTCGACGTCGACGGCAAGAAGTGGACGCCCCAGGAGATCTCTGCGCGCATCCTCGGCAAGCTCAAGCGCGACGCCGAGGAGTACCTCGGCGACACCGTGACGGATGCCGTCATCACCGTCCCCGCCTACTTCAACGACGCCGAGCGCCAGGCCACCAAGGAGGCCGGCGAGATCTCGGGCCTGAACGTCCTGCGCATCATCAACGAGCCGACCGCCGCTGCGCTGGCCTACGGTCTCGACAAGGGCAAGGAAGACGAGCTCATCCTCGTCTTCGACCTCGGTGGCGGAACGTTCGACGTCTCGCTGCTCGAAGTGGGCAAGGACGAAGACTTCTCGACCATCCAGGTGCGCTCGACCGCCGGTGACAACCGCCTCGGCGGTGACGACTGGGACCAGCGCCTGGTCGATTTCTTCATCAAGCAATTCAAGGACACGACCGGAGTCGACGTCTCGGGTGACAAGATCGCCCTGCAGCGCCTCAAGGAGGCCGCCGAGCAGGCGAAGAAGGAGCTCTCCAGCTCGATGTCGACGAGCGTGAACCTGCCCTACCTGTCGCTGACCGACAGCGGCCCGGTGTCGCTGTCCGAGACGATCACCCGCGCCAAGTTCGAGGACCTCACCAAGGACCTGCTCGATCGCACCAAGAAGCCCTTCGAGGACGTCATCCGCGAGGCCGGCATCAAGGTCGGCGACATCGCCCACGTCGTGCTCGTGGGTGGATCCACCCGCATGCCCGCCGTCGCCGAGCTGGTCAAGAAGGAAGCCGGCAAGGAGCCCAACAAGGGCGTCAACCCGGATGAGGTCGTCGCTGTCGGCGCGGCGCTGCAGGCCGGCGTGCTGCGTGGCGAGCGCAAGGACGTCCTGCTGATCGACGTCACCCCGCTGAGCCTCGGCATCGAGACCAAGGGCGGCATCATGACCAAGCTCATCGAGCGCAACACCGCCATCCCGACCAAGCGCAGCGAGACCTTCACGACCGCCGACGACAACCAGCCGTCGGTGGCGATCCAGGTCTTCCAGGGCGAGCGCGACTTCACGCGGGACAACAAGCCGCTCGGAACATTCGAGCTCACCGGCATCGCGCCGGCGCCCCGCGGCGTCCCGCAGGTCGAGGTCACCTTCGACATCGACGCGAACGGCATCGTGCACGTGTCCG
>NZ_WOYP01000004.1 GCF_011620715.1 Microbacterium sp. | reverse complement strand
GGCGCCCGACCTCGAAACGCGCATCGCGATCCTGCGCAAGAAGGCGCAGAGCGAGCGGCTGCACATCCCCGACGAGGTGCTCGAGTACATCGCCAGTGTCGTCTCGTCGAACATCCGCGAACTGGAAGGCGCCCTCATCCGCGTCTCGGCCTTCGCGAGCCTGAACCGCTCCACGCTCGACATGTCGCTCGCGCAGACCGTGCTTCGCGACATCGTCGACCAAGCCGACGCCAACGTCATCTCTCCGACCGACATCATCACGGCCACGGCCGCGTACTTCACGCTCACCGTCGACGATCTCTACGGCTCGAGCCGCTCGCAGGCGGTCGCCACAGCGCGCCAGATCGCGATGTATCTGTGCAGAGAGCGCACGAGCCTGTCGCTGCCCAAGATCGGGCAGCTCTTCGGCAACCGCGATCACACGACGGTGATGTACGCGTACAAGAAGATCAGCGACCTCATGAAAGAACGTCGCTCCATCTACAACCAGGTTTCCGAGATCACTGCACAGCTCAGTCGCAACTCCCGCTGATCGACCTCTCGCCCGCACTTCCGGCAACCGGGACGACTCCGGCGGGGTCGCATACCGGCCCTCTCCGTCGCGAACGGAAACATGCCAGAAGAGCTTCTTGACACATCGCAGCGCCGGGGGCATCATCCAGGTTCTTCACATTGTGGAAAACCTGTGGATAACTCGCGGCAACTGCAGAGAACCTGTGATCTCCTGTCGAGAGCCGGTGGATGAAGGATGGCCGGCACCCGGCACCCGAGGTGCTGCGGACAACTCGTTCCCCAGCCATTCCACAACTCACACGGTTGTAGTTCCACTGTCTCGACACCGATCCGCACAGTTATCCACAGTTCCCACAAGCGTTAAGAAGATGACAGAGAAACAGTCAATAGGTAACCGTCCGATCACCTTGACGGTCGTGAACCACCCCGGACGCACCCTTGAGGGGCGCGGCATGCAGGGCACTAGCATGGGAGAGCCCAACAGGATCTCGAGGGAGCACCAGTGAAATTCCACGTCAATCGCGATGTGTTCAGCGAGGCCGTGTCGTTCGTGGTCAAGCTCCTCCCGCAGCGCAACCCGCAGCCGATTCTGGCCGGCGTCCTGATCGAAGCATCCGGCGCCGGACTGTCGCTCGCCGCGTTCGACTACGAGGCTTCGGCGCGCACCACGATCGAGGCGACCGTCGATGAACCGGGAACGATCCTGGTTCACGGGCGACTTCTCTCCGAGATCGCCAGCCGCCTTCCGAACGCGCCGATCCAGGTCGAGGTCGACGACGACGGGGGGATCGTCCTCACCTGCGGTTCGGCCCGCTTCACCCTGGCATCCATGCCGGTGCAGGAGTACCCCGCCATCCCCGAGGTGTCGGGCGAGACCGGACTCGTGCCGGCCGAGGAGTTCGCGACCGCGATCGCGCAGGTCGCCTTCGCGGCGTCGCGCGACGATGTCACCCCGGTCCTGACCGGTGTGCAACTCGAGGTCTCGGGGACGAAGCTCAGTCTCGTCGCGACCGACCGCTACCGCGTCGCGCTGCGTGAGATCCCCTGGGACGGCGGCGCAGACGCATCCGCCGAACCGACCACCGCGCTGGTTCCGGCCCGCACCCTCACCGAGGTGGGCAAGACGTTCGCGCACGGCGGTGACATCTCGATCGCGTTCTCCGGCTCGGGCGACCGAGAGATCATCGCCTTCACGGCGGGCAACAAAACCGTGACCTCGCTGCTGATCAAGGGCAACTTCCCGCCGGTGCGTCGCCTCTTCCCCGATCAGACCGAGCACCACGCGGTGCTCAATACCGCCGACCTCGCCGAGGCGGTTCGCCGCGTCTCGCTCGTGCTCGACCGGTCTGCGCCGCTGCGCTTCACGTTCACCACCGACAACGTCTCGATGGACGCGTCGGGCACCGAACAGGCTCGCGCGACGGAATCCGTCGACTCCCACTTGGTCGGCGACGACGTCACCCTCGGTCTGAACCCGCAGTACCTCCTCGAGTCGCTCGGTGCGGTCAAGAGCGAGTTCGTCCGGATCACGTTCACCTCGAGCGAGAACGCGAACAAGCTGAGCCCGGTGCTGATCACCCCGCAGACCTCGGTCGAGAAGGGCAACACCGAATCCTTCAAGTACCTGCTGCAGCCCAACCTCCTGCTCCGTTGAGACGGGCCGCGCGTAGCGCGGTGGTCCAGTAGCGCGGGTATCGAGACTCGAGCGCATCGGCACCCACCCCTACGGGTCGGACGTGCGGAATAGGGTTGCACAGTGATCGTGGAACACCTGAGCCTCGTCGACTTCCGCAACTACGCGGTCGCCGACGTCACGCTGGGTCCAGGGCCGAACGTCTTCGTCGGCCGCAACGGTCAGGGAAAGACGAATCTCGCCGAGGCGATCGCCTACCTCGCGACGCTCGGATCGCACCGGGTGTCCAACGACCCCCCGCTGGTGCGCGACGGGGCGGATGCGGCGATCGTCCGTGCTCGTCTCACGCACGGTGATCGCAGCGTGCTGCTCGAAGCGCAGCTGAACCGCCAGGGCGCGAACAAGGCGCGCGTCAACGGCGCGCCGGTGAAGACCACTGAGTTGCCTCGCTACGCGCAGGTCGTGCTCTTCGCCCCGGAAGACCTGCAGATCGTGCGCGGCGACCCCTCGTTGCGCCGGCGCTTCATGGATCAGCTGCTCGTCCAGCGTTCTCCCCGGTTCGCCGGGGTCATCTCTGACTACGACCGGGTCCTACGGCAGCGCACGGCGCTGCTGAAGTCGGCGAAGGTCCGCGGCATCCGCGGCGAACAGCTCTCCACGCTCGATGTCTGGGACGACAAGCTCGTCGCGCTCGGGACCGAACTCATCCAAGCCCGCCTCGGCCTTGCGGCCGATTTGAGCATGCCGCTGATCGCCGCATACTCGGCGATCGCCGGCGCCGATCACCGACCCCAACTCGATTGGGCATTGTCGGTGCGTGGCGGCGACCCCGAGGCGAGCCTCAGTGAGGCGGGAGTCGGGGGCGGAGCCCCGGACGGTTCACCCGCCCCTGACGGCAACGTGGGAACGCGCCCGACGCAGATCGCCGAGCTGTTCCGCGAAGCGCTCGCAGAACGGCGTGCGGCAGAGCTCGACCGAGGCCTGACCCTCGTCGGCCCGCACCGCGACGATCTCGTGCTGCGGGTGCGCGACCTGCCCGTAAAGGGCTATGCCTCTCATGGAGAGTCGTGGTCGGTGGCTCTCGCGCTACGGCTGGCCTCCGCCGAGCTGCTGCGCGCGGACTCGCGCCTCGGAGACCCGGTTCTCATCCTCGATGACGTCTTCGCCGAGCTCGACACCGATCGTCGCGCGCGCCTGGCCGACCTCACCGTCGGCTACGAGCAGGTCATCGTCACCGCTGCGGTGGAGGAGGACGTTCCTCTCGGGCTTCGCACCCGGGTCGTCCGCGTCGAGGCGGGCCGCATTCTGGAGGCGACGGATGCCGGAGCCTGAGCCGGTCGACGGCGTCGAGTCCGTGCCCGAGACGATCGCCACGTATCTGAGGCTGCGCGGACTCGAGCCGTCGGCGCGGACCCACCGCAAGCGCCGCCGCCGCGGTCCGGATGACGAGAACGCGCCGTTCACCCCTGGACGCGACCCCAAAGGCGTCGCCGACGTGCTCGCCGATCTCACCCGGGATGCCGGGTGGGACTCGCAGTTGGCCCGTGAGGACGTGGTGCGCACGTGGGCTGAAGTCGCCGGCGAGACCACCGCGTTGCACACCCATCCGGTGGCTTTCACGGGGGGCACTCTCACCGTTCAGGCGGACTCGACCGCATGGGCCAAACAGCTCCAGCTGATGCGATCGGAGATCCTTTCCCAGATCGTGCGAAGGTATCCCGCAGCGGGTGTCGACGGCATCCGCTTCATCGGACCCGACGTCCCCTCCTGGAAATGGGGTCCCAGAACGACTCCAGGGCGCGGTCCGCGCGATACCTACGGCTAAGTCACCTCACGTGATATCCGCTCGCAATCGAGGGCGCCACAGGGCCGCACATGGCTCGCATGACAGTGGTTCCTTGGTAGACTGGGGTGGCCCCGAAATAGGATGTGGAGCGCGCCGAGATAATGACGTCCGAGACCCCTGAAAGCCTGCCCGAGCAACCCGAACAGCATTCCGCGGAACCAGTGCAAGCCGAACGGACTCACGTCGAATACGGTGCGGACGAGATCCAGGTTCTCGAAGGTCTCGAAGCGGTGCGCAAGCGCCCGGGTATGTATATCGGCTCGACCGGACCCCGTGGCCTGCACCACCTCGTCCAGGAGATCGTCGACAACTCCGTCGATGAAGCGCTCGCCGGCTACTGCGACACGATCGTCGTCACGATCCTCCCCGACGGCGGCGTTCGCTGCGTGGACAACGGCCGCGGCATCCCGGTCGACGTGCACAAGTCCGAGGGCAAGTCGACTGTCGAGGTCGTGCTCACCGTCCTTCACGCCGGCGGAAAGTTCGGCGGCGGCGGTTATGCGGTCTCCGGCGGTCTGCACGGCGTGGGCTCGTCCGTCGTCAATGCGCTGTCCACCCGACTGGACGTCGAAGTGCGTCGCCAAGGGTACGTCTGGCGCCAGACGTACCGTGACGGTGGCAATCCTGTCGCGCCGCTCGAACGCGGTGAAGAGAGCATCGAGACCGGCACCACGATCACCTTCTGGCCGGATGCCTCGATCTTCGAGACCGTCGACTTCGAGTATGAAGTGCTGCGCAGCCGCTTCCAGCAGATGGCGTTCCTGAACAAGGGTCTGCGCATCGACCTGATCGATGAGCGTCCGTCGTCCGCCTACGAGGAGGAGACGGCGCCCGGGCAGGTCGTGCTTCAGCAGCGCCACGACTCATTCCTCTATGAACGCGGTCTTGTCGACTATGTCGAGTACCTCAACCGCGTCCGCAAGGCGGAGCACGTCAATGATGAGGTCATCGACTTCGAATCCGAAGACACCGAACGCAAGATCGCCCTCGAAGTGGCGATGCAGTGGACGACGAGCTATACCGAGAACGTCTTCACCTACGCGAACACGATCAACACGCACGAGGGCGGGACGCACGAAGAGGGGTTCCGCGCCGCGCTGACCACGCTGGTGAACAAGTACGCCCGCGCGAACAACCTGCTCAAGGAGAAGGACGAGAACCTGTCCGGCGACGACGTGCGCGAGGGTCTCACCGCGGTGATCTCGGTCAAGCTCTCCGAGCCTCAGTTCGAGGGGCAGACCAAGACCAAGCTCGGCAACACCGAAGCCAAGGCTTTCGTCCAGAAGGTCGTCGGCGACCGGCTCGGCGACTGGTTCGACCGCAACCCGGTGCAGGCCAGGAACATCATCCGCAAGGCGATCGACGCCGCGACCGCACGGCTGGCCGCGCGCAAGGCGCGCGAGACAGCGCGCCGCAAGAGCGTGTTCGAGAGCGCCGCGATGCCCGACAAGCTCAAGGATTGCACGAGCAAGGACCCGTCGATCAGTGAGATCTTCCTGGTGGAGGGCGACTCCGCCGGCGGCTCCGCGGTGCAGGGGCGCGATCCCCACACCCAGGCGATCCTGGCGCTGCGCGGAAAGATCCTCAACGTCGAGCGCGCAAGGCTGGACCGCGCTCTCGGCAACCGCGAAGTGCAGGCGATGATCCAGGCTTTCGGCACCGGGATCGGCGAGGACTTCGACATCCTCAAGGCCCGGTACCACAAGATCGTGCTGATGGCGGATGCCGACGTCGACGGCCAGCACATCACCACACTCCTGCTGACCCTGCTGTTCCGCTACATGCGGGGACTGATCGAAGCGGGCTTCGTGTACCTCGCGCAGCCGCCGCTGTACCGGATCAAGTGGTCGAACTCGCCCCACGAGTACGTCTACAGCGATCGCGAACGCGATGCGCTCCTGGTCGAGGGGCTCGCGGCGGGCAAGCGGATCCCGAAGGACAACAGCATCCAGCGCTACAAGGGCCTCGGCGAGATGAATGCGAAGGAGTTGTGGGAGACCACGATGGATCCCGAGGCGCGCACCCTGCGCCAGGTCACGATCGACGATGCCGCCGCAGCCGACGAGATCTTCACGATCCTGATGGGGGAAGACGTCGAGTCCCGCCGCGGGTTCATCCAGCGCAACGCGAAGGACGTCCGGTTCCTCGACATCTGATCGCCAGATCTGATGCCCTCTGACCCCGGCTGCGAAGAAACGAAACGAAACCGATGACTGACCAAGAGCGTCCCGAACCGACTCCCGCACACAATCACGGCAAGATCGACCGGGTCGACCTGCAGTCCGAGATGCAGCGCAGTTACCTCGACTACGCGATGAGCGTCATCATCGGCCGTGCCCTGCCGGACGTGCGCGACGGCATGAAGCCCGTGCACCGTCGTGTCATCTACGGCATGTACGACGGCGGTTTCCGGCCCGACAAGTCGTTCTCCAAGTGCGCGCGCGTGGTCGGTGAAGTGATGGGTCAGTACCACCCGCACGGCGACAGCGCGATCTACGATGCCCTGGTGCGGCTCGTGCAGCCGTGGTCGCTGCGCTACCCGCTCGCACTCGGTCAGGGCAACTTCGGCTCTCCCGGCAACCAGGGTGCGGCGGCGCCCCGGTACACCGAGACCAAGATGGCCCCTCTCGCGCTCGAGCTGGTGCGCGACATCGAAGAAGACACCGTCGACTTCCAGGACAACTACGACGGCCAGACGCAGGAGCCCTCGGTCCTGCCGGCGCGGTTTCCGAACCTCCTGGTCAACGGATCGGTCGGCATCGCGGTCGGCATGGCGACCAACATCCCGCCGCACAACCTCCGCGAGGTCTCCTCCGGTGCCCTGTGGGCGCTGGAGAACCCGGACGCGTCGCGCGAAGAGCTGCTCGAGGCGCTCATGGAGCGCATTCCCGGACCGGACTTCCCCACGCACGCGCAGATCCTCGGAACGCGCGGCATCAAGGACGCCTACCGCACCGGCCGCGGCTCCATCACCATGCGCGCGGTCGTCAACGTCGAAGAGATCCAGGGCCGCACGTGCCTCGTGATCACCGAGCTGCCGTACCAGGTCAACCCTGACAACGTGGCCGTCAAGATCAGCGACCTCGCCCGTGAGGGCAAGATCACCGGCATCGCCGACATCCGCGACGAGACGTCGGACCGCACGGGTCAGCGTCTGGTGATCGTGTTGAAGCGGGATGCCGTCGCCAAGGTCGTGCTGAACAACCTCTACAAGCACACCCAGCTGCAGGAGAACTTCGGCGCGAACATGCTCGCGATCGTCGATGGTGTGCCCCGCACGCTGCCGCTCGACGGGTTCATCACGCACTGGATCGACCACCAGATCGTCGTGATCGTCCGCCGCACGCAGTTCCGGCTGCGTAAGGCCGAAGAGCGCATGCACATCCTCCGCGGCTACCTCAAGGCTCTCGATGCGCTCGACGATGTCATCGCGCTGATCCGCCGGTCGCCGACGGTCGACGACGCGCGCGATGGCTTGAAGTCGCTCCTGGAGATCGATGACATCCAGGCCGACGCGATCCTTGCGATGCAGCTGCGCCGGCTCGCTGCCCTCGAGCGGCAGAAGATCATCGACGAGGCCACCGAGCTCGAGGCGCAGATCACCGACTTCAAGGCGATCCTGGCCGACCCGGCGCGGCAGCGCTCCATCATCCGCGAGGAGCTCACCTCGATCGTCGACCGTTTCGGCGATGACCGTCGCACCCAGATCCTGCCCGGCTACGACGGCGACATGTCGATCGAGGACCTCATCCCCGAAGAGGAGATGGTGGTCACCGTGACCCGCGACGGCTACATCAAGCGCACGCGCAGCGACAACTATCGTCAGCAGCACCGCGGCGGTCGGGGCGTGAAGGGCGCGCAGCTGCGCGCCGACGACGTGGTCGAGCACTTCTTCGTCACCACCACGCACCACTGGCTGCTCTTCTTCACCACGAAGGGCCGGGTCTACCGCGCGAAGGCCTACGAAGTGCCCGAGGCCGGGCGCGACGCCAAGGGCCAGCACGTCGCGAACCTCCTGGCGCTTCAGCCGGGCGAGGAGATCGCGCAGATCCTCGACATCCGCGACTACGGCGCCGCGACGTATCTGGTGCTGGCGACCCGAAGCGGGCTCGTCAAGAAGACGCGCCTCACCGAGTACGACACGAACCGTCAGGGCGGCGTCATCGCGATCAAGCTGCGCGGTCAGGACGAAGCCGACGGTGATGAGGTCGTCAGTGCGCTGCTGGTCGACGAGGGCGATGACATCCTGCTCATCAGCCGGCTCGGGATGTCACTGCGCTTCACCGCGAACGACGAGTCGCTGCGTCCGATGGGCCGCTCGACCGAGGGCGTGAAGGGCATGTCCTTCCGTTCCGGCGACAGTCTGCTGTCGGCATCCGTCGCTCGCGACGGCGCGTTCGTTTTCGTCGTGACCGACGGCGGCTACGCCAAGCGCACAGATATCGCGCAGTACCGGGGCCAGAGCCGCGGCGGTCTGGGCATCAAGGTCGCCCGACTCAGCGACGACAGGGGCATCTTGGCGGGCGGACTCATGGTCGCCGAGGACGACGAGGTCTTGGTGGTTCTTGCCAGCGGCAAGGTGATACGCTCTGCGGTGGCCGAGGTCCCCGCCAAGGGCCGCGACACCATGGGTGTCGTTTTCGCACGTGCCGACGACGCTGATCGCATCATCGCGATCGCACGCAACTCAGAGCGCGGCCTGGCCGAGATATCAGAGGCGGCGACATCAGAGGCAGTCGACACCGCTCAGGAACATGCAGTGTCCGACACACCCGAGGCCTCGTCCGAGATCCCCGAAGAGAGTACTGACGCATGAGCACCGTAGCCGACAAGCTCGCAAAGAAGTCCAGCCGTAAGACCAGCGCCAAGCAGGTGCGCCTGCGGCTGGTGTACGTCGACTTCTGGTCGGCGGTCAAGCTGTCGTTCCTGGCCGCGGTCGCGCTGGCGATCGTCACGGTCGTGAGCTTTCTCCTGGTCTACCTGATCGTGCAGGCGACCGGTCTGATCGGCACGGTCGACGAGTTCTTCCAGAGCTTCTCCGACGGCGGGGTCTCGATCACCGCCTTCATCGGCCTGCCGCAGGTCATGGCGTTCGCGGCGATCGTGGCGATCCTCAACCTCGTGGTCGTCACGGTGCTCGGAGCGGTCATCGCCGGCATCTACAACCTCGCGGTCAAGGTGACCGGCGGTCTGCTGGTCGGTTTCACGTCGAACTGAGTCGAGCGAGCCTGCGAGCGTATCGAGACCCGCACGCGATCACACGACCCCGGTTGTTCCCAGAAGGGTTCCGATCGCCCAGGTGACGACCAGCGCAAGCCCGCCTCCGATCACCAGCCGCAGCGTGGCGCGCACCTTGCCGCTGCCACCGAGTTGGGCCGACACCGTGCCGGTGATGGCGAGGGCGACCAGCACGGCGACGAAGGTCAGCGGGGTCTTCAGATTCGCCGGAAGCAGCAGGATCGTCAGAAGCGGCAGCAGCGCACCCAGGGTGAATGCCACCGCGGATGAGAGCGCGGCCTGCCACGGACTCACAAGGTCATCCTGATCGATGTGCAGCTCGACCTCGAGGTGCGCGGCCAGTGCATCGTGCGCGGTGAGCTCGACCGCGACCTGCCGGGCCGTCGCGTCGGTGAGACCGCGCGCGCGATAGAGCGAGGTCAGTTCGTCGAGCTCTTCCTCGGGCATCTCTCGAAGTTCCCGGGTCTCCTTCTCGATGAGCGCCCGTTCACTGTCGCGCTGACTGCTGACAGAGACGTATTCGCCGAGCGCCATCGAGATCGCGCCGCCGACCAGCCCCGCGACTCCGGCGACCAGCAGCGCAGGCGTGTCGGTCGTCGCGCCGGCGACGCCCACAACGAGGGACGCGACCGAGACGATGCCGTCGTTGGCGCCCAGCACCCCTGCGCGAAGCCAATTGAGACGCTGACCGACGCCGCCGGAGTGCGCCTCGCCGGCGTGGTTCGGCTCATCGTCGCTCATGCCCTGAGTCAACTCCTTTGCTGTGGTTGCGGCCGCGCTCCGCCGGAGAAACGACCCGGACCGAATTCGTGAATTGCCTGTCGTTCAGGTAAAGTCTTGGAGGTTGACGGCGCGCGCGTCGTGCCCAAACGGGGGTATAGCTCAGGCGGTTAGAGCGCTTCACTGATAATGAAGAGGTCCCAGGTTCAAGTCCTGGTACCCCCACAAGAATAGCCCAGGGGCCTTAGCTCAGTTGGTAGAGCGCCTGCTTTGCAAGCAGGATGTCAGGAGTTCGAATCTCCTAGGCTCCACATGTCGATGAGCGCCGGCCCGAAGGGTCGGCGCTTTCGTCAATCGGTAGAGTCGGACGCATGGACATGCGGGTCGCGGCCTACGCCGTCATCATCGACCCGGACGATCGGATCCTTCTGGCGCACTGGAACGAAGGGCGACGTGCCGCATGGACTCTTCCGGGCGGGGGCCTCGAGGCCGGAGAGGACCCCGAGCACGCGGCGCGTCGCGAGGTTCGCGAAGAGACGGGCTATCGGGTCAGTGTCGACGAGCTGCTCGGCATCCATTCGCGGGTCATTCCGGCGGGCCGTCGGCTGGCTGCGGATCCCACCGGTCCGCTCCATGCACTTCGCATCGTGTACGCCGCGCGCGTGATCGGCGGCAAGCTGCGCAACGAGATCGGCGGATCCACCGACCGCGCCGACTGGTTTCCGCTGTCGGGCGTGACGACGCTGCAGCGGGTCAAACTGGTCGACATCGCGCTGAAGATGGCCGCCCGGATCTGATCAGTCGATCGGCTGCGAGCGGATGCCGCATCGCGGACGCGTGCGGTCGGATCAGGGGCCGTCATCCATACCGGCTACCCACGACGAAGCCCCGCAGGTCAGCGGGGCTTCGTCGTGTCAGCGGTAGAGAACTCGATACGGCGCTGGCGCACCTACTCGATCTTGAGCCGCGTGCAGGCTCAAGCGTCCGGCGCGCGCAGCGGGTCGTCGGCGACCCACAGCTCGTCATCGGCACGCAGCGTCTGCCACGCGGCGTAGAGCACACCGACGGTCGCCGCGACACCGAGGATGATCGCGATCACCCCACCGGCGCCGATGCCCCGCTTCGGCGGGTCGAGAACGGCGAGCTTCGAGGCGAGCCTCTTCGAAGCCTGCGCGCCGTACTTGTCGGCCTTCTTCGCATAGGTGGTGGCATCCGGCATGACGAAGCCCTTGCCGGACGCGAGCCGCGCACGGGTGTCGCCGGCGGCATCCCAGACCGACAGGGCGGAGCCGACGACGGCACCGGCCGTGGGAACCACCTTCTCGGCCAGAACCTGCTTCGAGTACTTCTTGCTCTTGTCGACGTACGGCGCGGCGTACTTGCCGTAACCTGCCTGCACGCCGGGGATGACCTGCTCCCGGCTGAAGTTGCCGAGCTGGCGGCCCGCTTCGCGGGCGATCACTCCGGCTTCGCCGACGAGCAACTGCTGGGACTCCCACAGGTTGTTCGCCCGCGCCTGGAGTTTGCGGAGTTCCTTCTTGCGCTTGCTGTTGAGGCTCACGTTGCCCTCCCTAAGGCCGGGGGATGTAGTCGTCCCATCTTGCCAGACGGCACCGCAGACGGGAGGACTCCCACCGAACTCTGAGAGAATGGTCGACATGCCTCAGCACACTGCCGTAGCCACCCTGCACACCAATTACGGGGACATCGTGGTGAACCTCTTCGGAGATCACGCGCCCAAGACCGTCGAGAACTTCATCGGACTCTCGGACGGAACCAAAGACTGGACCCACCCCGCCACCGGAAAGCCGGGCGACGGGCCGCTCTACAAGGACGTCGTCTTTCACCGCATCATCTCCGGTTTCATGATCCAGGGCGGCGACCCGCTCGGCGCCGGCACGGGCGGCCCGGGTTACAACTTCAACGACGAGATCAACGGCGAGCTCACCTTCACAGCGCCGTACAAGCTCGCAATGGCCAACGCCGGCCTTCGGCGCAACGCGATCACCGGCAAGCCCGAGGGCACGAACGGGTCACAGTTCTTCATCACTGTCCCCGGTCAGGGTGGTCGCGGACCCGAGTGGCTCCAGGGCAAGCACACGATCTTCGGCGAGGTGGCCGACGACGCCTCGAAGGCTGTCGTCGACACGATCAGCGCCCTGCCCACCGCGGCCGGCGATCGCCCGATCGAGCCCGTCGTGCTGCAGTCCGTCGACATCGTCGCGGTCTAGCACGCTCGTTCGTCCGTGACCACCCCCGACCTCAGTCGCAACGGCGACAATTTCTGCTACCGGCATCCGGATCGGCAGAGCTTCGTGCTGTGCCAGCGCTGTCTGCGCACGATCTGCCCGGAGTGCCAGACGCAGGCTGCGGTCGGGGTCATCTGCCCGGAGTGCCTCGCGGATCAACGGCGGGCGCAGACACCCGCGCAGCGGACGGCGCAGCGACGCTGGTCGCGACCGCGCGCGGTCACGGCGACCGACGCGCGGCCGGTCGTCACGTACGCGATCATCGCGGTCACGGCGGTGGCCTGGCTCATCGGGCTCATTCCCGGTGTCGGGGACATGGTGCAGAACGCACTGCTGTTCTGGGCGCCCTCGCTGTACCCCGACCTGACGGGCACGTTCGAACCGTGGCGCCTGTTCACAGCCGCTCTGGTGCACTCGGGGTTCTGGCACATCGGGCTCAACATGCTCGCTCTGTGGATGATCGGGCGGAGCCTCGAGCCGCTGCTCGGGCGCGGCCGGTTCCTCACGCTGTATCTGCTCAGCGCGCTCGGTGGCTCCGTCGCCGTCGCCCTGCTCTCGTTCACGACCCCGGTGGTGGGCGCCTCCGGGGCGATCTTCGGCCTCTTCGGCGCGCTCATCGTGATCGGGCGGCATATCGGCGCGAACATCGCGGGCATCGCGATCATCCTCGCGGTGAACCTCGCGATCGGATTCATCCCGGGGTTCAACGTATCGTGGCAGGCGCATGTCGGCGGTCTCGTCGTGGGGGCACTGGTCGGCCTGATCTACGCGCGAACCCGGTCGGTCCGCCGTCGTGCGCTGCAGGTGTGGCTGCTCGTCGCGCTCACCGTCGTGCTCTTCGCGCTGCTTCTGATCCCGCCGGCGTTCTACTTCTAGAGATCTCGATGCGCTCGCATCGATCGGCCTGACGTCAAAGTTATCCACAGGTTCATCCACACCTGGGGATGAATGACAGCGGTGTAGTTCCCTGGTATCGGGAACCCGTCAGGTACTCCATGACACGCGAAAGCCCCGGTCGGGCCGGGGCTCTCGCAGAAGAAGAGGTGGCGCTATCGCCAGCGGGTCGTCATCAGGAAGCCGATGAAGGCGATCCCGAAGCCGATGACCAGGTTCCATGCGTCGATGCCGGGAATCGGGAACCTACTGCCGCTCAGATAGAACACGAGCACCCAGACCAGTCCGACCAGCATGAGGCCGATCATGATCGGCTTGAACCACACCGGATTCGGTGCGGCCTCGCCTTCGCTGCGCTCCACCAGGGAGTCGTCGTCTCTGCCGGGTCGTGCCATACGCATATCCTACCCTCACCAGGAATCGGTGCCCCATCGAGCCCCCGGAAGGGCGCGGGCGGCAGAGCCACAGCGGGCCCCGGTTAGAATCCACGTGTGGATGAGACGAACGAGAGCGGCAGCGCGACGTCCACCTCACGCGCGCGGCGACCGCGGCGTCGTCGCGTCTCGGTGACCGGCGTCATCGGCGAGCTCCTTCTCACCGCCGGAGTGCTCACGCTCCTCTATGTCGGATGGCAGCTGTGGATCGGCGACTTCATCATCGGCTCCCAGTTCAAGGCTGAGGCGAAGTCCCTGTCCGAAGAGTGGGCCGCGCAGCCGTCGACGACGCCGACACCCAGCGAGACATCGAACGGAACGCCCGCCGATGAGCCGGTGGCGCCCGTCCCGGCACAGCCTCCGATTCTGGCGGAGCCCGGCGAGGGGGAGACCTTCGGCATCATGCGCATTCCCCGTTTCGGAGCCGACTACTACTTCAACGTGGCCGGAGGCGTGAGTACGTCCGTGACCCTCGACCCGATCGGGATCGGGCACTACCCGGGAACCTCGATGCCCGGGCAGACCGGTAACTTCGCGGTCGCCGGTCATCGAGGAAGTCACGGCGCACCGTTCCAGGATCTGCCGTCGCTGCGCGTGAACGACGCGATCGTGATCGAGACCGCCGAGGGCTGGTACACCTACCGATTCCGTAATCTCGCCTACGTTCAGCCGAGCCAGGTCGAGGTCCTCCTGCCCGTACCTCAGGTGCTCGACGCGACCGCCACCGAGAGCGTCATCACGATGACCACCTGCAGCCCGCGATACGGCTCGTCGGAACGGGCGATCGCCTACGGCGTGTTCGAGTCGTTCACTCCGCGCGCATCGGGCCCCCCGGCCGGGCTCACCGAAGGTGTGACCGCCTGATGTACGCGGCATTGTGGCGCTTCCTCCCAGGGCCCTGGTGGCTACGCGTGCTGATCCTTCTGATCCTGTTCGCGGCGGTGCTCTACGGCCTGTTCTTCTACGCGTTCCCCTGGATCAGCGCAATCGTCAACCCGCAGGAAGTCACCGTCGAGTGAGCCCGCGATGAGCAGTCGCGCGCCGATCCTCGTGGTCGACAACCACGACAGCTTCGTGCACACGCTCGTCGGCTATCTCCACGAGCTCGGTGCCGGCACCGACCTCGTCGAGGCTGACGCGATCATGACGGATGCCGCGGCATCCGTCATCGGCCCCTATCAGGGTGTGCTCATCTCACCCGGGCCCGGCACGCCGTCCGCCGCGGGCGCCTCGATCGCGGTCGTCCGCGCCGCCGCCGAGGTCGGCATCCCGCTGCTGGGCGTCTGCCTCGGGCACCAGGCCATCGCAGAAGCCTTCGGAGCCACCGTCGCGCACGCCCCCGAGCTCATGCACGGCATGACTTCGCCGGTCGAACACGACGGCAGCGCGCTGTACGCGGGACTGCCGAGCCCGTTCACCGCCACGCGCTACCACTCGCTCGCGATCGTCCCCGACACCCTGCCTTCGGAGCTCGTGGTGACGAGCCGCACCGAGACCGGCGTCATCATGGGCATCGCGCACCGGTCGGCGCACATCGCCGGCGTGCAGTTCCACCCCGAAGCGGTCCTCACCGAAGGCGGTCATCGGCTGCTCGGCAACTGGCTCGAAACCGCCGGCCTCACGGGTGCCGCGACCCGGGGCGCCGCGCTGCACCCGCGTCGCCTGAGGAGCTCCGGCTACGGGCCGCTGCAGTAGGTGAGAGTCACTTCGGAGTGGATCGGCGCCTCGCCCGGCGCGATGGACTGCGTCGTGACGATCGGCGGATTGGCGGCGGTGCAGCCCGCATCGGGCTGCGTGATCACCAGGAGCTGAGATTCCGGACCTTCGAGCTCGCGGGTCGCGGCCTCGATCGTGTAGCCGGTCACGTCGATGATCACGACGCGTCCGGTCGCAGCCACGATGTTCACGGTCGCTCCGATCGGAAGCGTGGCGCCGGCCGGCTGATCGGCCGAGATCACCGTGCCGGCAGTCAAGCCGGGGTCGTTGCGCGGCGTGACGGTTCCGAGCACGAGCCCAACCGCCTGCAGGGCCGCGGCCGCGGCATCCTGACCGAGTCCCTCCAGCGTCGGCACCGTCGTGGTCTCTTGACCCGACGACACGTAGACGCGCACCTGCTGACCCGGACTCACCGAGGCGCCCGCATCGGGGTCGGTGCGGATGACGTTGCCGATCGCGACCTCGGAGTTGGGCTCGTCGACGCGGAACGAGACGAGGTCCGCTTCGCCGATCTCGGAGTTGGCGCGCTCATAGGTCATGCCGGTGACATCGGGAACCAGCCGCGCGTTGGACGGTACCTCGCTGCCCGGGCGGATCGAAGTGACCCAGAAGAGCACCGAGATCAGCAGCACCGCGATGATCGCGACACCGGCCCAGATCCAGGCGACCGGCGGACCGGCCTGCGTGCGCTTCATGGTCGTGTCGGTGCTCAGCTGGCGCAGCGACCGTGCGGTCTCGGCCGCCTGCTGGGGATTCGGGCCGTAGAGCTCGCTCGTGAGCGCTCCGACGGCGCGCTTGGAGGGGACCTTGCCGCCCACCGTCGCATCGAGCGCCTCGCGGAAGGACGCCGCGTCCTGGTAGCGCTGGAAGGGATCCTTGGCGAGGGCTCGCAGCACCACCGTGTCGAGCGAGCGCGGTACGGTCTCGTTGACCTCGGACGGTGCGACGGGCGCTTCGCTGACGTGCTGGTAGGCGACCGCGACCGGCGACTCGCCGCGGAACGGCGGGCGCCCGGCGAGCAGCTCGTAGAGCACGATGCCGCACGAATACACGTCAGCGCGCGCGTCGACCGGCTCGCCCTTGGCCTGCTCGGGCGAGAAGTAGGCGGCGGTGCCGATGATCGCCGTGGTCTCGGCGACAGTCGAGGACGAGTCCGACACCGCGCGGGCGATGCCGAAGTCCATGACCTTGACCTGGCCGGCGTCGGTCACCATGACGTTGCCGGGCTTGATGTCGCGGTGCACGACTCCGGCGCGGTGCGAGTACTCGAGAGCCTCGAGGATGCCGTCGACGTAGCGCACCGCGTCCTCGACGGGCACCGGGCCCGCGGAGACGATGTCCTTCAGGAGCGCGCCGTGCACGAGTTCCATCACGATGTACGGAACCGGAAGCACGGTGCCGTCGGGGCTCGTCTCGCTGTCTTCACCGGCGTCGTAGACTCGCACGATCGTGGGGTGCGCCATGCGCGAGGCCGCTTGTGCCTCGAGACGGAAGCGGGTGCGGAACGCATTGTCGTTCGCGAGGTCGCGGTTGAGGAGCTTGATCGCGACCTGCCGACCGAGCGTCAGGTCGTAGCCGCGGAACACGGTGGCCATACCACCGCGCCCGATGAGTTCGTCGACGCGATAGCGCCCAGAAAGCACGCGCGGCTCAGCTGTCACGGTCACTCCCTGGGTGGAACAGAGTCAGCCTAACGGACGCGGCCGAAGAGTCCCGCACCGACCTCACGCCGCACCGAAGCGCCGGTCACGGTGTGGGCGTCGGAGTCGGGGTCGGTCCGATCTCCTGGATCTGCGAGGTGGCCTCGCCGGACGGGCCGGATTCGCGCTGACCGGCCGTGCCCCCCGAGCACGTCACCGTGTAGGTCACGATGACGGTGGCGCCCGGGTTGTTGTCGGCCAGCAGCTGGCCGCTGCGATCGTTCGGTCCGAACGAGGCGGTCGACTGCCCCGTGCTCGCGAACGTGCCGTTGGTGGCCGAGAAGTTGTAGGAGCTGACCGATCCGGTGCCCGACGGGCAGGTGTATCCGCCCCACGAGACCTGCGTGGTCGCGCCCGCGTCGACCGTTGCCGCCATCGTCGGCGCGGCAGGAGTAGGCATCGCGACCTGATCGACATAGAAGGTCAGAGTGAGCAGCTGCGACGGCGGGATGTTGCCGGACGGACTGACGCGGTAGACCTTGTTGACCTGATCGGCGGTGGGCGCGGCGTCGCCGCCGACGCAGTCGACAGCCTCTACGCCTGCTGCGCGTGCTTTCGCGGAGGCCTCAGTGCAGTCCATCCCGGTCAGGCCGAGGGTGTCGATCGCGATCGTGGAGACGGTGGGCGTCGGGGTGGGCGTCACACTGGGACTCGGGGTGGCCGAAGACTCTGTCGGGTCGGGCGCCGGCTGCTGGTTCGCCACGAACGCCCAGATGGTGCCGCCGAGCACCAGCAGGAGCAACACGATCAGGGCGATGAGCGGCCACGTCCAAGGGCTGCGCTTCTTCGTCCCGGGCTCTTCGTCGACGGCTTCCCCTGCCGGCAGCAGCCGGGTGGTGGCTGCCGTCGCGCCGGCCCCGGTGAGCAGCTGCGTCATGTCGTCGCCGGCCGCGGCGCCGGTGGCGATCGCCGGGACGGCCGCGGCAGCAGCCGCGACGTCACCGCGGCGCAGAGCGGTGGCCGCACGAGCGACTGCGGCGGCAGAGGCGGGACGCTCTTCGGGCTTCTTCGCGATCATGGCCATGACGAGGTTCTGCACCGGCACGGCGACCGTCGGCGGCAACGGTGCTGCCTGCTCGTTGATCTGCGCCATCGCGATGGCCACCTGCGACTCGCCTGCGAACGGGCGCTTGCCCGCCAGGCACTCGTACGCGACGATTCCCAGTGAGTATGTGTCGGTGGCGGGGGATGCCGGATGCCCGGACGCCTGCTCGGGGGAGAGGTACTGCACCGTGCCCATGACCTGGCCGGTAGCGGTGAGCGGTACCTGGTCGGCGATGCGGGCGATGCCGAAGTCGGTGATCTTGACCCGGCCGTCGGGGGTGATCAGAAGGTTTCCGGGCTTGATGTCGCGGTGTACGAGCCCGGCCGCGTGGGCGGCCTGGAGCGCGGCGGAGGTCTGCGCGACGACATCGAGCGTCTTGTCGGTCGACAGCGAGCCGTCGCGCTCGAGGATCGTCGAGAGCGCCTCCCCGGGTACGAGCTCCATCACGAGGAACGCGCTGCCGGCTTCCTCGCCGTAGTCGAAGACGCTCGCGATCCCCTCGTGGTTGACGAGGGCCGCGTGGCGCGCCTCGGCGCGGAAGCGCTCGAGGAAGCCCGGGTCGCCCATGTACTCGTCTTTGAGGATCTTGATGGCGACGGTGCGCCCGATGACATGGTCGGTCGCTTCCCACACTTCGCCCATGCCGCCGATGGCGATCCGCGAGTCCAGCTCGTAGCGGCCGCCGAAGGTCACTCCCTGCGTCGGTCTCATCGTCCCAGCACCGCCTCCATGACCTTCTTCGCGATAGGCGCGGCGATCGTGTTGCCGCTCCCCGACTGACCTTGGCCGCCGCCGTCTTCGACCACCACCGCCACTGACACCTGCGGGTTCTCCGCAGGCGCGAACCCGGTGAACCACAGTGTGTACGGCTGGCCTGATCCGTTCTCCGCAGTGCCGGTCTTACCGCCCACATCGACCCCGTCCATTGTTGCACCCGACGCCGCGCCGTCACTGACATTGGCAACCATCATCGCGACCAGTTCGGCGGCGATGCCGGCCTCCAGCGCCCGCCCGAACTCGGTGTCGTCGAAGGTCCGCTCGACCGACAGATCGGCGCCGATCACCCGATCGACCATGCGCGGATTCATGACCACTCCTTCGTTCGCGATGCCGGCTGAGACCATCGCCATCTGCAGGGGCGTGGCCGTGACCTGTCCCTGACCGAAACCGGTGAGCGCGGTCTGGGGATCGTCGAGCGCACGCGGATAGCTGGATGCCGTCGAATCGAGCGGCATCGAGAACGAGGTGTTGAAGCCATACTTGTCGGCTTCCTCCCGGATCGCGGTGTCGCCGAGCTGCACGGCCAGTTCGGCGAACGGGATGTTGCAGCTCAGACGCAGGGCATCGGCGATCGTGACGGTATCGCCCGGGCCGCACGCGCCGCCGCTCGCGTTGAAGATGACATTGCTCGACTGCGGCAGCTGATACGATGCCGGGTTGGGCAGGGTCGAGGCCGGCGTGTAGTCGCCCGAGGCGAGCGCCGCCGAGGCGACGACGAGCTTGAACGTCGAGCCAGGCGGGTTCAGGTCTCCGCCGATCGCGCGATTGTAGAGCGGATTCGCCGGGTCGGCATTGAGTGCGTCGTAGACGTCGTTCACCTCGCCGGGGTCGTGCGAGGCGAGCAGGTTCGTGTCGAAGCTCGGGCTCGTGACCATCGCGAGTACTCGTCCGGTGGCGGGCTCGATCGCGATGACGGCGCCCTGCAGGTCGCCGAGTGCGTCGTACGCGGCTCGCTGCACCACGGCATCCACGGTCAGTTCCACGTTCGACCCGCGCGGCGGCTGACCGGTGAGGATGCGGTCGATGCGCGTGAGGAACTGAGCGCCCGCGGTTCCGCTGAGCTCCTGGTTCATCGCCTGCTCGATGCCCGTGGCGGCGCCCAGCACCGGATTGATGTAGCCCGTGACCGGAGCCCACATGTCGGCATCCACGTACACGCGCTGCCAGGCGAACACGTCGTCGGAGGGCACCGAGCTCGCGATGGCCGCGCCGCTGGCGATGATCGAGCCTCGCTGCACCTCGTAGGAGTCGTACAACGCCCGGGTGTTGCGCGTGTTCTCGGCGAGGGTCTCGGCCTGCACGACCTGGATCACGCTCGTCGAGGCGAACAGCGCGAGGAACATGAGCAGCATCACGATGCTGAGCCTGCGGAGTTCCCTGGTCATGCGTCGCCCCCTTCCCACGACAGGCGTGCCTTCGGCGCGCTCTTGCGCGTGCGGCGTATTGTCATGTCAGCCGATCACCACCCTCGGGCGGCTTCGGACGGCATCCGAGATCCTCAGCAGGATCGCGACGATGAGCCAGTTGGCCACGAGCGATGAGCCGCCCGCCGCCAGGAACGGAGTGGTCAGGCCGGTCAGCGGGATGAGCCGGGTGACGCCGCCGACCATGATGAACACCTGCAGGGCGATCGTGAACGACAGCCCGACGGCCAGGAGCCTGCCGAAGTCGTCCTGCCCGGCCAGCCCGATGCGGATGCCGCGACTCGTGAAGACCATATAGAGGCACAGGATCGCGAACACCCCGATGAGCCCGAGCTCCTCGCCCAGGCTCGGCAGGATGTAGTCGCTCTGCGACAGGGGGGTGATATACGGCCGGCCCTGACCGAGTCCGGTGCCGAGCAGGCCCCCCTGCGCGAGGCCGAAGATCCCCTGAACGAGCTGATAGCTGCCGCCGCCGCGGTCGATCACCTCGGGGTTGAAGGCGTCCAGCCAGTTCGCGAAGCGGGCGCCGACGTACGGCAGCACGCGCGACGCGAGGAAGGCACCAGCCGCCGCGAGCACGACGCCGATGACGACCCAGCTCGTCTTGCCGGTGGCGACGTAGAGCATCGCGACGAACATGCCGAAGATCAGCAAACCGGTTCCCAAGTCGCGCTGCAGCACGATGATGCCGAGCGAGATCAGCCAGACGACCAGGAGCGGGCCGAGCTCGCGGGCGCGGGGCCAGGTCAGGCCGAGGAAGCGCGTTCCCACCGAGGTGAGGCTCTCCCGCGTGCGCACCAGGTAGCCGGCGAAGAAGATCGCGAGCGAGATCTTCGCGAGCTCGCCCGGCTGGAAGGAGAAGAATCCGAGCGACACCCAGACATCCGCGTTGGCATCGGTGCCGAGCCCCGGGACGATCGGAAGGATCAGCAGCAGAACACCGGCCAGGCCGAAGAGGTAGGTGTAGCGGAACAGCACCCGGTAGTTGCGCAGCAGCACGACGATGGCGATGGCCCCCACGATCGCGATCGCCGACCAGGCGAGCTGCTTCGTGGAGTACGCGTCCCACCCCGTCAGGCCCACCGCGATGTCGATGCGGTAGATCATCGCGATGCCGAGCCCGGTCAGGATCGTGGCGATGGGCAGCACGAACGGGTCGGCGTCCCGCGCTCGGAGCCGCAGGACGATGTGCATCGCCACCACGAGCGCCGTCAGCCCGCCGCAGGAGAGGAGGAACATCGCGTCGATCGCGCCGAGGGCGCCGAGCTGCACGAGCGCGATCGCCGAGCCGTTCACGAGGAAGGCGAACACGAGCAGGAAGAGCTCCCGGTTGCGCTGGGTCTGTGGCACCCGGATGCGCCGCAGAGCGCGGATCACCGCGGTGTCGGCGGCGATCGCCTGCGTGCCGTTCGGCGGCGTGCCGTTCAGGGGCGTGCCGTTCACGGGGGCCGTCATCGCGTCGCCTCCGCGGCATCCCTGAGCCGGTCCACGATCGCCTCGGCGTCGGCGAGCGAGCGCGCCGAGATCGTGTGCTCGACCGTCGCCCGGCTGAACGAGGGCAGATCGGCGAGCAGGATCTCGGTGTCCTCATGCGGCGTGGACAGCGAGATCGGGCCGATGTTCTGCTGAATCCCCTGGAAGATCACCACGGTGTCGTCGTCGGCGCCGACGAAGTACCGCGTCTGCGTCCAGTTGTAGGCCAGGACCAGCATCGACGTGAGCAGAGTCAGAACGACGACGAATCCGACGATCCATCCCACGCGACGGCGCTTGGCGCGGCGGCGGTCCTCCTCGATGAGCTCCTCGAGGAACTCCGGGGCCGGCTCGAAGTGGCTCGGCTCGTTCGCGGCCTGCCGGTTGGGGTGCAGCCAGTTGCTGCGGCCCGAGCGTGCGGCAGGGACCTCGACCCCCAGGGGGTTGGACGCGGAGCCCACGATCGTGGGGGTGCCGGAGAAGATCGGATGCTGGCCGCCGACGTCCACCAGGACGATGGTGACGTTGTCGGGAGCCCCGGCATCCAGTGCCTGCTTCAGCAGGTTGTCGGCCGTGCGACCCGGAGCAAGGCCCAGGCCCAGCGCTTTCGCGGTGTGCGCGTCGTCGACAACGCCCGAGAGTCCGTCTGAGCACAGCAGCCACCGGTCGCCGGGCTGCGTAGGCATGATGAACGTGTCGGGCTCGGGATTCGCGTCCATGTCGCCGAGCACGCGCATCAGCACCGAACGGCGGGGGTGGTAGCGCGCCTCCTCGGGAGTGATGCGCCCCGAGTCCACGAGGCGCTGGACGAACGTGTGATCGGTCGTGATCTGGGTGAGCGCGTCGTCGCGGTACAGGTAGATGCGCGAATCGCCGATGTGGGCGATCACGGCGTAGTCATCGACCATCACCAGGGCGCTGACCGTGGTGCCCATGCCGGCCAGCTCGGGTTTCACGTGCACGGTGTCGATCAGCTCCACCGCTGAGTCGGCGATCGCCTCCCGCAGCGCGCGCTCGGCGGCGGAGGTGGACTCGAAGGGGTGGTCGAGCTGTTCGAGTCGGGCTATCGCGAGGCTGGAGGCGACATCGCCGCCGGCGTGGCCGCCCATTCCGTCCGCGACCGCGAACAGATTGGAGCCCGAGTAGCCGGAGTCCTGGTTGTTGGAGCGCACCTTGCCGGTGTGCGAGATTGCGACGCTCGAGCCCTGGAAGACCATCTGTGGAGGGATCACTACTTCCGCAGCTCGAAGGTCGTGGCCCCGACCTTGATGGGCGCACCGACCGTGATCGGCATGGGCGCGCTCACGCGGGTGCCGTCGTGCCAGGTTCCGTTGGTGGAGTCCAGGTCCTGGATCATCCACTGCTCGCCCCACAGCATGAGCCGTGCGTGGTGGCTGGAGGTGTAGTCGTCGCGGATCACGAGGCCCGACTCGCTCGAGCGCCCGATCGTGAGCGGCTCCGCGCCCAGCGGCAGTTCGAGCCCGGCTTTCGGGCCGCTCGTGATGACGATCCGTGAGACCTTGTCGGTCGTCGCAAGCCCCCCCTTCGCCGCCGACGGCGCCCCCTTGGGGGCGGCGACGGGCGCCGTCACCGACGCGCGCGCCGGGGCGGGTGCAGGTGAGGGCGCGGGCATCCGTCGCACCTTCACGCCGAACAGATCCGCGCGCAGCGAGTAGACGACCGCGAAGACGAAGAACCACAGCAGCACGAGGAAGCCGATGCGCAGCAGCAGCAGGGTCAGTTCACTCACGCGAGCGCCCCCCGTTGCGCACGTCGAACGCCCGGGTGGCGTCGGCCGGCATGGGCTGGGAAGGCGCTGCCTGCGCGACGACGCGGAAGACGATGTCGGTGCGCCCGATCGTGACGGTGGAGTCGGGGGGCAGCGCCGCCTCAGCGACCTTGCGACCGTTCAGCATCGTGCCGTTGGTGGACTGCATGTCACGCACCATCGCGCGCTCGCCGTCCCACAGGATCTCGACGTGCTTACGGCTCGTGCCGGCGTCGGAGATCGTGATGTCGGCGTCGCTGCCGCGCCCGATGACCGTGCGCGACTTCACGATCGGATACCGCTTCCCCTCGACGTCGAGCACGCCACGCCACGCCACACGGCCCTCCGCGGTGGCCGACTCGACCCGGAGCGTGCCCGTGGACAGCTGCTCGTCCTGCACGAGGACGATGGAGACCGGTCCGGCGAAGGAGTAGCCCTGGGATCTGGCATGCGCATGCACGAGGGTGTCGAGCTCTTGCCCGAGGGTGCCGCCGAGCGTGCGCATGCGCTCGTCGTCGGCCGCCGACAGACGCACCGTGAACGTGTTCGGCGCGAGAATGCGATCACGACTGACGACGGCAGCCTTCTTGTCGAGCTCGCTCCGCAGGGCGGATGCGATCTCGACGGGCTGGATGCCGCTGCGGAAGGTCTTCGCGAACGCGCTGTTGACGGCGCGCTCGAGACCCTTCTCGAAGCTGTCAAGTAGTCCCACACGACTCCTCAGGCAGGTGGTGCCGGTCGGTACATGCTAATTGCTCAGCCTGGGATGCCCGTGGACCCGACGGCTCATGGCGGATTCGAGGCGCGGGTCCCTGCGTGATACCCTCGGGAAGTTGAGTTGCACCGCGTCTTCGGATGCCGCATCTCGCGCGAGTGGCGGAATAGGCAGACGCGCTGGCTTCAGGTGCCAGTGCCCGAAAG
>NZ_WOYP01000001.1:77089-87363 GCF_011620715.1 Microbacterium sp. | reverse complement strand
ATCATTTCGTGGCGAGTGAGGGATTCGAACCCCCGAAGGCTACGCCGGCTGATTTACAGTCAGATCCCTTTGGCCGCTTGGGTAACTCGCCAGACGCGCACCCGACCGGCTTGTACAGTCGAGCGGAGGCGCGATCACCCATCTTACGCGTTCGACGCGCGGCGCGAAAATCCGGCTCGCCCTCGGGCCGCCGCCCGCCGCGGCCCATCGGATCAGGTGCCGATGCGATCCAGGTCGACGTCCGAGAGCGACTCGGGAAGCCGCAGCAGAGCACCTTCGAACCGGCAGGTGGCCGCTGCCACATCCATCGCACGCTCCAGCACGGTGCCCCAGGCTTCCTGGTCTGCCGGCCATCGATCGAACAGTGCGGCGACGGCCGCGGCGAACGCCGCGTCTCCGGCGCCCATGGTGTCCACGATGCGGCCCGGCAGATCCGAGATCGGGCGCGTCACGGTGATCGCGCCCGCCTCGAGCGTCGCTCCGGACGAGCCCTGGGTGGCGAGCACCGCGTCGACACCGAGGTCGACCAGTCGCACGCGCAGCACGTCGAGCGGCTCACCGTAGAGCAGGATCGAGTCGTCCTCGCCGACCTTGACGAGCGCCGCCCGTGAGGCGAGGGCTTCGAAGCCACGGACGAACTCGGCGCGGTCCGCCATCATGCCCGAGCGCGGATTCGGGTCGATCGCCAGCTGTCCCGAGACTCCATCGAGCGATTCCACCAGGAGTCGCGTCTGCTCCGCGTTGTCGAACGGGAAGCAGCTCACGACCACGATGCCGGCATCCGCTATCGCCGCACGGATCTCCACGCCGAAATCGATCGAACGCGCCTGGGCTGCGGCATTGAATTCGTATGCCGGCTCGCCCGATGCGCTGCGCGTGCTCACCGCGCGCGAGCTGCCGAGCGGCGACGGGGAGGCGAGCAGCTGCACTCCGTAGTCGGCGAGGTAGGCGCGGATGTGCTCCGCGGCCTCGTCGTCTCCGAGCATCGCGATCAGCGTCGTCGGGACGCCGAGCCGGCACAGTCCGACTGCGACGTTGAGCGCCGCTCCTCCGACGAACTCGCGCACTCCGCTGTCGTCGCGCAGCTCGTCGATGAGCGCGTCTCCGATGACCACGACCCGATTGCTCACGCGTCAGCCCTCGCCGCTTCGAGTACCCGCTCGATGAAGGACTCCGCCCGCTGGCGTGTCCCGTCGATGCGGGCGTCGACGCTCGCGCGCACCTCGTTCGGTGCGAGCGGCGCGGCCAGGCGCACGTTCTCATGACAGGACAGATCGGTGCACATGTAGGTTCCCACGGTGTCTCCGCGCAGGCCCGCGTCGCCCGCCTTGCGTGCCGAGAACAGCGACACCTGGTCGGCCGGCTGCATGGTGTGACACACGTTGCAC
Source organism: Microbacterium sp. (assembly GCF_011620715.1). Lineage (GTDB taxonomy): Bacteria > Actinomycetota > Actinomycetes > Actinomycetales > Microbacteriaceae > Microbacterium. The sequence goes on along the minus strand of NZ_WOYP01000001.1, from coordinate 85,975 downwards.
AACGCAGACCCGGCGCGGGAGTTGCCTTCGGAGGCTCTCAGCACCGCGCCGATGATCTCGTGACCGAACTCTGCCACGAGATAACCACGACCCTTCGTGCGCGGATCGCGCCACGCGAGGAAGTCGAGATGGTCCCAGTCGGTCAGCACGAAGTCGGGCGGAAGCGTGAGCAGCCGCAACTCGTCGTCGTTCGCATTCGCGAACGCCCCGCGGATGTCATCTTCGGTCAACTGGCGCATCGGGCCTCCTCGCCGCCTCCGATCAGTCTACGAAGAACGCTGTCCGAGAGCGCGCCGCCGGCGGTGGGGCCAGCGCTCAGGCCTCGTAGGCGTGCAGGCTACGGCAACACGACTCCGGGCAGCGCCCAGGCCGCGAAGACGGGTCCGGCGGCCGAGATCAGGGCGGAACCGTCGGATGCCGTCGCCAGCGTCGCGTCGCCGTGGAGGGCGACGGCGCGCGCGGCCGCGGGCACCGCAGTCGCGCTCAGCTCGATGTCCACGTCGCCGCGGGAGGCGAGCACGAGGACGGACTCCTCCGTCGATTCACGCAGGAACACGACCGACTGGTCGTCGACGTGCACCCAGCGCAGGCCGCCGGTGGCCAGGACCGCGTGACCCCGGCGCAGGTGAATGAGTTCGCGGTACAGCGCCAGGCGATCAGCAGTCTCGGGCAGGCTCTCGCTCCCCCACGGCATCGGCGTGCGGCTCGCTTCGCCGTCGACCCCCACGACGCCGTACTCATCGCCCGCGAAGACGACCGGCAGGCCGGGAAGCGTCATGGACAGACCGACGGCGAGCGGGATCGTTCCGGGGGCGGCATGAGTCGCGAAGCGCGCCGTGTCATGGGTGTCGAGGGGCTGCATGTTGCCGAGACGCACCCGCCATGGGATGCCGGCTGTGAAACGCGTCACCGCCCCGACGAACTCCGCCGCGGTGTAGCGCGGGATCCCGCCGATCGGCTGCCCGAAGAACCAGGGATCGGTCACCTCTTCGCCCTCGGCGTTGAGATACGGCTCGTGCGTGGGCTCGCTGAGCCACCCCCACAACGGCCGCGTGAAGGAGGGGTAGGTCATCGCGCCGTGCCAGCCGTCGCCCTGCAGGTCGCTGCTGGCATCGTTGGTCGACTCTCCGAGCAGCACGGTCTCGGGGTTGATGTCGATCATCGTCTTGCGCAGCAGCTGGCGGACCTCGGCATTCAGGTCGACATCGCCCAGGCGTCCGGTCATGTTCGCGACGTCGATGCGCCACCCGTCCGCGTTGAAGGGCGGCTTGAGCCACTTCGCGACCACCGAGTCGGGTCCGTCGATGAAGCGATCCCTGAGCTTCTCGGACGCCCAGTTGAACTTGGGCAGGCTGGGATATCCCAGCCACGACACGTATTCGGTGTTCGCCTCGTCGGTGAAGTAGTAGAACTCCTCCGCAGGTGCGGCCGGGTTGCCGAGTGCGGAGAGGAACCACTCATGACGATCGCCGGAGTGGTTGCTCGTGAGGTCGCCGATCACGTGGATGCCGCGCTCGTGCGCCGCCTCGATCAGGCGGATGTACGCCTCGTCGCCGCCGAGCAGCGGGTCGACCGACAGGAAGCTCGACGCGTCGTAGCGGTGGTTGGAGGCGGCCGGGAAGACGGGCGTCAAGTACAGCAGGTTCACGCCGAGCTCGACCAGGTGATCGAGCTTTCCGGTGACGCCGTCCAGATCGCCGCCATAGAACTGCTGCGAACGCCCGGGCGCGACAAGCGCGACCGGCTCGTCCCACGTCGCAGCGATCGCCCAGTCCGGGGTCGCATGCCGATCCGCCTGCCCCGATCGCGCGAACCGGTCCGGGAACACCTGGTAGAGAACGGCGTCGTATATCCATGCGGGCGGGGCCGGGAAGGCGACGAGGGCGAAGTCTTCGGCATCCAGGGTTTCGAGGGTGTGCAGGCCGGACTGGCTCAGCCACTGCACGCGGCCATCCTCGTGCCGCAACATCCAGCGGTAGCCGTGACGCGGGTTGGCGACGACGACATCGGCCTCCCACCAGTCCCAGCCGTCAACAGACCCGATGAGGATCGCATCGGTCCAGGCCGGCTCGCGGTCGGGGTTCGAGCGCGTGCGTACCGCAGTGAGCGGACCGTACTCGACGGGGACGCGGACGCGGACGCGGACCGTTTCGCCGAGTGCGGGTTCGGCGTTGGAGACGTACAGCGGCGAACCATCGTGATGCGGGGCAAGGGGTTTCATCAAGGACCTTTCAGGCAAGCCGGCGGCGAACGCCACGATTCGACGTGGTTGCACGGCACAACGCCATGGCAGAGCCCTCAGGTTGCCCTTCAGTTATACCGAACGGATGCCGCTCCCGCGGCGTCCGCTGCCTGACGCTGCCCGAGACCAGGCCACCTGCGATGCTGCCGCGGCAGAGTCCGCGGGACTCACTGGTATGCAAGCGCTTGCCTCGGACGGCGTCCCGAGTCACGGCGTCGAGGCTGGATTAGACTTCCGCGCATGGCTGATTCATCCTTCGACATCGTCAGCAAGGTCGACCACCAAGAGGCCGACAACGCGCTCCAGCAGGCCCGCAAGGAGGTCGAGCAGCGATACGACTTCAAGGGGACCGGCGCTTCGATCGAGTGGAGCGGCGAGGCCGTGCTCATCAAGGCGAGCACCGAGGAGCGCGCGAAGGCGGTGCTGGACGTGTTCCAGTCCAAGCTTGTCAAGCGCGGCATCTCGCTGAAGAGCCTCGAGTCGGGGGAACCGGTCGCCGGCAGCAAGGAGTACCGCATCACCTCCACGATCAAAGACGGCATCTCGCAGGAGAACGCCAAGAAGATCGGCAAGATCATCCGCGACGAGGGCCCGAAGGGCGTCAAATCGCAGATCCAGGGCGATGAGCTGCGCGTGCAGTCCAAGAGCCGCGACGACCTGCAGGAAGTCCAGCGACTCCTCAAGGCCGCCGATCTCGAGGTGGACCTGCAGTTCATCAACTACCGGTAGCGCAGCCCCCGGACCAGAGATTCTCCTGTTCGGTCCGCAGGGAGTGCGCAGGAGTCGGCGATCGCCGCAATTTGCGATCCGGAATCCCGCGAAATCACGAGGTGTGAGCTGTCGAGCCTCGCGATCGTCAGATGCCTCTGTACGCTTGCTTGCGATCTCGAACCCGGATGATCTCGATCAGCCACGTGTCGTCGAAGACGTCGTAGATCACTCGAAAGTCCCCGAAGCGGACCGGTATGTGTGCGCATACCCGGTGAGCTTTGTGACCCCCGATGGCCGCGGTTCTTCAGCAAGCCCTCGCACCGCGCCAGCAATGCGCTTCTGCGTCGCGCGGTCGAGCTCGCGCAGCTCCTCGGCAGCGTTGCCGGTGAACTCGACCTTGTACTCGGCGCTCACACACCGAGTTCAGCGAACGACTGGTCCGCATCGACCCGGATACCGTCGTCTGCGGCTTTGGCGGCCTCGTAGGCGGCGACATCGGCGGACATCTCCAGCCGCTCAAGCAACTCGAGACTCGAGATCCTCGACGCCGATCACGACGGCAGCGAGCTTGCCGTGGCGTGTCACGCCGATTCGCGCATGCCCATGCTCAACACTGCTGACGACGGTCGTGATGTCATCTCGCAGTTCGGTGGAGCTGAGTTCTCGGTCTAGCGTGGCCATGCCCTGAACGCGACGCGGCGTTTCCGGCCGGCGGGATAGCGTGAAGGGCATGCCGGAAGCGCCGACGACAGACTCACCCGAAAAGGCATCCGCTCCGACCGAGATCACTAGGCAGACGTGGGTCTATGTGGTACGGCGCACGGTGCAGGAGTTCGTGCGAGACGGCTGTGTCGACGCGGCCGGAGGGCTGACCTTCTTCTCCGTCCTGTCGATCTTTCCAGCTGGACTCGCGCTCGCCGCTCTGGTCGGAGTGCTCGGTGACAGCGAAGCAGTCCTCGAACGGCTGTTCATGCTCCTCGATCAAGTCGCTCCGGACGCGGTGGCGGAGACTCTCCGCTCCCCCCTACGTGATGTGGCGGGCGCATCGACGGCCGGCCTGACGTTGGCCGTGGCCGTCGCGACGTCCGTGTGGTCGGCATCGGTCTACGTCGGCGCATTCGGCCGGGCTCTGAACCGCATCTACGGCATCGAGGAAGGCCGGCCGTACTGGAAGCGGAAGCCGGCCCAACTCGCGCTAACCGTCGGGCTGATCCTCCTCGCGATGATCGTGCTCAGCGTGGTGACGGTCACGGGCCCGATTGCGCGGGCGATAGGGGACGCGATCGGCATGGGCGAGACGGCACTTCTTGCGTGGGACATCCTGAAATGGCCCCTGCTGGCCGTCGCGGTCGTCGCAATCGTCACCGTCCTGTACAAGGGCACTTCCAATCTGCAGCAGCCCCGGTTCCGGTGGCTCGCGGTCGGTGCCGCGCTGGCCATGTTCGCTCTCGGCCTCGGATCACTCGCGTTCGCCTTCTATGTCGCGAACTTCGCCGGCTACAACCGCACGTTCGGGGCGCTTGCGGGGGTCATCGTTTTCCTGCTCTGGCTTTTCCTGGTGAACCTCGCGTTGCTTCTCGGGGCCGAGTTCAACGCCGAGTTGGAGCGCGGCAGGCAGCTGCAGGCGGGGATTCCGGCTGAAGCGCAGCTGCAGCTGCCACCGCGCGACACCACGGTGAGCAGCCGCACGGCTCGGTCAGTGAAGGTCACCGAAGAAAGAGGAGAGCTGTTGCGCAAGGGTGAACCGCTTCCGCCGAGGACGGATACAGCGTTTCACCGGGCACGAAGCTTCGTGCGCGGTCTCTGGCAGCGGATCGCGCGCCGCTCGTGAGTCTCGGGCGACTGAATTAGGAGGGGAGCATCTCCCGCGTCTCCGCGACCATCTCGAGCAGCTTCTTGGTCGCGGCCGGATCGGAGTGGCTGACGCGCAGCTGCGGATCGAGCGCGTCGATCTGAGCGCTGAGCGCGGCGGTCACGTCAGGATCGTCGGTGAGCACCGAGAGCTCTTGAACAGCCTGGATGAACCGCTTCACCACCGCGGGGTGACCGACGCAGTAGTGACGGATCGGCGAGAGTGCCGCGTCGATGTGGTCCCTGACGGAGAGCGATGTGGTCACGACGCACAGCGCGCCGTCTTCATCGCACAATGCTGCCGGAAGCCGCGGCATGTTGGCGATTCGCGCGGTGATCGCGCTCAGGTGGCCGATTGCGTGCACCGCTGTCGTCGGATCGTTCACTCCGGCCGACAGGGCTCGCAAAGCGATGTCGAGGATCTGCTGCGTCCCGTAATCGATGTCTTCCGCTGCGGTGCGTTCATAGCCGATGGCATACGCCCCACGAATCGCATCCTCGATGGCTGCGACGTTCCGGTCGTCGGCAGCATCGTCGCTGGGCCACCATGAGGCCAGCACGATCCCCTCGACGATGTTCTCGCCGACCCGCGTCTTCTCCTCGATGACGATTGCGTGGTCCTCGGCGACACCGATCAGCGCGACGTAATCCTGTGCGGTGATGAAGCCGCTCGACGACGACGTGACGCTGTGGCGGATGACAGGACGATGAATCGGATGCGGAACCCCTCGGGCTGCTTCGTTGCGGTCTCCGACGCGCTCGATCGTCTCGTCGGTGTCCGCGTGGATATCCTTCAGCATCGTCTCGACACGCAGCTGGGAGGCCAGATGAGCCAAGAAGAACACGAGCATCACGACGCTGACCAGTGTCAGGATGAAGGCGAATGTCACCGAGATGCGGGGCACGAACTCCGGCACGTCTTCGGTGGCTGACCGCACGGACCGCAGCACCGTGATCGAGTAGGCGAATGTGCCGAGGAACGCCGCCAGCGTCCAGTGGACTTGGCGGTCGCGGGCGAACAGCCGGAGGACGCGCGGCGATGCCTGGCTGCTCGCCAGCTGCAGTGCGACGACGGTCAGGGAGAAGGTCAGTGATGTGGCCGTGATGAGAGAACCTGCGATGGAGGACAGCACAGAGCGCGCCGTGTCTGCTCCCCCGTTGAATACGGCCGAGTCCACGGACGTCGGCAGGCTCGAATCGACGATCACATCCAGCCGCGGAAGCACAATGCCGAGCGCGACGGCGACGATCACCGCCGCGAGGGGAACCGGCCAGAGGCGAGACTCCACGGACTCGGAAACCGCTGCCCACCACCCTCGGCGTCGGACGCGTCCCACGCTCGAACCCGAGCTGCGTGCGTTCACGCGGCGTCGCCACCAGGCAGCGCCGAGCCTGTGCCGAGTGTGTCGCGACCGACCACGCTCAAAGTTCCATTGGGCTCCAGCACCACCGCTCCGACGAGAGCCAGGTCTCCGTAGCCGCCGCTGCGCACGGCCTGCATCACCTGCGATTCGGTCAGCCGGTTCGCGCGGATCTGCGCCGGGTCCAGCGCGCCTTCTCTCACGAGGAGGACCGGCCGCGATGTCACCGCCCGGCGAAACAGCGGCCACCTCGTCGAGAACCACGCGACCAGCAGCTGCAATGCGGCCAACAGCGCTAACGCTGTGGTTCCCTCGGCCCATGAGACGTCCGCGCTCAGGAGGATCGTCGCGAGGGTCGAACCCAAAGCGACCGTGACGATGAAGTCGAAGGCGTTCATCTGGCTGAGCGTGCGCTTTCCCGACAGCCGCAAGGTGATGATCAGGAACGCGTATGCGGCTGCCCCGACAATCACCACCCGTACCAGATCGGACCAGGAATCGAACCACATGATGCTCTTCCTCTCTTCAGTGCCGGCCTGTCGGGTCGCGGTAAGGGCTGGCGGCATGGCACATCGGCGCTGATCTACCCTTGCACGCTCACCCGCGATCACCGCAACCTCATTCGGCTGGCCGGAGACTTCACCTCGGAGGCTCAAACATCACCGTCAAAACAGCTGACACTGACCGCGCTGGGAAGGGCCCCTGGTACATTCCGTGGCATGACTTGGCCTGCGCTACATGTCTCGCGATCAGTGGATGCCGATGTCGCGACAGTCGCCTACGTCGCTGGAGATCCCGCGAAACTGCCCTTGTGGGCGGCCGGTCTCAGTGCTGGCATCCGTCTCGAATCCGGTCGATGGTATGCGGACTCACCGATGGGGGTCGTTGAGGTGGCGTTCACCGGTCCGATTGAGTCGGGCATCCTCGAGCACCAGTGACTGGACGATCCGACTGGGGGCCAAGAGGGTGTCTAAGCCACCCGGCTCGGGTGAGTCCGGAGACGGAGGAGCACGCTTCTCTCGACGAGCACCGGCACGTAATCGCGCAGCCGCACGCCGTCGAACGACTCCAGTTCGTCGGCGATCAGCTCGAACGCGGTGTCCTCGGGCAACTCCGGAAAACGGAGCCGCAGACGCTCGGCCAGATAGACGAGCGCCTCGAACTCGTTCTCGGGATTCGTGCGACTCACAGATCGATTCTCGCTCGAGTCCGGTCAACCGGCTCGGATATCGGCAGACAGCCGATCAGGACTGCACCCGCAAGCTGCTCACCCACGAGACGCCTGCCGTTGACTACGGTGGAGGAGGGCCGCGATGGCCATCGAAACCAGGAGGTGCGCAGGGTGGCGCAGACGAAGACGGGCAAGCCCACTGCGGCCGAGCTGCGCGAACACGCAGACGCGAAGAGGATCGCGGTGTACTCCCGGCTCAACAAGCTCGCATTGATCGACGCGCTCGACCAGGGCCCGTCGACGTGAAAGTCGTCGCGGTCTACAGCACCAAGGGCGGTGTCGGCAAGACCACAGCGGCTGTGAACCTGGCGTGGGAAGCGTCGAAGGAATTCCGAGTGCTGCTGTGGGATCTCGATCCGCAGGGGGCAGCGGGCTTTCTCCTGCAGGTAAAGCCCAAGAAGGTGAAAGGGGGCGTCGGCGCGCTGGTCGCAGGTCAGAGCAGGGTGTCCCGCGCCATCCGCTCCAGCGAGTACGACAACCTCGACGTGCTGCCCGCCGACGCGAGCTACCGCGACCTCGACCTCGTGTTCGACCACGCGAAGAAGTCAGAGCAGAGGATCTCGAAGATCCTCGAGCAGATCGACCGCGAGTACGACGTCGTGATCCTCGACTGTCCCCCCGGCGCCGCGCTTGTGGCGGAGAACGCGGTGTTCTCAGCGCACGCCGTGGTGGTTCCGCTCGTGCCGTCACCGTTGTCGATGCGATCACTCGACCAGGTCACGGAGTTCGTGTCCGCCTCCGTTTCGAAGGCTCGGGTGGTGGCGTTCCTCTCGATGGTCGATCGTCGAAAGACCGTGCACCGCGACGCGGTGAAGAATCTGCCAGGGGGACAGACATCGGTCAGCCACGTTGTCGTTCCTGCTACCGTGCAGATCGAGCGGATGGGAACGGAGCGGGCACCCATCGGCAGCTACGCGCCCACCACCGAAGCTGCGCGTGCCTACGGCGAGCTCTGGACACTTGTGGCGAAGGTCGTGAAACCGAGGGCTCGCAAACGCAAACACTGAACCAATGAGGGTCCCGGGCTTGCCGAGTCCGCGCCGGGTGCAGGGCACCTACTACACGCTGATGCTGGGCAACACTCTCGCCGTGTCATTCATCTGGGGCATCAGCACGCTCTTTCTGCTGGATGCCGGCCCGACCAATCTGGAGGCGTTCGCCGCGAACGCGTTCTTCACGGCCGGGATGCTGATCTTCGAGATCCCGCTGGCTCATGCTGGCGAGCCCTTTCACGGCCGGGGTCGGCATCTCTGTCTTCTATGCCCTGCAGCCCTACCTGCTCGAACTGTGGGGCGACGACCAGGCCTACACGGTCGCCGGGCTCGCCGCGGCACTGCTGTCGGGGGCATCGATCCTCGGCGGCGCGCTCTCCCCCTGGGTGCGCAAGCTCTTCCACCGCCGCCCCTCGACGCTCCCGCTCGCGACGGTCTCGAGCGCGGTGGTCCTGCTGGAATTCGGACTGGTGCGCAATTCCTGGGTCGCGATCGCGT
>NZ_WOYP01000001.1:52916-76989 GCF_011620715.1 Microbacterium sp. | reverse complement strand
CGCGTACCTGAACGACACGATCCCGTCGAAGGAGCGGGTGGCCGATGTCGGAGGCTACGGCGCCTCCATGCTCTGGGGCGGCGTCATCACCGCGATCGCCATCCCGTTCATGCTGCTCGGCCGCGGCCAGCACTCACCGGCGGACACCGCCCGGGATGTCGGGGAGCATGCGCAAAGCTGAGGAAGTCCTATTCGCCGCGTGAGATGTCCACCATCTCGTCGCGCGGGACGACCTTGATGCGCGCGCGGCCGTGGCGGGCACCGAGCCGGGCCTCGTGCTCGTCGAGCCGGTGCCAGCCTTCGAGGTCGGTCCACCGCACCCCGCGCTCGGCGAGCAGAGCGGGGATGGCCTCCTCGGAGGGGTCGGCGGGCTGCCACCAGGAGCCCTGGTCGTTGATGATGTGGCGCACGGTCTCCATCGCATCGGACTTGGTGTGACCGATGAGGCCAACCGGCCCGCGCTTGATCCACCCGGTCGCATACGCACCCGGCACGCGGTCGTTCGAGTCCCTGCGCAGCACCTGGCCCTCGTGATTCGGGATCACGCCGTGCCGCTTGTCGAACGGCACGCCCGGCAGCGGCGAGCCGAAGTACCCGACCGCGCGATAGATGGCCTGGATCGGCAACTCGCGGATCTCTCCGGTGCCGATGACGCCGCCTTCCCCGTCGGGTCGCGTGCGCTCCCAGCGGAACGATGAGACCTTGCCGTCGTCGTCGGCGATCACGCCGAGCGGCTTGGCGAAGAAGTGCAGGTGAAGTCGACGGGATGCCGCGCCGCCGGCATTGTTCGCCGACGGCCGTCTGCGCCACGACTGCAGCACGCGGTCGATCACCAAGACCTGCTTGTTGCTGGCGATCGCGGCCTTCGAGGCATCGTCGTAGTCGAAGTCCTCGTCGTAGACGACCATGTCGACGTCGCGCAGCTCGCCGAGCTCGCGCAGCTCGAGGGGGGTGAACTTGACCTGCGCCGGTCCGCGACGCCCGAACACGTGCACGTCGGTGACGGCGCTGGCCGCGAGCCCGCGGTAGACATTGTCGGGCAGTTCGGTGGCCAGCAGGTCATCGGCATGCTTGGCAAGCATGCGCGACACGTCGAGCGCGACGTTGCCGTTGCCGATGACCGCGACGGATGCCGCATCCAGGGGCCACTCGCGGGGAACGTCGGGGTGCCCGTCGAACCAGCTGACGAAATCCGCCGCGCCGTACGAGCCGATCGCGTCGATGCCGGGGATGTCGAGGCCGGCGTCGCGGATCGCTCCGGTGGCGAAGATCACGGCGTTGTAGTGCTGCTTGAGATCTTCGAGGGTGATGTCCTCCCCGAACCGGACGTTGCCGAAAAGGCGGATGTCACCGCGGTCGAGCACCTCACGCAGGGCGGTGATGATGCCCTTGATGCGCGGGTGGTCGGGTGCGACCCCGTAGCGGACAAGGCCGTAGGGCGCCGGAAGCTGCTCGAACAGGTCGATCGAGACGCCGAACTTTCGCTCCGCTTTGAGCAGGATGTCGGCAGCGTAGATGCCTGCCGGTCCTGCACCGATGATGGCCAGCCTGAGCTTGGTCATGGGCAATCCTTTCGTGTCTCGGCAGCCGGCTTCGCCGCTACTCGACAACCGCATGTTCTACGAGCTCCGCAGTGCTCAGGAGGAACGGTCCGCGACGGCCTGGGCGAAGCGCGTCAGCGCTTCGCGGACCGCGCCATCGGGAAGTGGCGCGAGCGCCTCGACAGCTTCGTTGGACCAGGCGTGAGCCAGATCGAGAGTGGCCTGAGTCGCCGCATGCTGACGCAGCTCGGCCAGCTCGGCGTCCAGGATCGCGGGGTCGGCGCCCGCGGCGATCCGCTCGACGCCGTCGTCGATGCTCTCGCGGAGGGCGACGGATGCGGCATCCGTCCGCTGTCCGAGCACGAGGTACGGCATCGTCGGCACTCCCGCGCGCAGGTCGGTGCCAGGCACCTTGCCGGTCTCGTCCGGGTTATCGGACAGGTCGATCACGTCATCGAGCAGCTGGAACGCGACGCCGACCTTCTCTCCGAAAGTCACGAGGGGCTGCTCGAACTCGGCCGGAGCGTTGGAGAAGATGATGCCCGATTGCGCGGCGGCCGCGATGAGCGAACCGGTCTTGTCGGAGAGGACGTTCAGGTAGAACGCGACCCGGTCCTCACCCTCTCGCGGTCCGACCGTCTCGTGCATCTGCCCCAGGACCAGTCGCTCGAACGTGTCGGCCTGCAGCCGGATGGCCCGGTCGCCCTGACGGGCCATGATCTGGCTCGCTCGTGAGAACAGCAGGTCTCCGGTCAAGATCGCAACGCTGTTGCCCCACACTGCGTGCGCACTGGGCACACCGCGACGCTTGTCGGCGGCATCCATCACGTCGTCGTGGTACAGCGTGCCGAGGTGGGTCATCTCCAGCGCGGTCGCCCCGAGGATGACGTTCTCGTTCGCACCGTCGCCCAGCTGAGCGGTGATCAGGGCGAGCATGGGACGGACGCGCTTTCCCCCCGCGTCGTACAGATACCGGCTCGCCGCATCGGCGATCTCATCGGTCATGTGCAGCTCGTCGGCGAGCACGCGATCGACCTCGACGAGGCCGGCGTTCACGGCGGATCTGAGCTTGAGGGACCGCGGTCCCGCGAATGTGCGGTCGGTGAGGCCCAGCTTGCCCGCAACTCGCGAGCCCGACGCTGAGGGAGTCACCATACCAGCCTATCGGGGTCGAAGGTGTTCGCCTCTGCCGGCATCGCGCGGATCACTTCGCAGAGGGCGTGGCGGTCAGCCGGGGCTTGGTCGCGCGGTGCAGCGCCACGATGCCCATCGACAGGTTGCGGTGGGCGACGTCGGTCCACCCGGCCTGACGGATCCACCTCGAGAGCGTGCGCTGATCGGGCCAGTCGCGGATGGACTCGTTGAGGTAGTCGTACGCGTCGGCGTTCGAGCTGACGGTCTTGGCGACGACCGGCAGGATGCGGTCGTTGTAGAACCGGTAGAGCCCGTTGAAGGAGGGCGACGGCGGGTGCGAGAACTCGCAGACCACGAGGTGTCCGCCGGGCTTGGTGACGCGGAGCAGCTCGAGCAGGGCCTTCTTCGGGTCGTTCACGTTGCGCAATCCGAACGACATCGTCACGGTGTCGAACTCACCGTCGGCGAAGGGCAGAGCCGTCGCATCGGCTTCGACGAACGTGAGGTTCGCGATGCCGCTGTGCCGCCTCCTGCCTTCGGCGATCATGCCCGGCGAGAAGTCGGCGGCGACGACCTCGGCGCCGCTCCCCGCGAGAGCGACCGAGCTGGCGCCGGTGCCCGCCGCGAGGTCGAGGATGCGCTGACCGCGGCGCGGTGCGACCGCGCGGGTCGTCGCGACCCGCCACATGCGATCGTTGCCCATGCTCAGCACGGTGTTCGTGCGGTCGTAGTTCTTCGCGACCTGATCGAACATGCCGCTCACGCGGGCTGGATCCTTGTGCAGATCGGCGCGGTTGTGCTCGTGATCGTTCATGCATCGGCTCCCGACTCAGTCGGTTCGAGCGGGGCGATCTCGAGGGAAGCCAGGCGGTCGAGCCAGGCGTCCGGCGTCGCATCGTCGAAGGGCGCAGTGCGGGCGCGGACGAGCGCTTCGAGGTCGATCGCCAGCGACTCGAGCTGCTCGACGACATCGAGCGGGTAGCCGTAGGCCATGCGGTGCTCGTCCCACTCGTCGCGGTCATCGATCCAGATGCCGCGGCCGTCGACGGCGCTCACGACGTCGAGGTCCATATCTATGCCGGTCGGCTCGAGGTGCCCATCTCGCTCCGCCCAGCGCAGATCCCACCCGAGGTCGATGTAGATGCGATACGTCGCCGGCGGTGCGACATTGACCGTCAGCGCATACTGCCCACTCGGCGGCAGGAGCGTGACGTTGTCCGCCTCGACGAGGTAGTCGCGCTCGGGGCGGGTGCTGCGCCAGCCGGCGCGCTGCCCGAACCAGTCGCCCCATCGGTCGTGGCCGAGGTAGACGCACTCGTGCACCCAGTGCGGGCTGGCGTCCCATTTGCGCCACCGGAACAGCAGCCGGGTCCCCGGCTCGGGCCGGGCGGGCGGGATCTCGGGCGGAACGCTCATCACTCCTCAGTTTATGTCGGCCCGCGTCGGCCCGGCTCGCGCCGCCGGTGCGGCCCGGGACGCACCCACGCCCTGCCGCCCGACTCTAGGCTTGAGGGGTGACCGATGTGCGCGAGCTGCCCCTGGTTCGGTTGCGGGTCGTGACGCGTGAGGTGCAGACGCTCGACGATGTGCTGGCGTACGCCGACCCCTCGAATCCCACATTCTGGAGTCGCCGCGGCGATGCCATCGCGGCGTACGGCGAGACGGCGGTGCTGCACGGTGGCGCATCCACCCTCGGCGCCGAATGGCGCGCGCTGGCCGCGAGGGCGAAGATCGACGATCCGCTCGGTCTGCCCGGCACGGGCCTGCTCGCGTTCGGTGCGTTCCCGTTCGACCCGCGGTCGGCAGCGCCGCATACGCTGCGGGTGCCGTCAGTCATCGTCGGCCGTCGCGGAGATCGCTCGTGGGTCACCCGCATCGCAAGGCCGGACTCGACCGAGGATGCCTCCGCACTGCCGCCGCGCACCGAGTACGGACCGTACTGGTCGGCATCGCTCGGCCCTGGTGCCCTCGATCACAGCGGATACCAGGCGGCCGTGCGCGGTGGGCTCGCCGCGATCGCCGCGGGGGAGGTGAGCAAGGTCGTGCTCGCGCGCGAGCTCGCCGGCTCGATGCCGCCGGGATCGGATCTGCGTCGCCTCGTGCGGGCCCTGGCCACCGGCTACCCGGACTGCTGGACGTACGCCGTGGACGGCATCATCGGAGCCAGCCCCGAGACCCTCGTCACCGTCTCGGGAGGCACGGTCACCGCGCGCGTCCTGGCGGGCACGGCGCCGCGCGGTGCCGACGCGGATGCCGACACGGCGGCATCCGTCGCCCTGGCCACGAGCGCGAAGGACCAGGACGAGCACCTCTATGCGGTGCAGAGCGTGCTCGCCTCGCTGCGCCCGCACACCACTGCGCTGGCGGCCAGCGAGCAGCCGTTCACGCTCAAACTGCCCAATGTCTTCCATCTGGCGACCGACGTCGAGGGCGAGCTGAGCGGCGGCGCCTCAGCGCTCGATCTGGTCGCCGCACTGCATCCGACAGCGGCCGTCGCCGGCACGCCGACGGATGCCGCCCTCGACGTGATCCGCCGACTGGAGCCGTTCGATCGCGGGCGATACGCGGGTCCGGTCGGGTGGGTCGACGCGAACGGCGACGGCGAATGGGCGATCGCACTGCGCGGCGCCCAGTTCGACCTCGATGCGAGCGGCAGCGGCCGCCGCATCGCCCTGCGCGCGCACGCGGGTGCCGGTATCGTCGCGGGCAGCGACCCAGAGGCGGAGCTGCTCGAGACACGAGTGAAGTTCCGGCCCATCGTCGACGCGCTCGCCTGAGCGCTGCCGGCGACGGTGCGGCCTTACGTCGCGGCCAGCCGCTTCTTCTCGGCCTGGACGTCGGACTCAGCGCGGGAGGGGCACCTCGATGAGCTGGCGGCCGCCGGCCGGCGCCGTGAGCGCCTGATCGAGCGCGGCGCGGGTCGTGACCCGCGTGTACTCCCAGCCGTACGCGAGCGCGAGGTGCTCGAGCCGCGTCGTGTGCGGCGTGTAGAGCACCCGGTCCATGGCGGCGGCAGGGGCGACCGCGGCGACTTCGAGGCCGTCGAAGATCGTTCCGCCGCCGTCGTTGCCGACGATCACCTGGATGCGCGGCTCGTCTTCTGCGGGCGGCAGCAGCATCGCCCCGACGTCGTGCAGCAGCGCGAGGTCGCCGAGCAGCACGCGCGTGATGCCCGGCCGGTCATCGGTCTGAGAGGCGAGCGCAATGCCTGTGGCGGTCGCGATCGTGCCGTCGATGCCGGCGAGCCCGCGATTGGAGTGGACCGGCACCTTCTTGCCGCCGAGCACGGCGTCGGCGACCCGCACGAGACGGGACGAGCCGAACATCAGCCGGTCGTGCGGCCAGGTGGCTCGCCAGACCGCATCCACCAGCGCCGCGCGATCGAGCGGCGCACGGATCGCGGCCAACTCGGTCTTGATCGCCCCGAGGCGCTCGGCGGGCACGGCCGACGCGAGGGCATCGGCGTCCGGCGCCGGCGGACTCAGATCGACGGATGCCGCACGCGACGCCTGCAGCCACGCCCCGAGCCATTCGCGATCGGCCTCGCCCGGGCCCACCGCGATCGCGTCGATCGCGATTGTCGCGCCGTTCAGATTGAGCGGCTCTCCCGGCCCCCGGACGGCGAGCACCTCGACCTCCGGAGCGGTCAGCAGCACGGTCGACTCCCGGCTGAGGGTCGGGTGCCCCAGCACGATCGCGCGCTCCACGCGTCCGCCGAGCTGCGGGTCGGCCAGCAAAGCCCGGTAGCCGTGGACGAGGTTGCGACCGAACCGCGCCCCGCTGACGATCTCTGCGATCAGCGGCCAGCCGCCCAGGTGGGCGAGCGTCTCGGCATCCGGTCCTGCGTCCGCGCCGGCGATCACCACCGTCCGAGGCCCGCGCACCAGCACGTAAGGAAGCGCGTCGGGCGCTGTGGGCAGGTCGGCCTCGCCGATGCCGCCGCCGCCCTGGTACAGCGCGCCGGAAGCGTCTTCTTCGGTCGTCTCCTCGATCGGGGCCGCATCGGGGTCGACGTCGGCGGCCACCGTGAGCTCGGCGGTCGGAACGCCGAGCCACGCGGGTATGTCGCCACCCAGGGGTTCGCGCAACGGCAGGTTCAGGTGGACGGGCCCGGGTGCACGTGTTCCCGCGCCGAGTGCCGCCTCAACCGCGTCGGCGGCGACCTGGCGCAGCATCAGACTCTGCTCGCCATCTCCCTCGGGGTCTGTCGCCTCGGGGACAGGCAGGTCGGCTTCGAGTCGCGTGCTGGGCGTGAACATGCCCGGCTGCCGGGTCGTCTGGTTCGCCCCGACACCGCGCAGTTCGGGCGGGCGGTCCGCCGTCAGCAGCAGCAGCGGCACACCGGCGTGATGCGCCTCGAGCGCCGCCGGAAGGAGGTTGGCCGCGGCCGTGCCCGACGTGCAGACCACGACCGCCGGCATCCGCGTCTCGCGTCCGATGCCGAGTGCCGTGAAGCCTGCAACCCGCTCGTCGATGCGCACATGCAGGCGCACCGCCCCGCGGGTCTCCAGTTCGGCCGCGACGAGCGCGAGGGCTTGAGACCGGGATCCGGGACTCAAGACGATGTGCCGGATGCCGAGATCGACCAGCGCGCCCAGAAGGGCGGCCGCGGCATCCGTTGCCGGTGACGCGTGCCGTTCTGCCACGACTAGCCGACGATGCCGCGCTGGCCGCGCGTGTCGTCATCGCCGTCGGCGGGCCGGTCGGTCGCCCGGCCGGGAGCGTCGGGCGCCGGCTTGCCCGACGTGGGTGTTCCCGCCGCCGGGGTTCCCGATGCCGCTGTGCCGGCAGTGGCCGCGCCGCCGGGGATCGTCCACCGCGGGTCGTCGTCCTCCGCGTCGAGCAGGGCGAGCTCCTCTTCGAGACGGCGGATGCGCTCGTCCTGATCGCTCAGCGTGCCGATCTGCTCGAGGAACTCGGGATCGTCGTCCGGGGCGCGACGCGCGATGATCGCTGAGCGGCGCACGCGACCGACCAAGAGCCAGAGCAGTCCGCCCAGTACGGGCAGGAGCACCACGATGAGGATCCAGATCGGCTTGTTCACGCCACGGTGACGACTTGCGGGCTGCACACTGCAGTCGACGATGGTGTAGACCCAGAAAGCGGTCAAGACCAGCGCCAGAATCAGCAGCACTCGCGTCACGGTTCCATCCTAGGCGCGCAAACTGTGCGCGGCCCCGCCCGTGACCGTACCGAGCCGTCGGCGATCTACGATTGAGGAGTGAAAGCCCGCTCCGCCCTTCTCTACACGGTGATGAGGCTGCTCGCATTCCTCGTGCCATTCGGCATTCTGATGCTGTTCCCGGTGTTCCGGGAGCTGTACTGGCTCGCCGCCGTCTTCGCCGCGCTCATCGGCCTCAGTCTCTCGCTGCTGTTCCTGCGGCGCCCGCTCACCGAGGTCACAACCGGCATCGCCGAGCGGCGAGGCAACACCAAGGCGACGACGACGGACGAGGACGTCGAAGATGCCGCGGCCGATGCGACGGCGAATGCGGGCTCAGCCGATGAACGCCCACAGCAGGAACGCCCCGTAGGCGACTGAGGTCAGCGACGTGAGGCTGAGGGCGACGACCAGTTCGCGCGGCAGCCGGTAGGTCCACACGATCAGGACCGCAGGAAGCGCGGCCAGCAGCGCGAGCAGGGTGAGCCATGCGACCGGATAGAACAGCGCCAGGTACGACGAGATCACGAACGGCACCAGGATCAGCACGGTGAACAGCACGCGCGTCCATCGGCGGCCGATCAGCACGGTGAGGGTGCGCTTGTGCGCGGCCCGGTCCTGGTCGATGTCGCGCAGGTTGTTCGCCAGCAGCACGGCGCATGCGAGCAGCCCCGCGCCGACGCCGCCGAACCACGCCTCCTGCGGCACAGCCAGCACCTGGACGAACGTGGTCCCGACCGTCGCGACGAGACCGAAGAAGACGAACACGAACAGCTCGCCGAGGCCGTAGTACCCGTATGGCCGCTTACCGCCGGTGTAGAACCACGCCGCGACGATGCAGGCGGCGCCGACCAGCAGCAGCCACCACTGTCCGCTGTGGATCACGAGCGCCAGACCCGCCCCCGCGGCGATCGCGAAGAAGACCAGCGCCGCCGTCAGCACCGCTTGGGGCGTCGCCTTCTTCGACGCCGTGAGGCGCGCCGGACCGACGCGGTGATCGTCGGTGCCGCGGATGCCGTCGCTGTAGTCGTTCGCGTAGTTCACCGCGATCTGCAGGCTCACCGAGACGACCAGGCACAGCAGCGAAAGCACCCAGTGGAACAGTCCGTCCACGATCATCGCGGCGCCGGTGCCGATCAGGATCGGGGTGACGGCGAGGGGCAGGGTCCGCAGGCGTGCGGCGCCGATCCAGTCGCCGAGAGTCGCCTTCCCGCCATGCCGGGGATCACGCGACTCGCGTAGCTTCTGCGGGTTGCCGCGAGAGGGCTGCTTGCGCGGACCGGGACGCTTGCGCTTCTTGCTGGGAGTGCCTGCCACGAGCAGTCATCCTACGGCCCCGGTGCCGATGTTCCGCGTGCACAATGCAGGAACACAGCGTCGGACGTCTGCGGAATCAGCCCCTTCCGGTCCCCTGCCGACTTCGGTTCCTGCGTTGTGCACACGCGGGTCCGCGGGCCGCGTGAGCGCGGTCAATGCAGCGCAGCGACCGCCGCCCTGATGGTCTCGCGATCAGGTTTACCGCTCGGCAGCGTCGCGATGTCGTCGACGAGCAGGAGCCGGGTCGGGCGGGCGTGTGCGCCGATCTCGTCGGCGACCGCGGCGCGCGCCGCTTCGAGCTGGGTCGACTCGCTGCGTCGGAGAGCCTCGCTGCGCGGGACGACGACGACGGATGCCTCGCCCCAGCGCTCGTCGGACACCCCGACCACGACAGCGGACTCGAGCCCGGGGACCGTGCGCACGACGCGTTCGACACGGTCCAGTGAGACGTTGATGCCGCCGGAGACGATCACGTTGTCGATCCGCCCCCGCACCCGCAGGATGTCGTTCTCGATGATGCCCGCATCACCGGTGCGGTACCACCGCGTGCCGGCACCGTCCGATCCGGCGCCTTCGCGCAGGAACGCGGCCTCGGTTGCCGCGCTGTCGCCGAGGTACCCGTCGGCGAGCGTCGGCCCCGAGACCTGCACCTCGCCGTCGGCGATTCGCACCGCGACGCCGCGGAGCGGCCGCCCGTCATAGACGCATCCGCCGCTCGTCTCGGTCGACCCGTACGTGCGCACGACCCGGACGCCGGCGGCCTCCGCCCGCTCCAGGGTGACCGCCGCGATCGCCTGCCCCCCGACCAGGATCGTCTCGAAAGACCGCAGCGCCGCAAGCACGGTCGAATCGTGGGCCGCGGCATCGAGCAGCTTCGACAGCTGGGCGGGGACCAGCGACGTGTAGGTCGGGATGCGCGAGCCATGATCGGTCGAGACCATCTTGAGCGCGGTGGCCGAGAACGCCTGAGGCGTGAAGGCTCCGGTGAGCCACGCGGGCTCGCGGCCGGCGACGATCGAGCGCACCAGCACCTGCATGCCGGCCACATAGCTCACCGGCAGCGCGAGAAGCCACGCACCGTCGCCGATGCGGCCCGAGACCGCGAGCGCGCTCGCGGTCAGCGCGTCGCGACTGAGGACCACGCTCTTTGGCACGCCGGTCGAGCCCGACGTGGTGATGACGACGGCCGTGCCGGCGTGCACCTCGGCGGGCAGGTCGTGGACCAGCCCGAGCCCGAGCGCGGGGCCGGCGCCGTGCAGAGCACCGCGAAGGCCGCGCAGGATCTCACGCGGATCATCGTCGAGGACGGGTTCGAGCCTCATTCGCTGCGCATTGCTCCGGCACGCATCAATAGTGCCAGGGGTACGGCGACCAATCGGGCTCGCGCTTCTCGAGGAACGAGTCGCGCCCTTCGACGGCTTCGTCGGTGCCGTAGGCGAGGCGCGTCGCCTCGCCGGCGAACACCTGCTGGCCGACCATGCCGTCATCGACCGCGTTGAAGGCGAACTTGAGCATGCGGATCGCCGTGGGCGACTTCGTGAGGATGGTGCGCGCCATCGCGACCGCCTCTCGCTCGAGCTCGGCGTGCGGTACGACGCGATTGACCGCGCCCATCTCGTACGCGCGCTGAGCCGAGTACTCCTCGGCGAGGAAGAACACCTCGCGCGCGAACTTCTGGCCGATCTGGCGCGCGAAGTACGCCGAGCCGTACCCGGCATCGAACGAGCCGACATCAGCATCGGTCTGCTTGAACCGGCCGTGTTCGGCGCTGGCGATGCTGAGGTCGCACACGACGTGCAGCGAGTGCCCCCCTCCGGCGGCCCACCCCGGGATGACCGCGATGACGACCTTCGGCATGAAGCGGATCAGTCGCTGGACCTCGAGGATGTGCAGGCGGCCCATCGCCACGAGGCTGGGGTCGCGCTTGTCGGCCGCCGGGTCCTGGGCATCGTCGTACTGGTAACCCGACCGCCCGCGGATGCGCTGGTCGCCGCCCGAGCAGAACGCCCAGCCGCCGTCTTTCGGACTGGGACCGTTGCCGGTGAGCAGGACAACGCCGATGCGCGGGTCCTGGCGGGCGATGTCGAGCGCACGGTAGAGCTCGTCCACGGTGTGCGGACGGAACGCGTTGCGCACCTCGGGACGGTCGAACGCGATACGCGCGATCCGCCCGTCGCTCGAGACGTGTGCGGTGATATCGGTGTAGGCCTCGGATCCGGGGGCCGGCATCCACTCGTTCTCGTCGAACAACTCGGAAACGCTCACTCGCACAGCTTACGCGGGCGCCGCCGACGCGGAGCGTCATCCGGCGGGAGCTGAGGGCAGCGCGGCTCTACGCTGGAGCGATGAACTCATCGCCCCGCGCATTCGCGACCGCAGCGGCGTTCGCCGCCCTGCTGGCCGCCCTCGCCGCCTGTGCCCCCGCGGCTGCGCCCGCTCCGACCACCTCGTCCTCGACCGGGGCCTCGGCGGAGGTCGCCGAGTGCGCCGGAGTGCGGGTGATCGTCGAGACCGGCGACCTCGCGGTCGAGGACGGACCGGCCGGGGCGACCTGCATCGACACCACCGAGGCGATCGCCGCGAGCGACGCACTCACCGAGGCCGGCCTGACCACCGAGGGCACCGACCAGTACGGCGACCAGGTCGTGTGCCGCGTGAACGGCGTGCCTGCCGAGGACTTCGCGTTGACGGCCGAGGACGGCTCCGAGTACTTCGAGACGTGCGCGTCGATGCCGGCCGCTTTCGCGTACTGGTCGCTGTGGGTGCAGCCCGCGGGCGGCGAATGGGCCTACGCGGAGGAGGGCCTGTCGACCCTTCAGCTGGAGCCCGGCGAGAGCCTCGAGCTGCTGTTCACCCTCAACGGCGAGCCGGCGGAGCCCTCGGTGTGACCGGCCGCGTGACGCGATGAACCCGTGACCTTCCGACCCGCGCCGCTCAAGGCGGCGGCCGCCCTCGCGGCCGGCTTCATCGCGGTCCGCGTGATCTACCGCGTGCTGTTCCACGGTGCGGACGGGTCGGGTGCGGTCGTGCTGGCGCTGCCCGAGGTGCGGCTGCCCGCGCCCTTCGCGCACGTCGTGATGTTCGGCCCGGTGACCACGGGCGGACTGTGGGATGCCGCGGCGAGCGCGGTGCCGATCGCGCTCACGATCCTGGTCTTCGGGCTGCTCAACGCGGTCATCGACATCGCGCGACTGTTCGCGCGGGGCTCGCGGCGCGGACCTCTGCGTGGCATCGCGCGCACACTCGCGGTCGCGTGGGCGACGCTGCCTGCGCTGGCGGACGCCGTCCGGTCGGTGCGCTTCGCGCAGCGCCTGCGTGGCGAGCGCGGCGGCGTGCGCATCCTCGCGCCCGTGCTGCAGCGCACGCTCGAGCGGGCGACGGCTGTCGCGGCGGCTCTCGAGCTGCGCGGACTGGCGGGCAACCCGGTGGACGGCGACTGTGCGGCACCGGTGGTGCTGCACGACGCAACGCTGACACACCGAGGCGGCGCGGGGGTGCGGGCGCACGAGCTCGTGCTCGCACCGGGCACGCTGACGGTTCTCGCCGGTGCGACCGGGTCGGGCAAGTCGACGCTTCTGCGCGCCCTGAGCGGCCTCCACAGCCACCTGGATGGCGGACAGATCGCCGGAACGGTGACGGTGGTCGGGCATGATCGGGCCGCGGTCCCGCCCCGCGACACGGCGCAGCGCATCGGCGTGGTGTTGCAGCATCCGCGTGAGGGCTTCACGACGGAGCGGGTGCAGGACGAGATCGGGCTGGCCCTCGACCTGCGCGGCGTCGCGCCCACGATCGTCGCGGCGCGGGTCGCCGAGGTGGCCGAGCGCATCGGCATCTCTCCCCTGCTCGGCCGCCGCCTGCGCGGGCTGTCGGCTGGCGAGGCGACCCTCGTCGCGATCGCCGCGGCGATCGTCGAGCATCCGATCCTCCTGCTCGTGGACGAGCCCCTCGCCGACCTCGACACCGCCTACCGGCGACGCGTGGTCGACCTGCTCGGGGCTCTCGCGCACGAGGCCGGAGTGTGCACCGTGGTCGCCGAGCACCGAGCGGCCGAGCTGGGCCGGGTGGCCGACCGGCGCCTGTGGATCCGCGACGGCGTCGTGGTCGACGGCGAGGACACCGTTGCCGTCACCGCTGAGTATCCGCGGTCGCGCCTCGTGGGCGAGCCGGTGCTGCGGGCGCGGGAACTGACGGTGCGGCACGGGAGCGCGGTCGCCGTCGATGCCGCGGCGCTGACGCTGCGCTCCGGTGAGATCGTCGCCCTGGTCGGACCGAACGGTGCGGGCAAGTCGAGTCTGCTGTCAGCCCTGGCGGTGCCGGATGCCGAGGCGGACGTGACCGTCGACGGAGTTCCCCTCGGTCGCGGGCGCAGAGTCGCCCTCGTCCCCGATGCGTCGGATGACCTGTTCGTCTGCGACACCGTCGCGGCCGAGTGTCGTCGCGCGGATCGTCGCGCCGGCGCATCGGGGCCCCGCACGGCCGATCGGTTCGCGGCCTTCGTCGGGCGGGATGCCGGCGGCCCGGGCCCCGCACGGCTGATGGCGCAGCATCCGCGCGATCTGTCCGTCGGTGAACGCCGCGCCCTCGCACTCGCCGTGCAACTGGCCTGCGCACCGCGCGTGCTGCTGGTCGACGAGCCGACCCGGGGGCTGGACGCCGGCGCCTGCGATGTGGTCGCCGCGGCGCTGTGCACGTTCGCCGACGAGGGCGCCGCGGTTCTGGTGGCCACGCACGACGCAGACTTCGCCGCAGCCCTGGCCGACCGCATCGTGCCGATCGCCGGCGGGCGGCTGGGACAGGAGAGCCCGATGGGGCACCGGCGCTCCATGCCGGTCGGCACGCCTCCTCGCTCGAGGACCGAACCCGTCCATCGCCCTCAGTCCCCGTTCGTCGAGCAAGCGAACCGAGCCGAAGCGCCCGCGCGCCGCCGGAAGCCCCCTGCCCCGGCATCGCTGGTCGCCCTGCTCACCGCCAATCTCGCCGCCCTTGCGGCCTTCGGCTGGCCTCTCGTGGCGAGCGCAGTGCCGGCACAGGCGCAGTCTGCGGTTCCCGTGGTCGCCGTGGCGCTCCTGCCGCTCGCGGCGATCGTCGTGCTCGGGCTGCTCGACGGTACCGTTCGCTCTGCCCACAGCCTCGCCCTGCTCGGCACGCTCGCCGCGATCGGTGCCGCGATCCGCATCGTCGGCACCGGCGTCGGCGGGGTCGAGGCGGTCTTCATCCTGCTGATCCTGGCCGGGCGGGCCCTGGGCGCCCGCTTCGGGCTGCTGCTCGGCATGCTCACGATCGCCCTGTCGTCGGTGATGTGGGGCGGCATCGGTCCGTGGACGCCGTTCCAGATGTTCGCCTGCGGCTGGGTCGGCGCGGGTGCCGGGCTGCTGCCGCGACTGCGCGGGTGGGCGGAGGTCGCACTGCTCAGCGTGTACGGCGTCGTGGCGTCGTATGCGTTCGGGCTCGTGATGAACCTGTGGTTCTGGCCGTTCGCGGTGGGCGGCGGCACCGACATCTCCTACGCACCGGGCGCTCCCCTGCCGGTGAACCTGGGCAGCTTCCTGCTCTACTCGCTCGTCACCTCTACCGCGACCTGGGACACGCTCCGCGCGATCACGACCGTCATCGGCGTCGTCGTGGTCGGGCCGGCGATCATCTCCGCGCTGCGCCGCGCGAAGCCGGTCACGCCGATCACCCCGGTCGCGGCGAGGGGATCCGGTTCGCCGGTCAGACCGAGAAGTACTTCGCCTCGGGGTGGTGGAACACGAACGCATCCGTCGACTGCTCGGGATGCAGCTGCAGCTCCTCACTGAGCTCGACGCCCATCCGCTCCGGACGCAGCAACTCGACGACCTTGCGCCGGTCCTCCATCTCGGGGCAGGCGGGGTACCCCAGCGAGAACCGCGCACCGCGATAGTTCAGTTTGAACAGGCCGGCGGTGTCGGTCGGGTCTTCGTCGGCGAAGCCGAGCTCCTCGCGGATGCGGGCGTGCCAGTACTCGGCGAGCGCCTCGGTCAGCTGCATCACGAGCCCGTTCAGCTCGTAGTAGTCGCGGTACCTGTCCTCGGCGAACAGCTTCGCGGTGAAGGTGTCGATGCGTCCGCCGGCGGTCACGAGCTGCACCGGCAGCACGTCGATCTGCCCGGACGCGCGCGACCGCGCGAAGTCCGAGAGGCACAGGTGGCGGTCGCGGCGCTGCCGCGGGAACGTGAAGCGCAGTCGGTCGGTTCCGATCGGACCGCCCGACCCGCCGTCCGGCGCGAGCAGCCCCGGCGCCCCGAGCACCCCGGCCGGGTCGTCGCCGTGGTGCAGCACGACGAGGTCCTCGCCTTCGCTCACGACGGGGAAGTATCCGTAGGCGACCGAGGCATCCAGCATCCCCTCGGCCAGAATGCGGTCCAGCCAGTACCGCAGCCGCGGGCGGCCCTCGGTGTCGACGAGCTGCTCGTAGGAGAGTCCGTCGTCGCCGCGTCCGGGCTTGAGTCCCCACTGGCCCATGAACGTGGCGCGCTCGTCGAGGAAGGCGGCGTAGTCGGCGAGCGCGACGCCTCGGACGATGCGCGTGCCCCAGAAGGGCGGCGCGGGAACGGCATTGTCGGATGCCACATCCGATCGCCCCGGCATGGCCTCGGGCTCGGTGAGGGTCAGGCGGGCTCCGGCTGCGTGGATGCGCTTCTTGAGCGGCGGGAGCGCGACATCCTCGGGTGAGGCGCCGCGGGCGAGCGCCACGAGCGGCTCCATGAGCGCGAGTCCCTCGAACGCGTCGCGGGCGTAGCGCACCTCACCGTCGAACAGCGAGGCGAGGTCGTCTTCGACGTATGCGCGGGTGAGTGCCGCGCCTCCGAGGATCACCGGCCAGCGCTTCGCGAGACCCCGCGCCTGCAGCTCCTGAAGGTTCTCCTTCATCACCACGGTGGACTTCACGAGCAGTCCCGACATGCCGATCACGTCGGCGTCGTGCTCCTCGGCCGCAGCGATGATGTCTGCGATCGGCTGCTTGATGCCGAGGTTGATCACGTCGTACCCGTTGTTGGTCAGGATGATGTCGACGAGGTTCTTGCCGATGTCGTGCACATCGCCGCGGACGGTGGCGAGGATGATCTTGCCCTTGCCGGCGTCGCTCGACTTCTCCATGTGCGGCTCGAGCAGCGCGACGGCCGTCTTCATGACCTCGGCCGACTGCAGCACGAACGGCAGCTGCATCTCGCCCGATCCGAACCGCTCGCCGACGACCTTCATGCCCTCCAGCAGATGATCGTTGATGATCTGCAGCGCGCTCAGCCCGCCTGCGCGCGCGAGGTCGAGATCGCCCTCGAGCCCCTTCGCCTCTCCGTCGATGATGCGGCGCTCGAGCCGCTCGTTCACCGGCAGTGCCGCGAGTTCGGCGGCACGTGCGTCCTTCAGCGCGGCGCTGTCGACGCCGTCGAACAGGTCGAGCATGGCCGAGAGCGGGTCGTAGGTGACCGCGCCTTCGGTGTCGTACTCGCGTCGGTCCCAGACCAGGTCGAGGGCGACCTTGCGCCGGTCATCGGGCACCGAGGCGAGCGGCACGATCTTCGCGGCGTCGATGATGCCCGAGGTGAGGCCGGCCTCGGCGGCCTCGTGCAGGAAGACAGAGTTCAGTACGCTCCGGGCGGCCGGATTGAGGCCGAACGAGACGTTGCTGACCCCGAGCGTCGTCTGCACGCCGGGGTACTTCGCCGAGATCTGCCGGATCGCATCGATCGTCTCGATCGCGTCGCGCCGGGTCTCCTCCTGACCGGTCGCGATCGGGAAGGTGAGGCAGTCGACGATGATGTCCTCGACCTTCATGCCCCACTCGCCGACCAGCGCGTCGATCAGGCGGGAAGCGATCCGCACCTTGTCGACCGCCGTCCGGGCCTGACCCTGCTCGTCGATCGTCAGCGCGATCACGGCCGTGCCGTGCTCCTTCACGAGCGGCATGATCCGACCGAAGCGGCTCTCCGGGCCCTCACCGTCCTCGTAGTTGACCGAGTTGACCACCGGCCGCCCGCCGATCAGCTCGAGCCCCGCGCGGATCACCGCCGGCTCGGTCGAATCGATCACGAGCGGCAGAGTGGATGCCGAGGCGAAGCGCGAGACGACTTCACGGATGTCGGCGACGCCGTCGCGGCCCACGTAGTCGACGCACACGTCGAGCAGGTGCGCGCCGACCCGGATCTGATTGCGCGCGATCTCGACGCAGTCGTCCCAGCGCTCCTCGAGCATGGCCTCGCGGAACGCCTTCGACCCGTTCGCGTTTGTCCGCTCGCCGATCGCGAGGTACGAGGCATCCTGCTGGAACGACACGTGCTGGTACAGGCTGGCGACCCCGGGCTCGGGAACCGGCAGAGCTCGCTGAGCCTGTCGAAGCGTCGTCGACCCCTCGACAGGATCGGGGGCCGCGGAATCGCGAAGCCGGTCGACCACTGCTTTGAGGTGCGCGGGGGTGGTGCCGCAGCATCCGCCGATCAGTCCGAGCCCGAACTCCCGCACGAACTGCTCGTGCGCGGTCGCAAGCTCGTCGGGGCTCAGCGGGTAGTGCGCACCGTCCTTGGTGAGCACCGGAAGACCTGCGTTGGGCATGCACGCCACCGGCACCGAGGAGTGCTTCGAGAGGTGGCGCAGGTGCTCGCTCATCTCGGCCGGGCCGGTCGCGCAGTTCAGCCCGATCGCGTCGACCCCGAGCGGCTCGAGTGCGGTGAGCGCGGCGCCGATCTCGCTGCCCATGAGCATGGTGCCGGTCGTCTCGACGGTCACCTCGACGAAGATCGGAAGACGGATGCCGCGGCCCACGACCGCCTGCTTGCATCCGTTGACCGCCGCCTTGGTCTGCAGCAGGTCCTGCGAGGTCTCGATCAGGAATGCGTCCGCTCCCCCGTCGATCAGGCCCGCGGCCTGCTCGGCGAAGGTCTGCTTGAGGTGGTCGTAGGTGGTGTGGCCGAGGCTGGGCAGCTTCGTCCCGGGACCCATCGAGCCGAGCACCCAGCGCATGCGGCCATCTTCGGCCTCGGCCGCCTCGACGCGTTCGCGGGCGATGCGTGCGCCCGCGGCGGCGAGCTCGGTGATGCGGTCCTCGATGCCGTAGTCGCCGAGATTCGACCAGTTCGCCCCGAAGGTGTTGGTCTCGACGGCATCGACCCCGACCGCGAGGTACGCGTCGTGGATCGCCCCGATCATGTCGGGCCGGCTCACGTTGAGGATCTCGTTGCAGCCCTCGAGTTGCAGATAGTCCTCGAGGGTGGGGTCGTGCTCCTGCAGCTGGGTGCCCATCGCGCCATCGGCGATCACCACCCGCGTGTGCAGCGCGCTCAGCAGCGCCTCGGCCCGGGCCGGTCGGGCGACGCTCTCGATGTCGAGGTCGAAGCGGGGCGCGGCATGCTGGGCGGTCACCCGGGCGATTCTAGTCGCGGGGCGCCGCGCGCCCGTGTTGTGCGTCATTCGCGGACCCCGCGCGACCCCGCGCGGACCCCGCGCGGCCACCGCGCGGCCACCGCCGGCGGCAGTCAGCCGTTCTTGCCGTCGCGCCAGGCGAGCCACGAGCGCACGCGGTCGTAGTCGTACTCGGGTCCTGGGAAGCCGAGCGTGAACAGACGCACGCCGCCGTCGAACAGCTCGTCGGCGACCTCCTCGCCACGACGCTGCAACTCGTTGGACAGGATCAGGGTCGACGTGTCGCGACCCTCGCGCTGCGCCCACTTCTCGATGACCGACAGCTTGTGCGGCAGCTCTTCCGGTGTGACGAAGCTGTGCCAGTAGTCGGCGTAGCGCGCGACGAGCCGCAAGGTCTTCTGCTCGCCCTTCCCGCCGATCATCACGGGGATCTTGCGCGTGGGCGCCGGGTTGAGCACGTCCCAGCGGGCGTGGATGCGGGCCAGGCCCTCGGCCAGATCGTCCAGGCGCGTGCCCGGCGTGCCGAACTCGTAGCCGTAGGCGTCGTAGTCCTTCTGGAACCAGCCCGCGCCGGTGCCGAAGATGAACCGGCCTTGTGTTGCTCCCTTGGCGCTGATGTGGTCGATCGTGCGGGCCATGTCCGCCTGCAGGTCGGGGTTGCGGTAGCTGTTGCAGTTCACCAGCGCGCCGAATTCGACGCTCTCAGTCTGCTCGGCCCACGCGCCGAGCATCGTCCACGACTCGTAGTGCCGGCCATCGGGGTCACCCGACAGCGGGTAGAAATGGTCCCAGTTGAACAGGATGTCGACGCCCATGTCCTCGAGGCGGCGGACGGCATCGCGCATGTCGGAATAGGAGACATGCTGGGGCTGAAGCTGGACGCCCAACCGGACGGGGGTATCGGTAAGCATCCGGCAAGCCTAAGCGTCATTCACTGGCGCGCAGCCAAGGCACGAGGGACCATGATGGAGCGGTGAGCACCGACGCCGCAGCATCCCTGCCCGCCCTCGCCGACCTTCTCTCGACGTTCCGTGTCGTCTCGCTGCCGCTCGTCACCCGATTCCGCGGCATCGATGTGCGCGAGGCCGTTCTCTTGGAGGGCCCGGAGGGCTGGACCGAGTTCTCGCCGTTCCTGGAGTACGACGACGCCGAGGCAGCCGCCTGGCTCGCCGGCGCGATCGACTACGGCTGGATGCCGACCCCCGCAGCGCTGCGCGACCGGATCCGCGTCAACGCGACCGTGCCGGCTGTGGATGCGGCATCCGTCGCCGGCATCCTGGCGCGATTCGACGGGTGCCGGACGGCGAAGGTGAAGGTCGCCGGGGCCGGGCAGCGGCTTGCGGATGATGTCGCCCGGGTGCGGGAGGTGCGCGCCGTGATGGGTCCGGAGGGCTGCATCCGCGTCGACGCGAACGGCGGCTGGAACATCGACGAGGCCGAGCATGCGATCCACGCGCTCGCCGAATTCGACCTGGAGTATGTCGAGCAGCCGTGCGCCAGGGTCGATGAGCTCGCCGAGCTGCGTCGCCGTGTAAAGTATCTGGGCATCCCGATCGCCGCCGACGAGAGCGTTCGCAAGGCCGCGGACCCTCTCGATGTGGCACGGGCCGGGGCCGCAGACATCCTGGTCGTGAAGGCTCAGCCGCTCGGCGGGGTGCGGCGCGCGCTTGAGATCGTGGCGGAGGCCGGCCTGCCCTCGGTCGTCTCGAGCGCGCTCGACACATCGGTCGGCTTGGCGATGGGCGTCGCCCTCGCGGCGGCACTCCCGGATCTGGACTACGACTGCGGCCTCGGCACCGCCGCGCTTCTGGCCGCGGACGTCGTCTCACCGGGGCTCGTGCCCCGCGACGGTTCGCTTCCGGTCGGGCGCGTCACGCCCGACCCGGCGCTCATCCGGCGGTATGCGGCATCCGAAGACCGGCGGGAGTGGTGGAAGGCACGCATCGCGCGCTGTCATTCCGAGCTGGCGCGCGGCTGATCCGCGGGCACCTCGATCACGAGCTGCGCGACGCGGGCGAGTTCCTCGCTCGTGCGGCGGCAGACCGTTTCGTAGTCCAGTCCGGCCATCGTGCCGCGCACCGATTCGCCCTCCCACACCGTCAGCATGAGGCGGGCGACCTCGTCGGCGGGCAGCCGCAGACGCAGCGACTTCGCGGCCGCGATATCGTGGACCACCTGCGCGACGCTGGTGCGGATGTCCTCGTTCTGCGCGAGATACGCGGCTCCCAGCTGCGGGTCGCGCAGCGCGTGGATGCGGATCTCGCTCATCAGCAGAATCGCGAGGCGGTCATCTCCCGAGACATCCAGCACCTGCTGCACGATCGACAGGGCATCCACGGTGACCTCCCGCAGGTCGCCTTCGCTCTCCAGCAGTGCGACCCGCTCCCGCGCCGAGTCGACACGTGACCGTGCGACGCGGCCGGCGAGCTCGAGGAAGAGCGCATCCTTCGAGTCGAAGTTCGAGTAGAAGGCGCCTCGCGTGAAGCCGGCGCGCTCGCAGATCGCCTCGACGGATGCCGCATCCAGTCCCTCTTCGGCGAATACCTGCGCGGCGGCATCCAACAGCTTCTGCCGCGTCGCCTCGCGACGGCGCGAGGTCATCGCGCCCGCGGGCACCTCCACTGTTTCGGTCATCGAGCCTCCTCTGGAACCCCGGTCGCCTCCCTCGCCCGAACACACACGCAGTACTCAGGTTGAGCCAGGCCGCCCGCCCTACGATACACTCATGTATCCGATACAGCGCTGTATCCGTTCTGTCTGATTCCGGCTGATCGGATCACCCCCGCGGAGGCGCTGTGTCCACTTTCCTGTATGCGCTCGGACTCTGGTCGTACCGGCACTCGTGGCGCGTGCTGATCGCGTGGCTCCTGCTGCTCGGCCTCGGCGGCGTGGGCGCGGTCACCCTCGGACAGGGCACCGACAACTCGTTCTCGATCCCCGGCACCGAGTCGCAGGCGGGAATCGAGCAGCTGAACCGCACGTTCCCGCAGGCGAGCGGCACGAGCGCGCAAATGATCGTCGTCACCGCCGGCGGCGCGCAGATCGAAGGGGAACCTTACTCCGGCGCGATCGCCGACACGATCTCCGGGCTCGAAGACCTCAACGGAATCCTCGCCGTGACCGACCCTTTCAGCCAGACCGTCAACGGACAGGTCTCCGATGCGGGCGATGCCGCGATCGTCCGCATGCAGTTCGACGGGCAGGCGACGGATGTACCGCCCGCGACGAAGGACGCACTGCAGGCTGTCGCGGCCGAATTGCGCGACGCGCTCCCGGCCGGGTCGCAGGTGAAGCTCGGCGGCGACCTCTTCGCGATCTCGGTGCCCGGCGTCACCCTGACCGAGGCCGTCGGCCTGATCATCGCGCTGCTCGTGCTGATCGTGACATTCCGGTCATTCGTCGTGGCCGGTCTGCCCCTCATGACGGCGATCATCGGCGTCGGCCTGTCGATGGCGCTGATCTTCCTCTCGACCGCGTTCGCGAGCATCTCCTCGACCACTCCCCTGCTGGCGCTCATGCTCGGCCTCGCCGTCGGCATCGACTACGCGCTGTTCATCGTCGCCCGACATCAGGACCAGGTGCGCTCGGGGGTCGCTCCGGAGGAGTCCGCTGCACGCGCCACCGGGACTGCCGGGTCGGCGGTGGTGTTCGCGGGCATGACGGTGCTCATCGCCCTCATCGGACTCTCCTTCGCCGGCATCCCGTTCCTGACCACGATGGGCATCGCCGCAGCGGTCGCCGTCGCGATCGCCGTGCTCGTCGCGCTCAGCCTCACCCCCGCGATGCTGGGATTCCTCAAGGGGCGCGTCGCCGGGCGCCCGCGTCGCGTGAAGAAGCGCAAAGCGACCGCCGAACCCCGCCGCAGCTTCGCCACGCGCTGGGTCGGGCTCGTGACGAACCACCCCATCGTGACGACGGTCGCAGTCGTGCTGACCCTCGGCATCATGGCCATCCCCGCCGCGAGCCTCGCGCTCGCCCTGCCGAACGCGGGCATGCTGCCCGAGGAGAACGAGGCGCGGCAGAGCTACGACCTGGTCGCCGAGGAGTTCGGTCCGGGCTTCAACGGGCCGATCATCCTCACCGGCACGATCGTGACCTCGACCGATCCGGTCGGGCTGATGGACGACCTGGCCGCCGATGTCGAAAGCCTGCCGGGAGTGGAGCTGGTCGCCCTTGCAACGCCCAACATGAGCGCCGACACCGGCATCGTGCAGCTCGTGCCGACCACCGCCCCCGACGACCCTGCGACGGCCGAGCTCGTGCGCGAGCTGCGCGCCCAGCACGACCGGTGGCTCGACGAATACGGCGTCGACATCAAGGTGACCGGCTTCACCGCCGTCGCGATCGACATCTCCGATCAGCTGGGCGCCGCCCTCATCCCGTTCGGCATCTTCGTGGTGGGCCTCTCGCTCGTGCTGCTGACGATCGTGTTCCGCTCGATCGCCGTGCCGATCAAGGCCGCCCTGGGCTATCTGCTCTCGGTCACCGCCGCATTCGGCGTTGTTGCCGCCGTATTCGAATGGGGCTGGCTGGCCGATGTGCTGAACGTCACCCGCACCGGACCGATCATCAGCTTCATGCCGATCGTGCTGATGGGGGTGCTGTTCGGCCTCGCGATGGATTACGAGGTGTTCCTGGTCTCGCGCATGCGCGAGGACTACGTGCACTCGCGCAAGCAGGGTGCCACACCGGCGGAGGCTCGCTCGATCGCGCTCGGCGCAGTGAAGTCCGGCTTCACTTCTTCGGCGCGCGTGGTGACCGCAGCCGCGCTCATCATGTTTTCGGTGTTCGCGGCCTTCGTGCCCGAAGGCGACGCGTCGCTCAAGCCGATCGCCCTCGGGCTCGCCGTCGGCATCGTGATCGATGCTTTCCTGGTGCGCATGACGCTGACGCCCGCTGTCATGGCGCTCCTCGGCGACCGGGCGTGGTGGCTGCCCCGCTGGCTGCAGCGCACCCTCCCGCACTTCGACATCGAGGGTGAAGCGGTCGTGCGCGAGCTCGCGCTCGCCGACTGGCCCGAGCCGAACACGACCGCGGCGATCGTCGCCGAGGGCATCGGCGTGAGCGCCGGCGACGTGCGGCTGGCTGACGACGTCGCGTTGCGCGTCGAGCGCGGCGACGCCCTGGTCGTCACTGCGAAGGATGCCCGCGGCCCGCGCTCGCTGCTGCTCGCACTCGCCGGCCGCGCCGCCCTGAGCGGGCAGGCGCGCGTCGGCGGGCACCTCCTGCCCGGCCGCGCAGCCTGGGTGCGCACGCACGTCGCCGTCGCCCTGCTCGACGGGTCCGCCCAGCCCGTGCAGGACCTGCGCCGCGCGCTGAACGGACGCCCGCGAATCCTCGTGATCGACGGCGTCGACGTGCTCATCCCGGACTCGACCCATGATCGGGCCGCCGCCGCGCTGCGCGATGCCGCTGCTGCCACACCGGATCTGACCCTCGTCGTGTCGTCCATGCATCCGGATGCCGCGCGGGCGCTCCTGGCAGATGCCGGCTGGCCCGGCACCTCCGTGCTCGACATCACGGTGCACGCAGACCCGGACCC
>NZ_WOYP01000001.1:45128-52816 GCF_011620715.1 Microbacterium sp. | reverse complement strand
CCGGCTGGCCCGGCACCTCCGTGCTCGACATCACGGTGCACGCAGACCCGGACCCCGCTCGAGCGCTCCTGCGTGAGACCGGCTCCCCCACAACCGGCACTTCCACGACCGACACTTCCCCGACCGAGGTGCACGCATGACCCTCCACATCGAGCGGGCCCGCTCCCGGCGCCCCATCACCTGGCTCACGCTGGTGGGCGTTCTGCTGCTGCCGGTGCTGATCGGCGGCATCCTCGTCGCCGCGCTCTACAACCCGGCCGAGCGGCTCGACAACATGAGCGCCGCGATCGTGAACGAAGACGAACCGGTCACGATCGACGGTCAGTACGTTCCGCTGGGCCGCCAGCTCACCGCCGGTCTGGTCGAGGGCTCCGACGACGTGGCGAGCAACCTCGACTGGACGATCTCCAACGCCGGCGACGCCGCCGCCGGGCTCGCCGACGGCACCTACCAGGCGGTCGTCACGATCCCCTCGAACTTCTCCACCACCGCCACCTCGACCGCCACCTCGACCGCCCCCGGCGGCACGCCGGAGCAGGCGACGATCGAGGTATCCACCCCGCCCGACTCGAAGGTCGTCGACGACGCGATCGTCGCACAGGTGACCTCGGCCGCGGCATCCATCATGGGTCGGCAGCTCTCGCAGGTGTACCTCGAGAACGTGTTCCTCGGGTTCACTACGCTGGGCGACCAGCTCGGTGAAGCCGCCGACGGCGCGCACCGGCTCGCCGACGGTGCGCAGCAGGCGGCCGAAGGCACGACCGCACTTGCCGGCGGCATCAGCCAGCTGGGTTCGGGAGCGTCGCAGCTCTCCTCGGGCGCGGGGTCGCTCGCGAGTGGGCTCGAGGAGATCGCGTCCGGCACGGCCGCCTCAGCGGCCGGCGCCGGTCAGCTCGCGGCGGGATTGGACACGGCGGCCACCCAGGTGGAAAATCCGCAGCTCGTCGGCGTCGCGCAGGCGACCGCGACGTATGCGACGACGGCCGCGTCGCAGACCGCGGGTGTCGCCCAGGACGCCGGCGGACTCGCGCAGAGCATCGGCGACCTGGCGGGCCAGTGCATCGCCGAGGGCGGATCGGCGACCTTCTGCGCGAGCCTCGGCGCCGCGGCGGAGACGGCGGGCACTACCGCGGGAGACGCGGCGGAGGCGGCGACCAGCGCCGGCTACGCCAGCGGCTACGCGACGCCGACCGCTTCCGGCATCCAGCAGCTCACGTCGCAGACGAGCGCGGGACTGGTGGAGGCCGCGAATCAGACACGCTCGCTGGCGGCCGGTCTCGCGCAGCTCGCGGACGGCACCGGGCAGTCCGCCGACGGAGCCCGCGGTCTGGAATCCGCCGCCTCCCAGCTGGCGGACGGAGCGGCGCAGACCGCCGACGGGGCGACCTCCCTCGCCGGCGGCATCGCAGAGCTGGCGAGCGGAACCTCGAGCCTCGCGGACGGACTGGATCAGGCATCCACCGCTCTGCCGTCGTACACGGACAGCGATGCGACCAGCCTCGCAGCAGTCGTCGCCGACCCGGTCACGACCGAGGGAGTCGGCTCGTCGCTGTTCGGCGCCTCCGCCGTGCCGCTGCTGGCCACGCTGGCGCTGTGGTTCGGCGGACTCGGAACCTTCGTGGCACTGCAGGCGGCCTCCCGCCGCGCGCTGACCTCGCGGGCGCCATCCGTGGTGCTCGCGCTGCGCGGGCTCGCACCGGCCGCAGCGCTCGGTGCCGTGCAGGGGCTGCTGGTGGCCGGCGTGGTACAGCTCGCGGCCTCGTACGACTGGGGTCAGTGGTCGCTGTTCGCCGCACTCTGCGTGGTCGCGGGGGTCGCCTTCGCCGCAGTGAACCAGGCACTCGTGGCCGTCTTCGGTGGGCTGGGGCGCTGGCTGGCCGCGCTGGTGGGCGTGCTCGCTGTCGCGACCGGCGTCGTCTCGACCGTGCCGGGGGTGTTGGCGGACGCCGCCGCGCTGCTGCCGACCGCTCCCGCCTACACCGGGATGCTCGCCGCGCTGACGGATGCCGGGGGCCTCGGCGCCGCCATCGCAGGGCTCTTGATCTGGTCGGGGCTCGCGTTCATCGCGACGACGATCGCGGTGGCGCGGCGACGCGTCGCCCGTTCGGGGGACCTGCTGGCGGCATCGCCCGTTCCGGCGTAGGCAGATATCGCGGGCCGCCTCTGCGACACGATTGCGCCCGACACCGCAGCAGTCACCGGGGACGCCCCAACGCCCCCGGTGACAGGCTCAGCCAGGAGTTGCGCGCACGCCGACGTTCACCGCGTGACGATGGTGCCCCAGCATTCCGGCGCTTGCGGGTTTCGCTTCGAGTGCAGACCGCATGTGCGCATCGACCGTTCGCGGCGCCCCAGCGCTACCCGAACGCTCACCGCCCACTGCATGGATCATGACGCGCCTGCCATCGAAGTCCAACTCTGACAAAGCGCCGGCGCACCCTCGACCGCGATTGCGGCTCCCCCGAACCGGCTTACTCTGCGCGACCCCCAAGTCAACGCGTTCATCCGGAACACAAGCTAGACCGTGTCCCACACCCTGTCAAGGACATGCCGAGCGGGGCTGCGCCTCAGCTCAGTCCGGAGTAGGCGTGCAGGCCCTTGAAGAACATGTTCACGATCGTGAAGTTGAACATGACGGCGCTGAACCCGATGATCGACAGCCACGCGGAGCGGGAGCCCCTCCAGCCGCGCGTCGCCCGCGCGTGGATGTAGCCGGCGTAGAGCACCCAGATGACGAACGTCCAGACCTCTTTGGTGTCGAAGCCCCAGTATCGGCCCCACGCGTCGTTCGCCCAGATCGATCCCGCAATGAGGGTGAAAGTCCAGAAGATGAAGCCGATGATCGCGAAGCGGTAGGCGATCGACTCGAGGGCATCGCTTCCCGGCAGCGTCCGAAGGAAGCGCGGCCCGGTCTTGGCCTTTGCCACCTCCATGCTCGAGGCATCCGCAAGCGCGGCTGTCTTGCGCTCGCGCCGCGCCTGCATGAGCTGCAGCACCGACAGCCCGAAGGCGAGCGCGAAGATCGCGGTCGCGAGCGAGGCGACGAAGACGTGGATGACGAGCCAGACGCTCTTGAGCGGATCCATCAGGGGTGAGATCTCGACGTAGAACGCGAGTGCCGCGCCGCCCAGCAGCAGTACGACCAGACCGGTGATGAAGGATCCGAGGAAGCGCAAGTCGTAGCGGAAAAGCGATACGAGGTACACCGCGACGATCAGCATGGTTCCGGTGAGGGCGAACTCGTACATGTTCGACCACGGAACCCGGCCGGCGGCGATGCCACGGGTCACGTCTCCGGCGATGTGGAAGAGCAGCCCGAGGACCGTCAGCGAGGTGCCGATGCGGGCCCAGAGCAGTCTGGGGCGGTCGCCCGGCCGCGCCGTGAACGTCGCCTCGGCGGCGCGCTCCTGATCGCGCAGCCGGCTGTTCGCCGCACGTCCCGGCGAGGCGGCAGCAGCCGACTCGGCGGACTGCCCGGCGGCGGCGACCGAGACGAGTTCACGATCCCGGGCCTCGGCATCCCGGGTCGACTCATCCCGCGCCGCGGCGTCCTGCAGATCGGCTGCGCGGGCGCCCCGGCGGGAAAGATCGACCGCGTACGCGATGAACGCGAGTGCGTAGATCGAGATCGCCGTCCACACCAGAAGCACGGATACCGAATCGAGCGTGAGAGTGCCGGGCATGGTCTCAGTCTATCCGCGGCGAATCAGGCGAGTCCGGCGGCGCGGACGAAGAGTCGTCGGCGGAATCGGATGCCGCGGGTTGCCCGCGCAGCACCGTTTCCAGACCGCGCCCGTGCCGCTGGACGAACTGGTCGAGTGCCGCACCGATCGCCGGGTCCTCACCACGAGCCAGCGCCGCGTACTCGATCCGCAGCGTGTGCCCGTCGGGCGTGACCTTGACCCACAGGCGCCTGCGGGGGATGAACAGCGCGGCCAGCAGCCCGAGCACCGCGAGCACGGCGAAGGCGAGCACCCACGTGGCCGCGGCGTCCCGATGGATCGACAGCGAGACGAATCGCTTCACCGACTGCTCGTAGCCCTCGGCTCCGGCGGGCGACTCGTTCTCGAACGTGATGGTCCCGAGGCCGTTCGGCAGGTCGGCCGTCTCGCCGGGCGCCAGTTCGATCGAGGCGACGTCGATCTTGCGTCCGGTCAGCTGCGTCATGTCGGTCGTGTCGAGCGCGTACACCGAGCGCGGAGTGCCGTCGTCGATGCCGAGGTCGCCCTCGTACACGTCCAGCGAGATCACCGGGTTGATCAGCGCGGGGTAGGCGGAGGCGAAGGCTCCGGTGGTCAGCGGCGCCTGGGTCGGGTAGAAGAAGCCGACCAGTCCCAGCTGCTCGGGCATGCCGTCCGGGACCTTGATCACGCCGAGTGAGGTCATGTTGGTGTCCTGCGCGAGGAACGGCACCGACTCCGAGAACACCACGTCACCGGCGGCGTTGCGAATCGTGACGGTCGGCGCATAGCCGTTGCCCATCAGGTAGATGCGGTCGCCGGCCATGTCGAGCGGATGGTTGACGCGCACCTCGCCCTGCTGCGGGTCTTCGCCCGCCAGCTGGGTGGTCAGGTGGGCGATGAAGTCTCCCGCCTGACCTGCCCCCTGCTCGCCGGAGGGCTGGTAGGTGACGCTGAACTCGTCGAGTGTCAGCGAGTACGGCGTGAGCGTCTCCTCGTCGACGAAGCGACCGGGATTGAAGGAGTTGTAGTCCAGGAGGGTGTTGACGAACGTGCCGCCCTCGATGATGACGCCCTGCCCCGTGTAGGTGAAGCCGCCGCCGACTCCGACCGCGACGAGCACGCCGATCAAGGCGGTGTGGAAGACGAGGTTGCCGGTCTCGCGCACATAGCCGCGCTCAGCCGAGACCGACAGCGTCCCGCGGGCGTCGTAGCGCTCGACGCGGTACCCGCCGCGCTTGAGCTGCTCGGCGGCCGAGTCGATGGCCGTGGCGGCCGCCCCCTCCGCGGAGACGCCGGGGGCGAGCTCGACGATCGACGACCGGTGGTCGGCGAGCCGCTCGAGCCGCGCCGGCGTGCGTGGCGGACGCGCGCGCAGCGCCTTCCAGTGATGCTTGGTCCGCGGGATCACGCATCCGATCAGCGAGACGAACAGCAGGATGTAGATCGCCGAGAACCAGATCGAGGTGTACACATCGAACAGCTGCAGATTGTCGAGCACCGGAGCGAGGTCCGGGTTGTCGGCGAAGTACTGTGTGACGCCGTTCGGGTCGGCGCTGCGCTGCGGGACGATCGATCCCGGCACCGCCGCGATCGCAAGCAGCAGCAGCAGCACCAGCGCGGTGCGCATGCTGGTGAGCTGACGCCATCCCCACCGCAGCCAGCCCACCGGGCCGAGTGCGGGCCGGACGATGTCGTCGGATGCGGCCGGCGCGGCCGAGTCGGCGTGGTCGGCCGGGCGCAGCGTGCCTTCGGCAGGATCGGGCGCCGAAGAGCCCTGGGCCTCAGAGCGGGAGCGGGACACTCAGGAACACCCCCTGAAGTTGCGCCATGAGAGCGGTCCACACTCCCGACACCATGAGCACCCCGAGTATCACGAGCATCACTCCTCCGATGATGTTCACGGCACGGATGTGGCGGCGCAGGAACCCGAACGATCGCGTCGCCCAGCCGAAGCCGAGGGTGATCAGGATGAAGGGGATGCCGAGCCCCAGCGAGTAGGCCAGACCCAGCAGGCCGGCCCGGACGGGATCGCCGAAGTTCCACGACATCGCGAGGATCGCCCCCAGGGTGGGACCGATGCACGGCGCCCAGCCGATGCCGAGCGCCAGCCCGAGGAGGGGTGCCCCGATCAGCCCGAGGTTGCCGCGCACCTGGGGTTTGAAGGTGCGCTGCGCGAAGCCGAACAGGCCGATGAAGACGAGCCCGAGAAGGATCACGATCACGCCCATCACGCGTGTGATCGGGTCGGCGTACTCGATGAAGAACTGCCCGACCGTGCCGCCCAGGATGTTGACCGCCATGAAGACGACGGTGAACCCGGCGATGAAAAGGAGCACACCGACCAGGAGCCGGCCGCGTGAAGGCTCCTCGTCGGCCACGGTGACTGCGAGAGCGGCATCCACTCGTCCGTCCGATCCGAGATCCGGAGAATCACCCCAGACTCGGACCGATTCGGCCGAACTGTCCGAAGTCGGCGCGATCCTCCGGGTTTCGGGGGACCGAGGAGCGACCGACCCGCCGATGAAACCGAGGTAGCCCGGAACGAGCGGGAGCACGCACGGCGACAGGAATGAGACCAGGCCGGCGAGCACGGCGATCGGCAGGGCGACCCAGAGCGCTCCGTCGGCGATGATCGCGCCCGGGTTCATGACGACTCCGCAAGGGTCTCGCGCACCAGAGTCTTCAGGATCGAGGGGTCGGGCAGCTGGCCGATGATCCGCGCGGCGACCCGGCCCTCGGCATCCAGCACGAGCGTGGTGGGGGTCGCCTGGATCGGGGTCTTCTCCGCGAACGCGAGCTTGATCGCGGGCGTCTCGGACGCGATCGCACTCGGGTAGGTGACGCCGTAGGTCTGCGCGAAGGCGGCAGCGGCGGCAGCCGAGTCGATCGTGTTGACGCCGAGGAAGGCGACGTCCTCGCCCTCGAAGGCGCCGTAGACCTGCTCGAGATCCGCGGCTTCAGCGCGGCACGGGCCGCACGCGGCGTACCAGAAGTTCACGACGAGCACGCCACCCAGGTAGTCCTCGCTCGCGACGGGATCGCCGGTCTCGGTCGTCGCGGCGAACACGACCGGCTCGCCGCGCTGTTCTAGGGGGATCTCCTGCACGGCGCCGTCGCCCGAGATGAACCCCTTGTTCTCACCCGCCCGGTACTGTTCGGCGAGGGGATCATTCGAGCACGCCGCGAGCCCTGCGACCAGGGCTGCGGACAGCAGCACGGCTGCCGCACGCTTCCCAGGCCGAGAGCGGATGCCGCGCATCAGACGGCCCCGACGTCGACGGCGCCTGCGGTCGCGGCGGGCTCGGCGTAGTCCGTTTCGCGCCACACGTCGCCCACGAGCTCGAAGCTCGTCACGCTCGAGAGGGCACAGCGCCGGCGGCGCGGGTCGTGGCGCGCGGGGAGCCCGGCGACCGCCAGATGGGTGACCCAGATCGGAAGCTGGTGGCTGACGATCACGACGTCGCCGCGCTCGGTGGCCCTCCACGCTTCACCCATCGCAGCCTGCATGCGGTCGACGACCATCGCGTACGGCTCTCCCCAACTGGGGATCTCGGGGCGCGAGAGGTGGCTCCAGCTCATCGGGTTCATCAATGCGCGACTCATCCGCCTGCCCTCGAACACATTGGTGGGTTCGATGACGCGCTCGTCGATGACCGGCTCGATGCCGAGCAGCACGGTGAACGGCTCCGCCGACTCGCGGGTGCGCTGCAGGGGTGAGCAGATGAGTGCGCCGATCGGGCGTCCGAGGCCGTGCACGTACTGGGCGGTCTGCCGCGCCATCCGTCGCCCGTCTGCGCTCAGCCCATAGCCCGGGAGCCGCCCGTACAGCACGCGGCGGGGGTTGTGGACCTCTCCGTGGCGCACGAGATGAAGGCGGTCGGCGGGCATTCCCGTAGTCTACGGTGAGCCGTTCTGTGGGCGTGCTGAGCGAAGGCCCCGAGCGCGAGCGTGACCAGGATCGTCGAAGAGACGCTCGTCTTCTTCGGTGCGACCTCGACATCCGGT
>NZ_WOYP01000001.1:41049-45028 GCF_011620715.1 Microbacterium sp. | reverse complement strand
GACCAGGATCGTCGAAGAGACGCTCGTCTTCTTCGGTGCGACCTCGACATCCGGTCCGGAGCGGATCAGGCCTCGTCGTCGGCGGCGGCCGCGCGACGGGATGCCAGCAGCGACCGCGTACGGGCGTAGACGAACCACGAGATCCCCAGGCCGGTGACGGCGATCACGACGTACTGCAGGATGTCGGCGTACCGCTGCACGACCGGCCACGATTCGCCGAGGAAGAATCCGGCCAGGACGAAGATCGAGTTCCAGATCAGGCTGCCGGTCGCCGTCAGGAGGCCGAACTTCCACAGCGGCATCCGCGTGATCCCTGCGGGGATCGAGATGAGGCTGCGAAACAGCGGGATCATACGCCCGAAGAACACGGCCTTGCCGCCGTGCCGCCCGAACCACGCAACCGTGCGATCGATGTCCTCAGGATGCAGGAGCGGAACCCGGGCCGCTATCGACCGCAACCGGCTCAGCCCCAGCCACGCTCCGAGTCCGTAAAGGGCGAAGGCGCCCACGACCGAACCGAGGGTCGTCCAGACCATCGCCTCGACGAGCGTGAACGAACCGCGGCTGGCGGCGAGCCCCGCCATCGGCAGGATGACCTCGCTGGGCAGCGGTGGGAACAGGTTCTCCAGTGCGATCGCGATTCCGGCACCTGGCGGGCCGATGACGTCCATCAGCGACACCACGGCGTCGACGATGGTCGTGAGCCATGATCCGTCGCTCGGAGTGGAGGTGGGGGCGATGTCGGTCATGGGGCTCCCTGCAATCAGGCGGTCCCTCGGGCGACATCGGCCAGGACGCTGTCACGAGGCTACCGACCGAAGGTGTCCGCAAGCTGAGCAGGGCGTGTGAACAGGGGCCCGTAGACTGTCCCCTCGTGAGTGAACGCGTCCTTGTGAAGCAGCTGCAGTCCCTCCCCGACAGCCCCGTCTCGGTGTCGGGGTGGGTCGAGACCGTCCGCGATCAGAAGAAGGTGCAGTTCGTCGTCCTCCGAGACGAGACCGGCGCCGTGCAGCTGGTGAACCCGGCGACCCGCCCCGACGTCGAAGCGGTCGAGGGAGCAGAGCCGCAGAACGCCGACGCGCTCGCACTCACCGACACCATCTCCGCCCTCACGACCGGCACGTTCCTGACGGTGCACGGCGAGCTCAAGCACGACGAGCGCGTCAAGCTCGGCGGCGTCGAGATCAAGGTCGGCTGGCTCGAGATCGCGGCGCTCGCGCTGCCCGAGATGCCGATCGCGGCCGACAGCGCGCAGGACAAGCGCATGGACTGGCGCTTCCTCGACCTTCGCCAGCGCCGCAACAACCTCATCTTCCGCGTGCAGACCACCCTCGAGCACGCGATGCGCACCTGGTGGATCGAGCGCGACTTCATCGAGATCCACTCGCCCAAGCTCATGGCCTCCGCATCCGAGTCCAACGCGGAGCTGTTCGCGCTCGAGTACTTCGGCGAGCAGACCGCGTACCTCGCGCAGAGCCCGCAGTTCTTCAAGCAGATGGCGCAGTCGGCCGGCTTCGGCAAGATCTTCGAGATCGGCGACGTCTATCGCGCCGACCCTTCGTTCACGTCGCGTCACGCCACCGAGTTCACGAGCATCGATGCTGAGATCAGCTGGATCGACTCGTACGAGGACGTCGCGCGCATGCAGGAGGAGCTTCTGGCGTACTCCATCGGCGCGGTCGCCGACAAGCACGGCACCCAGATCGAAGAGCTCTTCGGCGTCACCGTCGTCGCGCCGACCGTGCCATTCCCCCGCATCCCGCTGGCCGAGGCCCACGACATCGTCACCGCACGCGGTTACGACATCCCGCGCGCCGACGGCGACCTCGACCCCGAAGGCGAGCGTCAGATCTCGGCGCATGTGAAAGAGGTCTACGGGCACGACTTCGTGTTCATCACCGACTACCCGCACGAGATCCGCGCTTTCTACCACATGCGCGATGACGAGACCGGGCTCACCAAGAGCTACGACCTCCTCTACAACGGCGTCGAGATCACGACCGGCGCACAGCGCGAGCACCGCGTCGACATCCTGATCGAGCAGGCGAAGCAGAAGGGGCTCGAGCCGGAGCATCTGGACTTCTACTTCGACTTCTTCCGCTACGGCGTGCCCCCTCACGGCGGGTTCGGCATGGGCCTTGCGCGCGTGCTGATGCTGATGCTCGGCGAGTCATCGATCCGCGAAGTGACCTACCTGTTCCGCGGCCCGACGCGCCTCTCGCCGTAGCGGGAACACGACTGCGGCAGCATCCCTCGAAGGATCGTTCGGCTTCCGCGACACCGGCGGCATGAGATCGAGAATTGGTCAGCGGACGGCGTCGAGCAGGGCTGTCCGCAGGCGATCCGGCGCAACGCGCCAATGGCCGTGCAGTCGCCCGTCGATCAGGACGACCGGGATCTTCTCCCACCACAGCTCGTAGAGCGCGGGATCGTCGGCGATGGATGCCTCTCGCACGTCGATCCGGTCGGCGACGTCGTCGGGTAGGTCAGCGATCACTGCGTCCACGATCTCGTGCGCGATTTCGCAGAGGTGACAGTCGGGCTTGCCGATCAGGGTCAGTTCGGTCATCGCTCGACGGGCAAGCCCGCGTCTTTCCAGCCGTCGGTGCCGCCCTCGACATTCAAGCGGGGCAGGCCTTCGCGTTCGCGGAGTTGCTCGGCGCTGATCGTTTCCATCCGTCCATTCTGACGGCAGTTCGGCGAGACGGATGCCGCGGCGTCGGCGCCACGAAACACGAAGCGCCCGTCCAACGGACAGGCGCTCGGTGTCGGTGGCGCTACTTCTTGTTGCGGCGCTGGTGGCGAGTCTTGCGAAGCAGCTTGCGGTGCTTCTTCTTCGCCATGCGCTTGCGGCGCTTCTTGATGACTGAACCCACGGAAAACCTCACTAAGTCGGGGTCTGGGCTACCTGCACCTGCGTGCAGTCATGCCCGGGAACGGCAAGAACGAAAAATGCCTTTGGGCAGTCTATCAGGCGCGCCTGCCTGCGATTGCGGCGTGTCAGCCGACGTCGGCGATCGGACGCTGGAGCGCCTCGGTCACGGCGGACTCGGGAACACGATAGCTGCGGCCGAACCGCACGGCAGGCAATTCGCCCGCGTGCACGAGTCGATAGACCGTCATCTTCGACACCCGCATGATGTCGGCGACCTCCGCGACCGTCAGGAAGCGCACATCAGGCAAGTCCGCCATGATCTCCCCTTCGCCAGGATGGTGCACAGCACACTCTATGGTGTGCGTGCGACGCGTGTAAACCCACGGGACCACGCCTCCCTGTGCCGGACGGCCGGCGAGGCTGGGGCGACCGCTCCCGCGCCGACGCCGAACTGCTGACACGTCGGGGGTCAGCGCCCGGGCAGCTTCTTGAGCGCGTTCTCGAGCGCGTGCTTGGCCGAAGCGGCGGCGCGGCCCAGGGTGTCGGCAGCGTGCGCTGCCGAGTCGGGCAGGGTCGACGTGCCGGCCGGCTCCCCGTCCGTCGCGTCGTCGAGAAACGGGATCAGCCAGTCGTCGATCTCGTCGAGTGGCGCGGAGGACA
The DNA here is from genome assembly GCF_011620715.1 of Microbacterium sp. Taxonomy (GTDB): domain Bacteria; phylum Actinomycetota; class Actinomycetes; order Actinomycetales; family Microbacteriaceae; genus Microbacterium. Next base: position 41,493 of record NZ_WOYP01000001.1, on the reverse strand, counting down.
GGCTGTAGTACCGGTGCTGTCCTTCTTCGCGCACCGAGACGAGCTGCGCCTCGCGCAGCACCTTCAAGTGCTTCGACACCGTCGGCTGGCTCACGGCGAGCTGCTGCACGATGTACGACACGCTCGTTCCGCGCTCTCCGGCGGATGAGCGATCGAGCAGGAGTTGCAGGATGTCGCGACGTGTGCCGTCCGCGATCACGTCGAAGATGTCCGCCATGTGCTTAGGTTAGTCGGGCATCTCCCGGAGTACCATGACTGAGGTTTCGAGCGAAGGGGCCAGGCATGGCGGCTGACCCGAACAGGTCGTTCGTCTCGCGCGCGACACATGCACTGCGGCGTGGATGGGACCGCCTGCAGGATCTGACCACCTCATCGCCTGCGCGTTTCGCAGTGCTGGTGTTCGCGACGCTGATTCTGCTCTTCACCGGACTTCTTTCGCTGCCT
>NZ_WOYP01000001.1:18923-40949 GCF_011620715.1 Microbacterium sp. | reverse complement strand
AGTGCTGGTGTTCGCGACGCTGATTCTGCTCTTCACCGGACTTCTTTCGCTGCCTTCGCGGGCGGCATCAAGGTCACCACGCTCGCCGTCCTGGCGCTCGCGGTCTGGTCCGAGGCCAGAGGCCGCCCGTCGGTCGAAGCCTTCGGCCGCCGCATCCCGAGCGACGTGCAGCGCGTCGCTCTCTCGGTCGTCGCATGGGGAGCGACGATCGTCGCTCTCTCGACCATCACGATCTCGCACATCACCAAGTCGCCTGTCGAGGACGTGCTCTTCGACGTGATCTCGGGCTTCGGCACCGTAGGCCTGTCCACCGGGCTCACCGCGAGCCTTCCCGATCTCGGTGTCTACGTCATGGCCTTGACGATCTTCATGGGGCGCATTGGTACAGTGACTCTCGCCGCGGCCGTGGCTGCGACATCCCGTTCGCAGCTCTACTCGCTGCCCGTGGAAAGGCCGATCGTTGGTTGAACGGATTCGGAACGACGCGCCCGTCCTGGTGATCGGACTCGGGCGATTCGGCGCGGCGTGCGCGGGCGAGCTCGACCGGCTCAATCGCGAGGTGCTCGCCATCGACGAAAGCCTCGAGCTCGTACAGAAGTGGTCCGAGCGCGTGACGCACACCGTGCAGGCCGATGCGAAGAACATCGACGCGCTCAAGCAGATCGGCGCCGGCGACTTCCAGGTCGCCGTCGTCGCGGTCGGCTCCTCGATAGAGGCCTCCGTCCTCATCACTGCGAACCTCGTCGACCTCAAGGTCCCGCAGATCTGGGCGAAGGCGGTGTCGCAATCGCACGGCAAGATCCTCGCGCGTGTCGGCGCGAACCACGTCATCTATCCCGAGCGTGAGGCCGGTGAGCGCGTTGCTCACCTCGTGAGCGGGCGGATGCTGGACTTCATCCGGTTCGACGACGACTTCGCGATCGCCAAGATGTACCCCCCGAAGTTCATCCGCGGCGTCGGGCTGAGCGAATCGGGGGTCCGCTCGAAGTACAACGTGTCGGTCCTGGGCGTGAAGAGCCCCGGTACGCCGTTCCGCTACGTCGAAGCGGACACGATCGTGACCAACCACGACCTGATCATCGTGTCGGGAACCAACAGCGATATCGAGAGGTTCGCGGCGCTCGATCGCTGAGTCGAGGCGAGTCGCCGCGGATCGAAGCCCTCATCCGGCGGCGAGTTCTCTCGCGCGCGCCAGCGCCGCATCCGTCGCCTCGGTGAACAGGGCGTCGAGGTCTGCCGTTTCCAGCACTGCGATCGCCCGCTCGGTCGTGCCGTTGGGGCTCGTCACGCGACGGCGCAGCTCGGCGGGGTGCTCACCGGATGCCTCGAGCAGCGCCGCGGCGCCGATGAAGGTCTGTTCGGCCATGAGTCGCGCCTGCGCCTCGTCGAAGCCCTTGCCGATCGCTGCCTTCGTGAACTCTTCGACCATCAGGAAGAAGTAGGCAGGGCCTGATCCGGAGATGGTCGAGAGCGCGTCGATCTGCGATTCGGGAACCTCGACGACGACCCCGCAGGTCTCGAAGAGCCGGCGCACGACGGCGGTGTCGGCGTCGGTCGCGTTCCCCCCGGGGGCGAGCCCGGTGACCGCCCTGCCGACGACTGCGGGCGTGTTCGGCATCGAGCGCAAGACGGCGACGTCGGCACCGAGGATCGATGCGAAGGTGGCGAGGGTCACCCCGGCCGCCAGACTCACGACGATCGTTCCCGGCCGCAGGGCGGGTGCGATCTCGCGCAGCAGGTCGGGTACCATCGCGGGCTTCACGCCGATCAGGACGACGCGAGCGGATGCCGCCGCCTCGGCGTTCCCGTGCGGGCGCTCCTCGAGTGCGATGCTCGTCACGCCGTCCAGCTCCGCAAGCACGTCGGCTTTCGCCCGCGTGCGATTCGTGACGGTCACACCGGAGGTCGCAAGCCCTGACCGCACGAGACCCTGGAGGATCGCGCCACCCATCGATCCGGCGCCGATGATCGCGATGGAGGGAAGCACAGCGGGGTCAGTGGACATGCCGATCAGTTTACGGAGCGCAGCTTCGGCGTCTTGCTCGGCATCCGTACACTTGTCGCCATGAGTGCATCGGGTGGCGGCAAGGCGATCATCGCGGCGTTCCTGGCCAACATGGGCATCGCCCTGGCCAAGTTCGTCGCGTGGTTCTTCTCGGGTTCGGCATCGATGCTCGCCGAGGCGATCCACTCGGTCGCCGACTCCGGCAACCAGCTGCTGCTCCTGCTCGGCGGCCGCAAGGCGCGCAAGGAGGCCGATTCGGAGCATCCGTTCGGCTACGGGCGCGAACGCTACGTCTACGCGTTCGTCGTCTCGATCATCCTGTTCTCGGTCGGCGGTCTGTTCTCGATCTATGAGGGCATCGACAAGCTGACCCACCCGCACGAGCTCGAGAACGTCTGGATCCCGCTCACCGTGCTGTTCATCGCGATCGGCCTGGAGTCGTTCTCGCTGCGCACGGCCATCAGGGAGAGCAACCTCGTGCGGGCGAAGGGCGAATCATGGGTCGGGTTCATCCGTCACGCGAAGGCTCCCGAGCTGCCGGTGGTGCTGCTCGAGGATGTCGCGGCTCTCATCGGCCTGGTCTTCGCTCTCCTCGGCGTCGGGCTCACCGCCGTCACCGGCAACTCGATGTTCGACGCGATCGGCACCCTGATGATCGGGACCCTGCTGATCCTCGTCGCGATCACGCTCGGAATCGAGACCAAGAGCCTTCTGGTCGGCGAGGGCGCGGGCACCGCTGATCACGGCAAGATCGTCGCCGCCATCACCGGCGGCCCCGAGGTCGAGCACCTCATCCACCTCAAGACCCTGTATCTGGGTCCGGACGAGCTTCTGGTCGCGGCGAAGCTGGGCTTCGCGGCGAAGAAGTCCCTCGCCGAGGTCGCCGCAGAGATCGACATCGTCGAAGCGCGGGTGCGCAAGGCGGTTCCGACCGCCCGGTCCATCTATTTCGAGCCGGACGTGTACAACGCGCGCGAGTCCTCCCAGCCGCTGACCGAGGAGGTCGTCATCCGCTCGGTCGACTGATCCGGCGGAAGTCGGTCACGGCTGGCGGCGCGACTCGAAGAAGGCACGCAGCAGCATCGTGGAGTCGTCGGCGTGCACGCCGCCGACGACCTCGGCACGGGAGGGCAGGCGCCGGTCGCGCACCACGTCATACACCGAACCCGCCGCCCCGGCCTTGTCGTCCCACGCGCCGAACACCAGTCGCGACACGCGCGCCTGCAGCAATGCCCCCGCGCACATCAGGCACGGCTCCAGAGTGACCACGAGCGTGCAGCCCTCGAGGTTCCACGAGCCGATGGATGCCGCAGCCTCGCGCAGCGCAACCACCTCGGCGTGCGCAGTCGGGTCGTGCGTGAGTTCGCGCAGATTGCGGCCCTCGCCGATCACCGAGCCGGCGGCATCCGTCACGACCGCACCGACGGGGACGTCATCGGCACCCGCCGCCTGGACGGCCAGCTCCAGCGCGCGCGTCATCGCGGCAAGGTCGGCGGCGGCAGGGTTCACCCGTCGAGCGTACGCCCGGGCCTTCGTCGATGTCGCCGGTGCCATAGCCTGGGCGTATGCGCGTGCACGTCGCGGATCATCCGCTCATCACCCACAAGCTCACGGTCCTGCGTGACGAGAGCACCCCCTCCCCGGTGTTCCGCCAGCTCACCGAGGAGCTCGTCACGCTCCTGGCCTACGAGGCCACGCGCAACGTCCGGGTGAGCCCGCACGAGATCCGCACACCGGTGACCACCACGATGGGCGTGCGGCTGAGCGAACCGCGACCGCTCGTGGTTCCGATCCTGCGCGCGGGCCTCGGGATGCTCGCGGGAATGGTGAAGCTGCTCCCGAGCGCCGAGGTCGGCTTCCTGGGCATGGCGCGCAACGAGGAGACCCTCGAGCCGACGACCTACGCCGAGCGTCTGCCCGAAGACCTGAGCGACCGGCAGTGCTTCGTGCTCGACCCCATGCTCGCAACCGGCGGCTCGCTCGGCGCGGCGATGGAGTTCCTGTTCCGGCGCGGAGCGCGCGACGTCACCGCGATCTGCCTGCTGGGCGCCCCCGAGGGCGTGGCCGCGATCGAGAAGCAGGTGGAGGGCCACGACGTCACCCTCGTTCTCGGCGCCCTCGACGAGTGCCTCAACGACAAGGGCTACATCGTGCCCGGCCTCGGTGACGCGGGTGACCGCCTTTACGGCACGGTCTGACCGCTCATACGAGCGCCGCCATCGACGGCGCAGGCGTGATCGCAACGAACTCGCCCGTCCGCGCGACCGGACCGACGACCGCGATGGGGGTCGCCCGCCCGTCGTCGGCGGCATCCGCGGTGAGACCAGGACAGGAATGGCCGCGACATCCACCCCTCGCCGAACGGATGCCGCGGCCTGCGCCTACGATAGGGCGCTCAGCCAGGCTACGCGCGCGATGATTCGACCCCGAAGAGGTTGACACGGCGCGACGAGCGGTCTACTGCGCATTGCGAACGAGCGCTACTCGAGGTCGGGCACCGGAGTCGCCGGTGCTCCCACCAGTCGCGCGAACCCGCTGAGCCGCGCGACCCCCTCGGGCGTGTACGGAAGGTCATCGAGCAGGCCGGGCGAGGAGATCAGGTACGCCGTGTGCATTGCCCGTGAGATCGCGACGTTGAGCCGGTTGCGCAGCAGGAGGAACTCCAGCCCCCGCGGCGCGTCTCGACCCGAGGACGCGGCCAGCGAAACGATCGCGACCGCTGCCTCCTGCCCCTGGAACCGGTCGACCGTGCCGACGGGGACGTCGGGGAAGCCGGCATCCGCCAGCGCCTGCTCGACCGTGACCTGCTGGGCGTTGTACGGCGTCACGACGATGATGTCGGCCTGTTCGAGCGGACGGGGAGCCAGTCGGGTGGTCTCCCCCGCGTCGCCGATCAGGATGCCGGTCCACGCACGCCCGACGAGGTCGCGGACGAGGTCGGCGACGACCGCGGCTTCTTCGACGGATTGCGTGGCGTTGCCATGGTGCCGCACCTCAACCGCGATCAGACCGGGTCGGATGCCGGCGAGGTCGCGCATCGCGGTCGACGGATGGGCCGCGAGCTCGCCGCGGTACGACAGCCGTGAGACCGGTTCGGCGACCCGCGGGTGCATGCGCCACGTGCGGGCGAGGAAGTAGCCGTACTCGGGCGGGATGACATCGGCGCCGTCCATGACCCAGCCGAGCGCGGAGGTGTCCACCGGCTCGGGGTGGGTCCCCTGGCTGACCTGCGGCAGCTGCTGCGGGTCGCCGAGCAGCAGCAGGCGCGGGGCCGCGAGCGATACGGCGATCGTCGAGGCGAGGGAGAACTGGCCGGCCTCGTCGATCACGAGCAGATCGAGACTCTGCCGCGGAATGCGCGCCTCATGAGCGAAGTCCCAGGCCGTTCCGCCGACGACGAAGCCGGTGCCGGCGTGCTCTGCGGTGAACCCGGCCATTGCGTTCTTCGCGATCGCCGTGAAGGGGATCCCGGGTGCGGACGGGTCCTTGGGCGCCTTTCCGACCAGTTCGGGGGCGATGCCGGCCGCGACGATGCGCCCGAGCATGTGCTCCACCACAGCGTGCGACTGGGCGACGACGCCGACCCTGTAGCCGTGCTCGGCGACCAGGCGCGCGATCACGTGCGAGCCGACATAGGTCTTTCCCGTGCCCGGAGGCCCCTGCACCGCGAGATAGCTGCGGTCGAGGGCGAGGACCGCGCGAAGGATCGCATCGACGTCGTCACCGTCTGCCGCGGGCAGACCACTCTCGGCCGAGACGCGCCGAAGCGTGCGCGGAGGTCGGCGCGCGAGGATGTCGGTGGCGGCGTCTGCGGGCAGCAGCGGAGACGCCGCGAGCACGCTGTCGGCCCATGCGTCGATCGCCGCCTGCTGGCGCCCGGCGCTCGGCGGAGCCTGCGGGGTGAGCGCGATCGGCAGCTCTTCCCAGGTGTTCCCGTCGACCGCGAGCTCTTCGACGACCGCACCGTCGTCGAGCACCTCGACCACTGTCACCGTGCGGGTGCCGTGGATCCACCGGGGTGGGGTCTCGAGCGGGAACGGTGCAGGCAGCTCGTACACCGCGAACGGCGACGAGCCCTCGCTGAGCCGCGTTCCCGGTGCCAGTTCGCCGCGCAGCTCGACGCGCCGGCGCTCGCTCTTGCCCTCGGGATGATGCCACTCATCGATGACGCGCGAGCGTGCGGCATCCACCGACATCACATCGCGCGTCTCCTCCCACAGCGAGAGTGGTTCGCGCAGCCGCAGGAAATGCGTGGCCCAGAACGACTTCGCCTCGCGGGGGTAGTAGTCGATCGCCGCGGCGCCGAGGCGCAGGCAGGCCGATTCGGCTGAATCATCGGGGTGAGCCGCTGCGGCCGCCGCCAGCTTGACCGCCCGAGGCGAAGGCTCGTATGCGCGCTCATCGGGTTCGGGATTGGGCGTGGGACGAAGCCCCGCGGCGCGCGCGTGATCGACGAGCCAGTCCCGCAGCCGCCGGGTGGAGACGCAATCGTACCGGTTGTAGTCGGCGAGGTCGTCGAAGATCCCCTGGGCCGCGGCATCCCGCCCGTCCTCGCGCAGCGCGCGCGCCTCGACGTAGCGGACTATCGAGTCGTCGCCCTTCTGCACGTCGCTGGTGCGCACCTCGTCGCCCATGTACAGGGGCTCGAGCTTCTTGATCGAGTACGACCGCGACCCCACGCGCAGGGCCCGTCGCACGATCGGGTACAGATCGACGAAGACTCCGTCCCGCAACAGTCGGTCCACGTCCGCTTCGCGGGTGCCGTACCGCGCCGCCATCGTCAGCAGGTGCGTGGGCTCGTACGGCGCGTAGTGGTAGATGTGGAAATCCGGATGCTGCGCACGGTGCACCTCGATGAAGTCGAGGAAGGTCTCGAGCGCGACGCGCTCCTCGGCGAACGAGTGCGCCCACAGCGCGCTGTACTGCTCGCGCACGTCGACCCAGCCGAACAGGTAGTCGATGCCCCACACCGTCGCATCGATGCCCGGCGTGAACTCGGTGTAGAGCGGATCGCCCTCGAAGTCGAAGAACAGGTCGCCGAGATCGGGGCGCGGCAGTGCGCCGAGGGCTTTCGGCGCGACGACCTCGTACGGGGGCACCGCGGGCGGCAGATCGGCATCGAGTGCCACCGCTTGCCCGGTTCCCGCGGGCGCGCTCAGCTGAAGCCGGGCCTGGGTCTGGAGCATCGCGAACGTGTCGGGGTTCATGCCCCTCGGCTCGGCGGTCGCATCGGTGAGCTGATCGATCGTCTCGATGCCCGTCGCGCGCAGCCGGTCGCGCTGCACCGGACGCATGCCGGCGACGAGCAGCAGATCGCGGGAGGCGACGACCTCGAGGTCGCAGGTGGCGCAGCGTCCGCACGCGATGACGCCGAGCTCGCCGCGCGCGTCGCCCCAGGCGATCGCCGGCCATTGCGCCCCGAGTTCGAGGTGCCGGTCAGCGATCAGGGCGCGCAGGCGTGCCCGGCGCAGGCAGAACACGGGCAGGAGGTCGTCGGCGAGGTGGACGCTCGTCGTGCCGTCGCCCAGGAGCAGCTCGACCCGGTCGGAACGGGGGATGCCGAGCCGGTCGAGCTGGTCGACGTAGGCCGCCAGCTGCATGAGCGCGGTCACCCGGGCGCGGCGCGCGAGCTTGCTGTCCTGCACGATCCAGCGGCCGTCCTCGTCGCGCGCCAGGAAGTCGGCGAAGCCGACGAACTCGTCGGTGGCGAATGCCGCCTGGTAGATGACGTCGGCGTCGGATGCCAGCGCCGCGTTCGTGTGGGCGACCGCGGCGGCCAGAGCAGCGGCATCCGAAGATCTCGCCTCGGCGATCTCGACGACCCCGTCGCCGAACTTCGCACGATAGTCCGCCAGAACCCGCAGCTCGTGCTCGCCGCCGAGCCGACCGGCACGCTCGAGCGTGGCGTCTTCGGTCTCCTCGACCGCCGCGATGCGCCCGACGCGTGCGTCGATCGCGCGCAACCATGCGAACTCGCACTCGGCTGCGGCTTTGAGGTCGCTCGCACTCCAGACGATGCGCGCCTCAGCCTGGATGTATCGCAATGGCTCCCCCTCGTCACCCCGATCGTACGGGCGGGGGCGGACAGTCGATGGTGCGAGATGGGCGTGGGTGCCGGTGCGTCGACCAGACACAGACGGCGCGCTCGGCTGTGCACGATGTCCTGACGGAACCGCGGCGCAACGAGCGACGTGCTGACAGACTGGAGCCATGAGCCTCCCGTTCGAGAGCGCGTACCGGCACGGGTTCGCGCGCATCGCGGCCTGCACGATCCCCGTCGCGATCGCCGATCCGGCTCGCAACGCCGAGGCCGTGCTCGTGGCGGCTCGCGAATGCGACGCCGACGCAGTCGCCGTCGCCGTGTTTCCGGAACTGTGCCTGACCGGTTACGCGATCGACGATCTCGTGATGCAGGATGCCGTGCTCGATGCGGTCGAGACGGCCATCGCGACGCTGGTGGCGGCATCCGACGATCTCTTCACGATGCTCGTGGTGGGTGCGCCGCTGCGCCATCGCAGCCGTCTCTACAACTGCGCCGTCGTGATCCATCGCGGCGAGCTGCTCGGTGTGATCCCGAAGTCGTATCTGCCCACGTACCGGGAATTCTACGAACGACGCTGGTACGCACCGGGCGACGACCAGGTCGGCCAGGACATCCGGGTCGCTCACCTCGAGGCTCCTTTCGGACCCGACCTGCTCTTCGAGGCACTCGATGTGCCCGGCCTCGTCGTGCACGCCGAGGTCTGCGAGGACGTCTGGGTGCCGATCCCGCCGTCGTCTTCGGCGGCACTGGCCGGCGCCACCGTGCTGCTGAACCTCTCCGGCAGCCCGATCACGATCGCCCGCGCCGAGGACCGCAAGATCCTGTGCCAGTCACAGTCCCTGCGCTGCCTCGCCGCCTACGCATACGCCGCAGCCGGCCAGGGCGAGTCGACCAATGACCTGTCATGGGACGGTCAGACCCTCATCTACGAGGGCGGCACCCTGCTGGCGGAGACCGAGCGCTTTCCCGAAGGCCCACGCCACTCAGTCGCCGATGTCGACCTCGGGCGCCTGCGCCAGGACCGCCTGCGGCAGGGAACGTTCGACGACAACCGCCGCGCCGAGCACGCCGACGCCATGTTCCGAACCGTGCACTTCGAGCTCGACCCGCCCGCCCGCGACATCGGCCTTCGCCGGCACCTCGACCGCTTCCCGTTCGTGCCGGACGACCCCGCGCGGCTCGCGCTGGACTGCTATGAGGCGTTCAACATCCAGGTGTCGGGACTCGTGCACAGATTGCAGGCGATCGGCGCACCCAAGCCGGTCATCGGCGTGAGCGGCGGCCTCGACTCGACGCACGCCCTGCTCGTGATCGCCCGCGCGATGGACCGCATGAGCCGGCCGCGCAGCGACATCCTGGCGTACACGATGCCCGGGTTCGCCACCTCGGATCACACCAAGTCGAACGCGATCGCCCTCGCCGAGGCGATCGGCGCCTCGATCGAGACGATCGACATCCGGGATGCCGCGACCGAGCTGCTGACCAAGATCAGGCACCCGTTCGCCGACGGCGAGCCGGTGCACGACATCACGTTCGAGAACGTGCAGGCGGGGCTGCGCACCGACTACCTGTTCCGCCTCGCGAACCAGAACGGCGGACTGGTCATCGGCACATCCGACCTGTCGGAGCTCGCGCTCGGCTGGGCGACCTACGGTGTCGGCGACCAGATGAGCCATTACGCCGTCAACACCGGCATTCCGAAGACGCTGATCCAGCACGTGATCCGCTGGGTGATCGCGGATGCCTCGACGGGCCTCGGCAACCACGAAGGTTGGCTGGGCGACCATGCGAAGGACGTGCTGCAGTCGGTCCTCGACACCGAGATCAGCCCCGAGCTGGTGCCGGCCGGGCAGGACGGCAAGATGCAGTCCACCGAGGACCGCATCGGCCCTTATGCGCTGCACGACTTCGCGCTGTTCCATGTGCTGCGCTACGGGCTGCGTCCGTCGAAGATCGCTTTCCTCGCCGAGCGCGCGTGGGCCGACGCGGATGCCGGGGCCTGGCCCCCCGGCTTCCCCGCCGAGGACCGCTACGCCTACGACCTTCCCGCCGTGACGAAGTGGCTGCGCGTGTTCCTGCAGCGCTTCTTCGGGTTCGCGCAGTTCAAGCGGTCGGCCATCCCGAACGGCCCCAAAGTCTCGCCCGTCGGATCGCTGTCACCACGCGGCGACTGGCGGGCGCCGTCGGACGGGAACGCCGCGGTCTGGCTCGCCGAGCTGGATGCCGCCCTGCCCGACCTCGTACGGTAGGACGGGACACACCATGGCCAAGAACGCGACGATCGTGGGCAGCGGGCCGAACGGCCTCGCGGCCGCCGTCGCTCTCGCTCGCGCCGGGTACGCGGTACGCGTGCTCGAAGCCTCCGCGACGGCGGGCGGCGGGGTGCGCACCGCCGAGCTTACCCTTCCGGGATTCCGCCACGACGTGGGATCGGCCGTTCAGCCTGCGGCCCTGAGCTCGCCGTTCTTCCGCGCCTTCCGGCTCCGCAACCGCATCGACTGGGTCACGCCCGAGGTCTCGTATGCGCAGCCGCTCGAGAACGGTCGTGCGGCGATCGCCTGGCGCGACATCGACCGCACCGCCGACGGTCTCGGCCGCGATGCGCGCGCGTGGCTCGCGGTCCTGCGGCCGCTCAGCTCGCACTTGGACGCCGTCGTGGACTTCACCGGTTCGCAGCTGCTGCGCATGCCGCGGCATCCGCTGACCACGCTCCGATTCGGTCTGCGCGTTCTGCAGCTCGGAACGGTCCTCGGCCGTCGCACGTTCGCGACCGAGGAGGCGAATGCTCTGCTCACGGGGGTGCTCGCGCACGCCAACACCCCCCTTCCGTCGATCGGTGCCGCGGCCTCGGGGCTCTTCCTCGCCGCGCACGCGCACGCCGGAGACGGGTGGGCCTACCCGCGGGGCGGAGCACAGCGCATCGGCGACGCGCTGATCGCCGACCTGCGCGCGCACGGCGGCGAGGTCGTCACCGATCACCACGTCCGATCGCTCGACGGATTCGACTGGGGAGACGCCGCGGCGGGCGATGTGCTCCTGCTGGACACCTCGCCCCGGCTGCTGCTCACACATCCCGGGCTTCCGGCTTCGTACGCCCGCGCGATCCGCCGCTACCGCTACGGCGCCGCAGCGGCGAAGGTCGATTTCGCGCTCGACGGTCCGATTCCGTGGGAGAACGCCGACGTCGCTCGCTCGCCGACCGTGCACCTCGGCGGCGCCCGCGGCGAAGTCGAGCACGGCGAGAACGCGGTGGGTCGAGGTGTGGTCACCGGGCGGCCGTACGTGCTCGCGGTGCAGCCGTCCGTGCTCGACACGACCCGAGCCCCCTCGGGCAAGGGCGTGCTGTGGGCCTACATCCACGTGCCGGCCGGCTCCCCGCTCGATCCGACCGAACTCGTCACCCGGCAGGTCGAGCGATTCGCCCCGGGCTTCCGCGACCGCATCCTGGCGTCGCATGCGATGACCGCGGCCGAACGCGTCGCCTTCAACCCCTCCGACATCGGCGGCGACATCTTCGGCGGCGCGTTCAGTCTCGTGCAGGCGATCCGGCGGCCCGTCGTGTCGGCGACCCCGTGGCGCACGCCGATGCCGGGCATCTACCTCGCCTCGGCATCCACTCCCCCCGGGCCCGGCGTGACCGGCATGCCGGGCTGGTATGCCGCACGCCAGGCCCTCGACGACGTCGGCGCCGGCCGCCTCGAACCCGCTGATCTGTTCGGGGCGTGATGCCGTGGACGGGTTCGCCGCTGTCGACTTCGAGTTCGCTCGGCAGGTTCTGCAGCGCGGAATCGCGGCGCTCTACCTCATCGCGTTCGTCTCGACGCTGAACCAGTTCCGCCCGCTCCTCGGCGAACACGGGCTGATGCCCGCCCCCGAACTCCTCGCGTGGGCGCGGACGTCGAAGCGGGCGGGCCGGATGCTGCGCCCCACCGTGTTCCGGTGGGTGCGCTACTCCGACCGGCGGCTCGTCGCGCTGTGCATCGCCGGCATCGTGATCGCCGCGACCCTGGTGCTCGGCATCCCGCAGCTGGGCCCGCCGTGGGTGCCGATGCTGGCCTTCCTGCTGCTGTGGGGCGGCTACATGTCGATCACCGCCATCGGCCAGACGTTCTACTCGTTCGGCTGGGAGATGCTGCTGCTCGAAGCCGGCTTCCTCGCCGCGTTCCTGGGGTCGGACGCGCAGCCGCCCGCGACGGTCGTGATCGTGCTCTTCTGGTGGCTCGTCTTCCGGCTCGAGTTCGGCGCGGGCATGATCAAGATCCGCGGCGGGCGCGAGTGGCGGGACCTCACCGCACTGATGTACCACCACGAGACGCAGCCCATGCCGGGGCCGCTCAGCCGGCAGGCGCATCTTCTGCCCCGCTGGTTCCACCGCGCAGAAGTGCTCGGCAACCACTTCGCCCAGCTCGTCGTGCCGTGGTTCCTGTTCGCGCCGCTCCTCGGGCTGTGGATCCCGGGGCCGGTGCCCGCGCTCGTCGGCGCCGTCGCGGCCGGCATCGTCATCGCGACGCAGCTGTGGCTGGTCGCCACCGGCAACTTCGCGTGGCTCAACTGGGCGACGATCGTGATCGCCTTCTCCGCGATCGGGGTGCCGGGCATCGGCGCGGTGTCGCGAACGGCATCCGATGAGCCGCCCTGGCTGATCGACGGTCTGCCCCTCGCCTGGCTGATCGCCACTGCGGCGGTCGGCGCGGTCTACGTGGCGCTCAGCTGGCCGGCGCTGCGCAACCTGTTCGCGCGCCGGCAGCTCATGAACGCGAGCTTCAACCGCTGGCAGCTGGCCAACGCCTACGGCGCGTTCGGAACGGTCACCAAAGAGCGCATCGAGATCGTCGTCGAGGGCACGATGGATGAGAACCCGGATGCCGCCACCTGGCGGGAGTACACCTTCAAAGGCAAGCCGGGTGAGCTTCGCCGCATCCCCCGCCAGTTCGCGCCGTATCACCTGCGGCTGGACTGGCTGATGTGGTTCCTGCCGCTCGGACACTCTCTGGAGGACTGGTTCACCGCTCTCCTGGTGCGGCTGCTCGAGGCGGATCGGCCGACGCTGCGGCTGCTGGCCCACGATCCGTTCGGGGGCGAGGCGCCGCGCTGGGTGCGGGCGGTCTCCTACCGCTATCGCTTCACGACCCGCGCGGAATTCCGGGAGGGGCACGAGCGGTGGCGCCGCGATCGCCGGAGCGAGGTCTGGGGACCTGCGGCCCTGCGCAGGCCTGGGAGACTGGACGAGTGAAACTCCTCGTCGCGGCGCTCGAAGCGGAACTGGTCGCCTTCCCGCCCGAGCTCGACGGCTTCGACCGGCTCGTCACGGGTCCGGGCAAGCTTCAGGCGACGTACGCACTGACGCGGGCGCTGGACGCTCGGAAGTACGACGAGATCCTGGTCGTCGGCACCGCCGGTGCGATCGACGCGATGCTGGACGGGGACGTCCACGAAATCGACGCAGCCATCCAGCACGACGTGACCGACATCGACGGCATCGTGGGGCAGCACGTGTCATTGCCGCCGCGCATGGAGCTGGGCCGCGAAGGGGTCACGATCGCGACCGGCGACCAGTTCGTCGACGACGCCGAGGCGGTAGCCGTCATCCGGCCGCTCGGCGCGGGACTGGTCGACATGGAGACCTACGCGTACGTCTGGGTCGCCGCCCAGTTCGGCGTGCCGATCCGCGTGATCAAGGCGGTCTCGGACCGCGCGCAGGACGATGCGATCACCGACTGGCGCTCTGCTGTCACCGCCTGCAGCGTGCAGCTGCGCGATTTCGTGCTCGCTGACTACGGCGTGTAGCCGCGCGCAGGCTCAGGACTCGGAATCGCCGCGGCGCGCGAAGACCATCCGCAGGATCACGAAGACGATCAGGGCGACGACGGCCACGGCGAGCAGCTTGAACACGAACGCGAGCACCGAGAACAGGATGTTCACCAAGAACCACGCGATCAGGATCGCTGCGATGACGCCGACGATCGTCCAGATTGTGCCCCTGTTCACTTCATCAGTCTAAGCCTCGGCGAATCACACCGGTCAGAAGCGGACTGCGATGTCCTGCCGGATGATGCTCGGCCCCTGCGGCGTCGCCTCGACGAGGAGCTGAGCCGGCAGCTGCTCTTTCATCGCAGCCACATGGCTGATCAGCCCCACCGTGCGACCGCCCTGGCGGAGCTCGTCGAGCGTGCGCATGGCGAGATCGAGCGTGTCTTCATCGAGCGAGCCGAAGCCCTCGTCGATGAACAGGGTGTCGAGCTTCACACCGCCCGCGAGCGCCGTGACGACTTCGGCCAGCCCCAGCGCGAGAGCGAGCGATGCGAGGAAGGTTTCGCCGCCCGACAGCGACTGCGCCGGCCGCGCCTGCCCGGTGTGCGCGTCCATGATCTGCAGGCCGAGACCGGATGCCGCCCCTCGCGCCGCACGCGCGTCGGTGTGCTGCAGCCGGTACCGGCCCGAGGACATCTCTTCGAGGCGCAGATTGGCCGCCTCGACGATCTCCTCGAGCTCCGCGGCGAGCACGAACGACTCCAACGTCATCCGGTGGGTGTTGGGGGCCTTGCCGGCGACGGTGTTCGCGAGGCGGGCGATGACCTCGTGGTCGGCGGCGAGTCCCGATATCTCCGCGTGTGCTCTCGTCGCCCGCGCGAACAGGTCGTTCAGTCGTTCAAGGGTCTGCGCGGCGTGAGCGGCGGCATCCACCGAGCTGCTCCATCGCTCGCGGGCGTCGGCGAGCTCGGTCGCGGTGGCGGAGAGCTCGACGAGTTCTTCGGGCGCACCGGCGAGGTCGAGCTCGAGCTCGCGCAGCCGGTCGCGCTCGGCGCGCAGCGCGGCATCGTGCTCGCGGATGCGGCGGTCCAGCGCGACGCGGGCTGCGGCGTCGCGGAGTGCGCCGGTCGCTTCGGCGACATCGGCGAAGTCGGACGCGGCGATCCGCGCGTCGCGGTCGGCGGCGGCATCCTGCGCGGCGGCCGCACGTGCAGCGGCATCGGCGTGCGCGTCGCAGAGCGCCTGCGCGAGGCGGCGGCGCTGGGTCGCATCCTCGATGCGGGCGGCGACGGTCGCGAAGTCCCCGCGGGCGGCGTCAACCGCGGACCGCGCCGCGGCGGCCTGCGCGTCGAGCCCGGCGAGCGACTGCCGGGCGGAGGCCAGTTCGACGGCGAGCGCGTCATGTTCGGCTTCGGCCGCGGCCACCGCCTCGACCAGTTGCTGACGCCGGGTCGTGAGGCGGTCGCGTGCGGCGGCGGCCTCCTGCGCGGCCGCGACCGCGTTCTCGGCGGCCGCGTGGGCCGCCTCCAGTGCGGCGACACCGTCGCCCCCCGCTCGCGCGGCCGCGTCGGCGTAGGCCGCGCGCGCGGTGCGGGCACCATCGGATGCGGCGCGCTCACGCTCGGCGGCCTGGTGCATATTCCGCTCCGCCGCGGCCAGGTCGTCGTCGGTGACGGGGTCTTGGGTGCGAGCGGCGGGGTCGGGGTGCTCGACGGAGCCGCAGACCGCGCACGCCTCGCCGTCGACGAGCGCGGCCGCGAGTTCTCCGGCGTGGCCGGCCAGCCGGCGCCGCAGCAGCGCGGTCACCGCGGCGGCGGCCTGCTCGAGCGCGACGAGGGCCGTGGCCTGCGCGGATTCGGCATCTCGCTGCGCCGCGGCGAGGCGCTCCGCGTCGCGGGCGGCGGCGAGTCGGGCGCCGACCGCGCCGAGCTGGGTCTGGGCCGAGGGGAGCGCACCGGCCGCAGCCGTGTGCGCACGAAGCTCGTCGTCGAGGTGGGCAACCTGCTCGGGAAGCCCGACACGGGCGGCGGCGAGGCGCGCCAGCAGTTGCTCGAACTCGTCGATGCGGTCGCGGGTCGCAGCGATCGTCTTCTCGAGGCCGGTGAGCTCGCGCTCAGCGGCGATCGCGGCCGTCGCCACCGCGAGGTCGCCGGTGAGCTCGTCGATCCGGATGCCGAGGGCTGCGGCATCCGACCCCTCGCCGGCTGCGACCCAGGCCGTGAGCGCCGCGTCTTCGATCACGGCTGCGGCGGATGCGACGGCCGCCGCGTGGGCGGTGGACTCGATCGGCGCGCGGAGGGCTTCAGCGGCGCTGGCGCGGTCGAGCGTCTCACGATCTTGCGCCACCGAGGGTGACTGCGCCTCGAGTGATGCGAGGGCGGCGCGGGAGCGCGCGCGGTGCTCCTGCTTCTCGCGCAGCGCCTTGGCCGCGAGGTGCGCGCCTTCGGCGGCAGCGTGTGCGGCGTCGGCGGCATCCCGATCTCGGACCAGGGTGTCGGCGCGGTACGCGGCGCGGTGAGCGGCGCGTTCGCCTGCGGCGAAGCGTGCCGACACCGATGCCGGTGGGCTGTCGGTGTCGGGCTCGTCGCCGGCGAGGGCATCCGCCTCGATGAGCCGCTCTGCCTCGCCGAGCAGCAGCAGGACGCCGTCCTCGGCCGAGGCGAGCGCGCGCTCGGAGTCCTTGCGCCGCTGCTCGAGTGCGCTCTGGTAGTCCTCGTAGGTGCGGGTGCCGAAGAGCTTGCGCAGCAGGCGCTGCCGGTCGTCGTTCTTCGCGAGCAGGAACTCTGCGAACCGCCCCTGCGCGAGCAGGATGACCTGCAGGAACTGCTGTTGATTGAGCCCCAGGATCTCGTCGAGCTCGCGAGCGACGTCCACGGGCCGCGCGGCGCGGCCGATCCACGCGCCGTCGACGAGTTCATCGAGCTGCGCGCGGTGCGGCTCGGCGGTCAGGCCCGGGCCGCGATGCTTCGGTCGCTCGTATTCGGGCGACCGATTCACGCGCCACCGCGTGCCGGCGGCGCTGAACTCGACCATGACGTTGGTCGGGTCATCGGGTGCGCAGTGATCGCTGCGCAGTCGCTTCTCCACGCCGTCGTAGCGCGGTGCGCCGCCGTAGAGGGCGAAGCAGACGCCGTCGAGCACACTCGACTTGCCGGCACCGGTGCGGCCCGCGATCAGGAAGATGCCATCGGCGGCAAAGGCGTCGAAGTCGACCACCTGCCGTTCCCGGAACGGACCGAAGCCCTCGAGTTCGAGGCGATGGAGCCTCACTGTGCCACTCTCACTGTGCCACTCTCACTGTGCCGCCTCCGCGAACGAGCGATCGTCGATCATGTCGCGGATGAGCTCGGCCTCACGGTCTGTGGCGCCCTCACCCTCGCGCACGTGCGCGAGGAAGGCGTCGACCAGCTCGGCGTCGCTGCGGGCGGCGCGCACGCGGCGGGAGTATGTGAGACCATCAGGCTCGGAAAGACCTTCGGGCGTGTGCATGACGGTCGCGCAGAACGCGAACCTGGCCTGCAGGCGGCGCATCGGGTCGAGCTGCGGGGTCGGGTCGGTGTACTGGGCGCAGACCCAGGCATCTTCGTCTGCGACGAACCGCGGATCGGTCAGCAGCTCGTCGAGCGATGCGCGGATGGTCTTCAGCCGTCGCGGCACGGGCAGGTCGAGCCACGTCGCCGTCGCCAGGCCTCCGGCATCCAGCTCCACGAGCCACGACCCGCGAGGCTTGTCTGCCTCGCCGAAGCTGTAGTGCAGCGGGGCGCCCGCATAGCGAACGCGCTCCGACAGCTGCTGACGTCCGTGGATGTGACCGAGGGCGACGTAGTCAGGCGATACCGTGTCGGGACCCTCGAACGCGGAGAGCGCGACGACGTCGAGACTCCCCTGCCGGATCTCGCGCTCGACCCCCGGCGTCGCCTCGACACCGGCCGCGAAGCAGTGCGCGATCGCGACCGACCGCCCGCCGCGTTCGGCGAGGTCATCGCGGATGAGACTCATGACGTACTCGATCGTCGCGTGTTGCGAGCGCAATTCGGCGCCAGCCCACAGGTGGCGCACGAGCGCCGGCTCGAGGAAGGGGATGCCGTAGAAGTGCACCGGTCCGTGCTCGTCGGCGATCGTGATCGGGGTGCCGGACGACAGCGGATCGGTCACGACATGGATGCCGTCGCGCAGCAGCGCGGACTGGAACCCGAGCCGCGCCGCGGAGTCATGGTTGCCGCTGGTCACGATGATCTGCGCACCGGCATCGGACAGAGCGCGCAGCGTGTCGGTGAGCAGCGTGTAGCACGCGGCGGCCGGAGCGGCGGAGTCGAAGACATCGCCGGCGACGATCACCACGTCGACGTGGTTCGCACGAACCTGGGCGGCCAGTTCATGGAGCACGCCGCGCAGCGCGTCGAGCGTGGCGTGGCC
Organism: Microbacterium sp.; assembly: GCF_011620715.1. Lineage (GTDB taxonomy): Bacteria > Actinomycetota > Actinomycetes > Actinomycetales > Microbacteriaceae > Microbacterium. Next base: position 22,734 of record NZ_WOYP01000001.1, on the reverse strand, counting down.
GTGGAACGACCGCCCGATGTGCCAGTCCGAGGTGTGCAGGATGCGCATGCTCACACGCTAAACGCGCCGTGCGACATTGCGCCCGAGGCCCTCCGCGATGCGCCAACTCCCGCCTCGCGCTGCGTCCGATTCCCGGACATCGCCACGCGGTCCGAACATGGCAGCGCACTACGCCCGGCGGGACTTCTCCCTGCTGCGCGAGCTCAGGTCGACGATCGAGAGGAGGAAGGCGAACGCCACGAAGATCGCCACCGCGATCATGCCGTACGCGTAGGCATGGTTGTAGACGACCGTGTCCGGCGCCGTGCCGCCTTCGCGGTAGATCGTCGAATAGAACAGCGAGAGCGCAACCGCCGTGCCGACCGAGGTCCCGATCCGCTGTCCGAGCTGGCCGATCGATCCGGCGGTGCCGCCCTGGTCCACCGGGATGTCGGCGAGCGTCAGCGTCTGGTTGGGCGAGTTCACGAGCCCGCCGCCGATGCCGCCGATCACCATGATCCCGGCCATCACCCACACGACGGCGGCTTCGGGGGCGAACAGCGCGGCTGCTGCCAGGCCGATCACGCACAGCAGCATGACTGAAAGTCCCCATACGACGATGGGGCGGCCGTAGGTGCCGACGAGGTTGCCGCCGATCCACGAGAACACCGCGCTCGTCAGGGCGAAGCCGATCGTCACCATGCCCGCGTAGACCGGGGCGAGCCCCACGCCGGTCTGCAGGAACAAGGTGGTGAGCAGGAAGAGCGCGGGCAGCGCAGTGAAGTACGCGGCGATCAGCAGCGTGCCGTTTCGGAACGACGAGACCCGGAACAGGGCGAACGGGATGAGCGGCTGCCTGCCCGTGCTCTCGTAGTGCCGCTCCCACGCCACGAACGCACCGGTGAACGCCACGAACACGGCCAGCAGCCACCAGCGCCGCGGATCGTCGTCCGGCGAGCCGGTCGTGAAGAGGAACGGCCACATCAGCGAAACAACGGCAAGGCTGAACAGGAACACCCCGAAGAGGTCGAACGAGAGCGCCTTGCGCGAGCGGGTGCGGGTTCTCGGCAGCACCCAGACCGCGAGCGCGATCGCGATGATGCCCAGCGGCACGTTCATCCAGAAGATCAGCCGCCAGCCGTCTGCCGCACCTCCGACGAGGATCATCAGACCGCCGATCGTCGGCCCGAACGCGATCGCGATTCCGATCGTGGCGCCGAAGAGCCCGAATGCGCGCCCGCGCTCCTTGCCTTGGAACAGCTGCTGGATGAGCCCGAGCACCTGCGGCATCTGGATGCCGGCCGCGACGCCCTGCAGCAGTCGCGCGACCATGAGCATGAGCGGGCTGATCGCGACAGCGCAGAGCAGGCTCGTGACCGTGAACAGCGACAGGCCGACGATGAACAGCGCCCGGCGGGACCGCTGGTCGCCCAGCCGCCCCATCGGCACCAGGACCAGGCCGAAGGTCAGGACGTAGCCCGAGACGATGAGCTGCAGCTGGGTCGACCCCGCGCCGAGCGCCGCCTCGATCGACGGCAAGGCGACGTTGACCTTCGACAGGTCGAGGATCGTGATCCCCGCCACCGCGACGCACACCCAGAACGCACGCCACCGCTGCGGGGAGGTCAGCACGATGTCCGTGCCCGGCGGATGAGCGGAGGTCTTCACAGCTCGCTCGGGGGTGTCCGCGGGCGAGTTCGCGGTCGTGGAGTCCGACATCGACCCCAGGCTATCGTCGACACCGATGATCGGGGCGCGTATGACCCGCGAGGGCGCTGATGTCGTCGTCGGTCAGCTGGATGCCGGTACCCGGGAGTCTGTGCCGGAGCACCTCTTCATAGCGCTCACATCGGTCCTGGGATTCACGTGGTGTCGCCTGCCGTGCGTGCTGCAGCAGCCGCAGTGCGATCCTTCCCGACCGCCTGGCCGATCATCTGCCCGCCGCTCGTGAACATCGCCCGCCGCCAGGGCAGCATCCCTTCGATCTCGATCTGGATCGACATCGACAGGATGGTCCGGATCAGCACGATGATGCCGAGGATGAGGGCGTCCTCCATCGAGGGCTTCGAGGTGATCGTGCGGATGAGGTCGGCAGCGACGAGCACCTCGAGCCCCAGCAGGATCGCGGAACCGAGAGTCGTGCGCAGCACCGAGAACGCCGCACTCCCGCCTTCTCCGCGTCTGAGGGAGCGCACGCAGAGCACCAGGGCGATGATGAAGCCGACGATCATCGCGAGCGCCCCCATGGCCTCGAAGCCCACGGCGACGAAGAGGAAGAGGGTCTCGAAGTCCACGAGCCTCAGTGTAGGGGCCCGGCTTCGCGGCTACGCGGTGGCGCGCTGCTGCAGGATGCCCGCCCGCTCGGGGTGCGCGGCGAACCATTCGGCGACGTACCAGCACACCGGAATGACCGACCGGTCGCCCTGGCGCTCGAGCTCGGCGACCGCGCGGTCCACGATCTCGCCCGCGTACCCGTGCCCGCGGAACGTGGGCACCGTGTACGCGCGCGTCATCGCGACGGAGCGCCCGTCGTCCCGGTAATCCAGAACACACACCAGGTCGGTGCCGCTGTGCAGCGTGTAGCGCGAAGCGTCGGGTTCGCGGGCGAAGGTCAAAGATGTCACCCATCCATCGTACGACCGATCCGATACGTCGGCGATTTGACGCATTACAACCGGATCCGTCATAATCGCGAGATGACTGACAACTCGCGCTCTCTGTCCGCCCTGGAGGCGAACGGGACTGCCGTCATGATGATGGCAGGCCGCGTCGTCATGTGTTGTCGAATGTGTCGCTGCACCCCCGCCTGATTCGCAGCACGGTTTCTGAACACCGCCAAGAATCCCCCGAGCATCCGGCTTGTGGCGTCGATCACGCCCATCCGGATGCCGCACCCCAGGCCCATCACAGAGGCCGCACTGCAGCACACTTCGAACTCCCGCCGACCAGGGCGCGGGTTCCTTCCCCTAGGACCATCAACATGTCGAACACCGCTCTCCTCGAACGCCCCGCCACAGCCCCCCGCCTGCGCGCTGTCTCCGCCCCCGTTCCCGCCGCCGTTCCCGCTGCCGTGAACAAGCCCTCAGACACGCCCGCTGCGGTGGACGGCACCCGCGCCCTTCCCGCCGGAACCGCCCCCCGCGGCTTCGCCCTGTACGTCGGCATCGACGAAGCCAAGGCCGCGGCATCCGGAGTCAGCCTCGGCGTCCTCGTCGACGCCCTCCGTCGCACGCTCGCCGAACTGGCGCCCGAAGCCGAGACGTATGCCACCGTCGCCCTTGCCCCCGTCGGCTCGGGTGGCCGCGATGTGGACGTCGTGCGCCTCGCGCTGCACGAGCCCTCCGCGATCACCCGCACCAAGCAGGACGAGCCCGAAGACGAAGACCGCGCACCGGGCGGCGTCGTCGTCGACATCTCGCGCAAGCGCGTGCTGATCGACGGCGAGTCCGCCGCGTTCACCTTCAAGGAGTTCGAGCTGCTGCAGTATCTCGTGCTGCGCGAGGGCCGCACGATAGAGCGCACCGAGCTCGTCGGATCACTCTGGCACGGCGCCACCGAGGAGGACTCGCCGGGCGAGCGCACGATCGACGTGCACGTGCGCCGCCTGCGGGCCAAGCTCGGCCGCTACGAGGACATCGTGCGCACCGTGCGCGGCGTCGGCTACCGCTTCGACCGTCACGCCGACGTCTCGATCCGCTACGGCCACGGCACGCCTTCGCCCGACCGCTTCTGACCCCGATCGGCGCACCGCGGGAAGACACCCTTCTCGGCGCCTTCTCGGCGCACCGCGGGAAGATGGCGCCTTCGGCAGGAATGCGTCGACGACGTGCAG
>NZ_WOYP01000001.1:0-18823 GCF_011620715.1 Microbacterium sp. | reverse complement strand
TCGGCGCACCGCGGGAAGATGGCGCCTTCGGCAGGAATGCGTCGACGACGTGCAGCGGGCGGCGGTGTCGGTGGTCGGAGCGTAGGGTGAGCGCATGACGATCGCGCGGGTCGGGACTGCACCTGAGCCCATGACCGCGCAGTCTGCCGACCTCCGAGCGCAAGCCGACATCGAACGCCCTCTCGAGACCGAGTACCGGCCACGGCACCCGGTCGACATGCGCCGCACCGTCCTGTACCAGCGGCACGGCGCGGGCGACCCGACGATGGTGGCCTCGGGCACCGTCATCTGGCGCGCGAGCCGCACGCCCGAGGGCATCGCCACGCTCGCGATCCGCGAGATCTCTCCCGGTGTGATCCGCGGTGCCGCGTGGGGTTCGGGCGCGGAGTGGGCACTCGCCCAGCTGCCTGCACTCTGCGGCGCGCACGACGTGCCCGGCGACTTCGACCCGAGTCGTCACCCCCTCATCGCTGCCGCGCACCACCGCAACCCCGGCGTGCGCATCGGCCGCACCGACGTCTTCTTCGACGCGCTGACCAGCGCGATCATCGAGCAGAAGGTCACCGGCATGCAGGCCTTCGCGGCCTGGCGGTGCATCGTCACCTGGCACGGCGAGCGCGCCCCCGGTCCGACCCCACGACCCATGTACGCCCCGCCCACCATCGACGGGTGGCGCCGCGTGCCGTCCTGGTCCTGGCACCGCGCGGGACTCGAGCCGCCGCAGGCGCGCACGCTCGTCGAGGCCGCACGCCGCGGCGAGGCGATCGGCCGCGTATTCATGTCCGCGTCCGACGGCGAGGCGCGCGACAGGGTGCTGATCAGCCAGCGCGGAATCGGACCCTGGACCTCGGCGGAGACACGCATCCGTGCGCTGGGCGACCCCGATGCCGTGAGCGTCGGAGACTTCCACCTCGCCCACGAGGTCGGCTACGCGCTGACCGGCAGCCGCGTGGACGACGACGGGATGCTGGAGCTCCTCGCCCCGTGGGCGGGGCAGCGTCAGCGCGTCATCCGGCTCATCGAGGCGACCGGCGTGCGCGAGCCCCGGCGGTCGCCCCGGCTGCATCCCGAGGATCACCGCGGCCGCTGAGCGCGCGTCCTGCGGCCTCATGCACTCGCAGCCCCGGCCACGCCCGACGGGTTCATCCTCATGGGTACCGACACGGCCTCGGGTATGGAATACTCCCTCCCGCCGGAATCTCGGTGTCGGTGAGCGGTGACGACGAGTCGAAGCTCGCGGGCTTCTGGGGCGCCCTCGCCGACGGCGGATCGGTCATCATGCCGCTCGCGGTGCCGCCGTCGTAGGCTGTGCTCATGTCTGAACCTCGCACCGGCTGGCCGAAGGGCCGCATCCAGTGGCTCCTCGGCACGGTCGTCATTCTGGTCGGCGGCGTGCTCTTCGGCCTGATCTGGGGTCAGCTGTGGATCGGCCTCGTCCTCGCCTTCGCGATCTCGATCGGCTGGCTGATCGCCTACGAGTCGTGGCGCGGCCGGCACGTCGGACTCGAGGACCCGGACGACAACGGCGCCCAGCTCTGAGCTTCCCTCACGCGGGCAGGCGCACCTGGACCGCCCTGTCCCCGCGTTCGTGACCTCCGAGGTGGAGCCCGCCCCCGGCGCTACATCTCCTCGTGCGTGTTCGGATCGCCGCCCCACAGGCGTCCGCGCTCGAGGGCGGAGATCGCACCGACCTCATCGGGCGTGAGCTCGAACCCGAAGACGTCGGCGTTCTCGCGCTGACGCTCGGCATCTGCGGACTTCGGGATCGGCGTGCTGCCGATCTGCACGTGCCAGCGCAGCACGACCTGCGTGGGCGTGACCCCGTGGATCTCGGCGAGCTCGTTCAGGACGTGCTCCTGCAGCAGCTCGCTGCGCCGCGCGAGCGGACTCCAGCTCTCGGTGCGGATGCCGTGCTCGCTGTGGAAGGCGCGCAGCGCATCCTGCGGGAAGTAGGGGTGCAGCTCCACCTGGTTGACCGCGGGCACGACGCCGGTCTCGTCGATGAGGCGGGTGAGCATCTGCTCGGTGAAGTTCGAGACGCCGATCGAGCGCACGAGCCGGCTCTCGCGCAGGTCGATCATCGCCCGCCATGTCTCGACGAACCTGCCGACGCTCGGGTTCGGCCAGTGGATCAGCGACAGGTCCAGATAGTCCAGCCCGGTGACGGCCAGTGATCCGTTCGTACTCTCGATCGCCTCGCTGTAGCCATGATGCCGTCCCGGGATCTTCGTGGTCACGAAGAGCTCGCCGCGGTCGACGCCGCTCGTGCGCACGGCCTCGCCGACCTCGCGCTCATTCCCGTAGCTGACGGCGGTGTCCATCAGCCGGTAGCCGCTCTCGATCGCGGCGACGATCGCGGCAACCCCCCTGTCGCCGCTGAGCCCGTAGGTGCCGAGGCCGAGTTCGGGGAAGGGGATGCCGTCGTTCAGGGTCACTGTGGGGATGCTCAGCATGCTTCCATCCTGACTCAATCAGCCGTCGATGACCCGGCCTGGTGTGCTGCCGTCTGCCAGGATCGGTCCATGCACGAACGCACGCTCGCGCTGGCGATCGACCTCGGTGGCACAAAGGTGGACGCCGCACTGGTCGACGACGACGGCGCCGTCGTGACCGGCACCGTCCACCGGGCCCCCACGGGCCGGGATGCCGCACGTGACGACGTCGCGCGAGCCATCGTCCGCGTCGCCGCCGACGCGCTGGCCGGCCTCGGCGACGACCGACTGGCCGGGATCGGGATAGGCTCCGCCGGCCCGGTCGACCTCGGACAGGGCGCGATCGCGCCGCTGAACCTTCCGGCGCTCGCCGGCCTGCCGATCGTCTCGCTCGTGCAGAAGCTGCGCCCCGATGTGCCTGTGCGGCTCGCGCTGGACGGAGCCTGCATCGCACTCGCCGAGCATTGGCGCGGCGCGGCGGCCGGCGCGCGCAACCTGCTCGCGATGGTCGTCTCGACGGGCGTCGGCGGCGGACTCATCATCGACGGCTCGCCGGTGACCGGGATCTCGGGCAACGCAGGTCACATCGGTCAGTTGCGGCTCCGCAAGCGCGCACCCGGTGCGCCGGTGACCGACGGCACGCTCGAGGCGCTCGCCTCCGGCCCATCCGCGGTCGCGTGGGCGCGTGCCGAGGGGTGGGCGGGATCGAGCGGTGAACAGCTGGCGCAGGGATATGCCGCCGCCGACCCGATCGCGGTCGCCGCGGTGAGCCGCTCGGCCGGCGCGGTCGGCGAGGCGATCGCGAATGTCGCGACCCTGCTGGACCTGGAGATCGTCGTGATCGCGGGAGGATTCGCCAAGGTCGCCGATGACTATCTCGACCTGGTGCGCGCCTCTGTACAGGAGGCCGCAGTCTTCGACTACGCCCGACGCGTGCGGGTGGCGGCATCCGGTCTCGACGGCCACGGGCCGCTCATCGGCGCGGCCGCGCTCGTCCTGCGCTGAGCGCGACCCGGCCCGCCCCATGGTTTCCGCCCTACCGGGCGCCGTTGATCGTGACCGTGCCGGCGGACACGGTGACATCGACGACGTTGCGCGCTCCGAGCTCAGTGCGCAGTCCGTTCTCGAAGTCGCCGGCCGAGACGTCCGAGCGCACGTCGTAGGTCGCATCTGGCAGGAGCAGGTCGAGGGATCCGGCGCTGACATCGACCACCACCTCGCGCGGCGCCGAACCGGTCAACCGCGCATCGACGGCGCCGGCGCTCACCGAGAACTCGGCTTCCGTGACATCGGCGAGCTCGATGTCGGCACCGCCCGCGCTGACGTCGGCGATGACGGACCGGGCCGCTCCGCCCACCGTGAGCGTGCCTGCGCCGACCTCGAGGTCGAGATCCCCGAATTCACCGGCGACCATGAGTTCGCCGGCCGAGAGGTCGAGCGAGGCATCCAGCGCCTCGCCCTGCAGCTCGCGCGGCAGGGTGAGCGTCGCACGCACCTCACCGCCGAAGACCCACCCGGGCCCGAACCGCTGCGGAGTCGCGACGGCGAGTTCGTCGCCGTCGCGCTGGAACCTCCAGGCGCCGACGCCGACACCGCTGGTGACTTCGAGCGTCGCCTCGGCGACGTCGGCGAACTCGATGCGCAGCGAGGCGGCATCGACGGCCACAGCCAGCTCGGTCACGCCCGCCGCATCGACGCTCTGCGTCTCGGTGCGCACGTTCGCGGCGGCGACCGTCGAGAACGTGGCGGACACGATCGCGCCGAGCACGACGGTGCAGCCGAGCGCGATCGTGAGGATCGCCACGACGCGCGAGGGGCCGCGGGTCGGGGGCGTGACTGCGGGTGGCGCGGAAGAGTCGGGCGGCAGCGGTGTCGCGGTGCTCATGAGGGTGCTCCTGTCTGCGGCATTGCGCCGCCGTGTTCGAGGTGGACGAGTGCGGCGAGCACTCTCCGGTTGCCGGAATCGTCCGGTTCGAGGTCGAGCTTCTGGAATATCGCGGTGATGTACTTCTCGACGCTGCCCTCCGAGACGAAGAGGGCCGCGGCGATGGCCTGGTTCGACTTGCCCTCGGCGATGAGAGCGAGCGTCGATGCCTCACGGGCGGTGAGCCGCTGCATCCGCTCGTCCCTGGGCCGCCGGCTCAGCAGCTGTGCCACGACCTCGGGGTCGAGCACGGTCGCCCCCTCGCTGATGCGCGTGATCGCTTCGAGGAAGTCGGTGACGTCGGCGACCCGGTCCTTGAGCAGGTACCCGATCGCGCCGCCCTGCGCCGTGATCAGGTCGGAGGCATACCGCTCCTCGACGTACTGCGACAGGACGAGCACGGGAAGTGCGGGACGCTCTGCGCGCAGCCGCAGCGCGGCGCGGATGCCCTCATCGGTGAACGTCGGCGGCAGCCGCACGTCGAGGATGCACAGCGCCGGTGACGTCTCGGCGACTGTGTCGTCGAGCGCGCTCGCGTCCGGCAGAGCCGCGACGATGTCGTGGCCCGCGTCTTCGAGCAGACGCACGAGGCCTTCGCGCAGGAGAACCGAGTCCTCGCAGATCAGGATGCGCACGGGACGCTCACCTCCAGCGATGTCGGACCGCCCTGCGGGCTGTCCAAGCGCACCGTGCCGCCGGCGGCGAGGATGCGGTTGGAGATCCCATCGAGTCCGCCACCGGGGGTCACCTGAGCGCCGCCGATGCCGTCGTCTTCGACCCGGGCCCAGAGCGATCCGTCATCGCGCTGCCGGACGAGCACCCGGCACTGGCTTGCGCGGGAGTGCTTGGCCGCGTTGGTGAGCGTCTCGGCGATCGCGAAGTAGACGGCGGCCTCCGCAGTGCGGTCGCAGCGGGAGTCGAGGCGAACGTCCAGGTGGACGGGGATGTGCGAGCGGCCGGCGAGCGCCGACAGCGCGGCATCCAGCCCTCGATCGTCGAGCACGGACGCGTGGATTCCGCGGGCCAGCTGCCGCAGTTCGGTGATGGCCGCCTTCGTCGAGGTGTGCGCCTCGGCGAGGAGCGCCTTGGCCGCCTCGGGGTCGACGTCGACCTTCTGCTGCGCGAGCCCGAGCGTCATCCCTACCGAGACCAGCCGGGGCTGGACCCCGTCGTGGAGATCGCGCTCGATGCGGGTGCGCTCCACTTCGGACGCGCGGATCGCCCCGGCGCGCTGCGCGTCGGAAGTGCGGGCCTGCTCGGTCAGCTGCGCCTCGCGGGTGGGCACCACGATCACTCGGGCGAGCACCCCGTGCAGCAGGGCGAGGCCGACGACGGCGACGAACGCGACCACCCCGGCCAGCACGCCGACCACCGACGCCCACGCGACCGGCACGTCGATGCCGGTGCCGGCCAAACGCACCGTGGCGCTGCGGGCGAAGAGCGGGGCGAAGGCGAGCACGATGCCCGACGCGAGGATCGACAGGAGCGGCAGCACGACGAGCCCCAGAATCGTGGAGATCGCGGCGCTGGCGACCGCTCGCCACATCGACGGGTCGATGAACTGGTGCCAGACCATCCGCAGGAACCCGCCGAAGCCGGGTCGGGTGCGTGCGCGCGGTCGGAGCCCCGGAAGCCCGAGGGAGTACAGCCCGTCGACGCGGGCGGTCTCGAGCCAGGCGACAGCGTAGAGGGCGTAGACGAATCCGAAGAGGATCACGAGCCCGATGCCGATCACCGGCACGAGCCCCAGGCCCACGCCGAGGAGGGTGAACAGCACGGTGAACACGATCGGGCCGACGACGCCGAGCGCGGCGAGCTGGGCGATCGCGCCGCCCACGCGGAGGGGTGAGGACAACGTCGATCGCCGCGTCGGAGGCGCCGACGCGGCGGCCGGAGACGGCACAGTCTGGGAGGTCATGCCTCCAAGGTACGGACGCCGGTCGCTCTGCACCCCCCGGCCTGCCCGACTCTGCGCCGAGGGTTATCCCCCGGCGTCACCCGTTCAGCCGGTCAGCCGCGAGATGCCGGTGCTCAGCCCAGGACGACCAGGAATCCGATCACGGCGCTCACCGCGGACAGGATGCCGAGCACGAGCGGAGGGACGGGCGTCTCCTTGCGACGCAGGTGCACCACGACGGCACCGAGCATGAGCAGCGCGAGGGCGGTCGCCGCGATCGGCGTGAGGAGCGGCGCGATTCCGGTCAGCAGCGGGAGGATCAGGCCGACCGCGCCGACGATCTCGGCGGCGCCGACGAGCTTGACAGCGGCATCCGGGAAGTCCTCCGTCCACGCCATGCCCATCGACTGCAGGGCTGCCTTGGGACGGAAGAGCTTCATCGATCCGGCCGCAAGAAAGGCGAGGGCGAGCAGTCCGTTGATGATCCAGAGAGCGATGAGCACGTGATGCCTTTCTGAGTTACCCTTTGTTCGTAACCTCATGATCTGTGATCATGAGGGCGCGTGCAAAAGGCACAGCAATGTGCGCGACGAACATCGGGGGAACCTCATGGCGGTCATCGCTCTCGACGCGACCGAACCCAGATCCCCCTATGAGAGCACGTGCGCCGGCGAGCGATCCTCGGGCGACGGCCGCGCCGTGCGCGAGGTCCTGGACCGCGTCGGCGACAAGTGGTCACTGCTGGTGATCGTCACCTTGCAGGGCGGCCGGCTGCGGTTCACCCAGCTCCAGCGTCACATCCCGGGCATTTCGCAGCGGATGCTGACGCTCACCCTGCGCCAGCTCGAACGTGACGGCCTCCTCGTGCGCACGGCCCACGCCGAAGTCCCGCCGCGCGTCGAGTACGACCTCACCGAAACCGGCCGCACCCTGATCGAACCCTCGCGCGCCCTCGCCGATTGGGCGATCGCGAACCATCCCTCTATCGAGCGTGCCCGCGAGCGCTACGACGCGGGCCCCTGAGCTCAGACGCGGGTCGCCCCCCGCAGCGACGCGACGAATTCGAGCTTGTCGAGCACAGGTGCGGGGATGACGAACGGGTACAGGTCGTCCTTGCCCATCGACCGATTGATCATGTTGAGTGCGGTCGACATCGGCACCCACACGCCGGTGACCAGGTCACGGAAGTGCGAGAACGCGTCGACTCCCGCGACCGCGGTGAGGCCATATTCGGATGCCGTCTCGATCGTGTCGCTGATGTGCAGGAAGTGCGCCCACGTCTCGGCGAAGTCCTCGTACGGATGCATCGTCGCGTAGGTCGTCAGGTAGGACTGCTCCCAGCCCGCCGGCGCCCCCTGCGCGTAGTGCCGGTCGATCTCGGTCTGGTAATCGGTCGTCTCGTCGCCGAACAGCGCACGACACCGCGCGAGCCGATCGGGGTGGTCGGCGGCCTCGACGAGCTGCCACTGGTAGTAGTGCCCGATCTCGTGACGGAAGTGACCGAGCATCGTCCGGTACGGCTCATCCAGCTCACCGCGCAGGCGTTCCCGGTAGGCGGGGTCGCTCTCGGCCAGATCGATCGTGATCACGCCGTCGTCGTGCCCGATGATCACGCCGCGGTCGGTGCTGGACAGCAGGTCGAAGCACAGACCGGTCACCGGATCACCGCCCGTCGCTGCGTCCTTGCCGACCACCGGGAATCCGAGCCGGTCCAGCTCCACGATCAGGTGGCGCTTCGCCCGCTCGGCGACCGGGAAGTTCGCGACTCCGGCCGCGTCCGCATCGTTGGGACGGGTGCGGGTCAGATCGCAGCTGAAGCACTGGCCACCCTCGAGCGGAGCAAGCCACGTGCAGCCCGAGAGGTTGAGGTTTCGGCATACGTGCCAGATGAGCCCGGAGCCGTCGATGTATCGTCCGTCGAGTCCGACCGGGACGATCTCGCCCTCCGCGCGGGAGTATCCCAGCCCGACGCCGCACGACACGCAGATCGAGTTCTCGAAGTAGAGCGGACTGCTGCAGACACGGCACCGATACGATCTCACCCCTCAGGGTCGCATATCAGGCTGCGCATGAACTCACCCTTGCGCATACTCCTCGAGTGGTGCAACGTCCACCGCCACGCGCAGCGTCGACTTCTTCGCCTCGGTGAAGATCACGCCCTTGACGGGCGGCACATCCCCATAGTCCCGTCCCCACGCGACGGTGACGTGGCGATCCGAGGCCCACTGGTCGTTGGTGGGATCGAACGCGAGCCACTGGTCCGAGCCCGGGATCCACGCCGCCACCCACGCGTGCGACGCATCCGCACCGACGAGCCGCGGCTTGCCCGCGGGCGGTCGCGTGGCCAGATAGCCGCTCACGTAGCGCGCGGCCACTCCGTGGCTGCGCAGGCAGGCGAGCGCGAGATGGGCGAAGTCCTGGCATACGCCGGCGCGCTTCTCGATCACATCGGCGACCGTGCTCGTGACAGTCGTCGCGGTCTTGTCGTAGTGGAAGTCGGTGTTGATGCGGTGCATCAGATCGGTGACGGCCTCACCGATCGGGCGGTCCGGCGTGAGGGATGCCGCGCCGTACTCCCAGGCGGCATCCACGTGCTGCGCTTTGGGCGATTCCACGGCGAACTCGGTCGCCGCCCACGCGCCGCGCGAGATGCCGGGGTTCACGATCGGCCGTGCGTGCTCCCACGGTTCGAGCAGCGCGTCGGCGTCGTATTCGGTCGGAACGACCGTCACGTCGCTGAGGGCATCGATCGTGAGGCGCATGTGCGGCTCGGTGACGTGGAAGTACGACACCACGTTGCCGTAGCAGTCGGTGTCGTCGGCGATGTCGCTCGGCGCCGGATCGATCGTGACCGATCGGGACGCCACGCGCTGCCACGGCAGCTCGCGCGGGCGGCAGTGGGCGATGCCGAAGCTGCTGGACACGTCGTCGTCGTACGAGTACGTGGTGGTGTGGGCGACCCGGTATCTCACAGGGACACCCCTGCGACCTCGGTGAGGGAAAGCGACGAGATCGGCTGGGGCACCGGGCCGGCCGCGAAGTGCAGGTGCACGATCGCATCGCCGAGACGGTGCAGCTGCCCGTGCGTCTCGGTGAGGAACTCCTCCAGCTTCGGACGATGCCCGTCCACGGGTGCGGTCAGGGCCGCGATGTCAGCAGACTGCAGCGCGTCCTCGAGGTGCTCGAGCAGACGCTCCGGGCGCGTGGATCCGGTCGATCCGGTGAGGTTGGACAGGTGGAACCGCAGCCGGGCGAGCGAGAACGCGATCGATCGCGGGTTGTCGGGGTCCAGCAGCAGCAGGTCCAGCACGTCGGATGTGCGGGCGCTGCCGCGGAACCTGCGTCGATGCGTGACCGAGCTCTCGGCCGCCATCAGCACGCCACCCAGCACGGCACGGTCGACGCCCGAGCCGAGAGAGACGGTCGTGGTCGCGGCCAGCAGTGTGCACACCTGCAGCGAGCGCTCCAGGTAGCGACCCGCCTCGATCGCGTGCCAGCCGTCGTCGCGGATCATGTTCGCGGTCACGCCCTGCAGCGACAGGATGCCGCCCAGCATGCGGCTGGCCGATTCGGCGAGCTGCGGCCGGCGCGTCCCCCGAAGCGCCTGCATGGCGCGATCCGTGCTGCCGAACGCACGCCAGGTGTCGACCGAGAGCTGGTCGCGCACACCCTCGAGCGCGTCGCGCATGCGCTGCAGCGAGTGCGCCGCCGAACCCGGTCGGTCGGCATCCACCAGCAGCGAGCGTTGCTCGAGATCCGTGTCGAGCCAGCGCGTCCCGCACAAGCGCTGCTGCACGCCGATGAGTGCCCGCAGCGCTGCGCCGCTCTCTCGCGTGGAGGTGTAGTCCAGCTGCTCGGCGTGCGTGCTCGCCGTGATCACGAGGCGCAAGAGGTCTTCGGCGCGCTCGGTGTAGCGCCCCGACCAGAACATGTCCTCGACGGCTCGCGGGGGCAGCACAGGCACCGCCCGCGCGAGCGACAGCGGGGTGACCTCGAGGATGCCCTGGTCCAGGTCGCCGGGCCCATTCTTGAGCACCCAGACATCCTTCGTGCGGGGAGCCGAATTGCGATCGTCGACGAGGGTCGCAAGTCCGCCGACGAGCGGGCGGTAGATCGCGCCGTCCCGCACGATGAAGGCCCGCAGCACGAGTGGGCTGGGGTTCGCGCGGCCCGACTTGCGGCCGGCGTCGCCCCATGAGGGCGCCTGCGACAGCGGGAGCCGCTCCTGGCCGACGAACCGATGCGGCGCCGACATGATCCGATCGCGCAGCTCGGTCGGGTCGAGCTCGGACAGATCCGCTGCTCGACCGTCGATCTGGCGGACGATGCAGCCGGTCGGGTCCGCCTTCACCGCGGCGAGCACCTCCGCGAGCCCTTCGGGGTCGCCGCACCACGTGGTGGCGACCGACGGCAGGCGCAGCTGCTCGCCGAGCAGGCGCTCGCACACCGCCGGCATGAACGGCATCAGACCGGGGTTCTCCAGCACGCCCGCGCCCAGCCCGTTCACGAGCCGTACCCGGCCGCGCCGCACGGCCTCGGTGAGCCCGGCGACACCCAGCCGCGAGCCCGCACGCAGTTCGAGCGGATCGCACCATTCGGCATCCACGCGGCGCAGGATCACGTCGACGCGCTCGTGCGGCTGATGCTGGGGGAAGCCCGCGGGCTTCATCCACACCCAGCCGTCGCGGATCACGAGGTCTTCGCCCTGCACGAGCGGGAAGCCGAGGATGTTGGCGATGAACGCCTGGTCGTACGCGGTCTCGGAATGCGTCCCGGGCGAGAGCACCACGACCCGCGGGTCGGCTGCTTCGAGGGGCGCCGCCTGCAGCAGCGCCGAGCGCAGCGCTGAGAAGTACGGCTCCATGCGGTGAAGCCCCGCCTCCTCGTAGAGCTCCGGCAGCACACGGGAGAGCACGCGGCGGTTCTCCATCGCGTAGCCGAGGCCCGACGGTGCCTGCACCCGGTCGGTCAGCACGCGCCACTCTCCCGCGGCGTCCCGCCCGAGATCGGTGCTCGAGAGGATCAGCGGGTTCGGATCGAATCCGCGCGCGCGCGCGATCGGGCGCGCGTAGCCGGAGTGCCCGAAGACGACCGCCGAAGGGATGACCCCCTCGGCGAGAAGTCGCTGCTCGCCGTAGATGTCGGCCAGCAGAGCGTTGAGCAGTTCCGTGCGCTGCGCCAGCCCGACCTCGAGCCGCGCCCAGGTGGCGGCATCCAGGACGAGCGGCATGGGATCGAGCTGCCAGGGCTGCGCACCATCGGGATTTCCATACGTCGCACCGTCGTCAGCGAGGAGTGTCGTGATCTCGCCGTCGATGCGGCCGAGCTCTGCAGAGGTCAGCTCGACGGCGATCGACGCCATGCCCTTCCACGCGGGCCGCAGCGCCCCGTCGGCGCCCACGACCTCGTCGAAGCGCACGCCGTTGCCTGTCAACGGCAGGGTCGGCTGCGCGATCGAGGCCGCGTAGTCTCTGAGCAGGCTCACGCGGTCGGAACCCTCCGCAGGTCGAGGGTGTGCGGGTAGTCGGAGCTGAACGCACGCCGCGCCCTCTCGCGCATCGCGGACACGTCGAGGTGGCTCGCGGTGTGGCCGTGCGGCTCGAACCGGCTCGCCCGGCGCGCTTCGGCCTCGTTGGAGTTGATCGGCGGCCGGTCGTACGACCGGCCGCCGGGGTGCACGACGTGGTAGGTCGCACCGCCGACGCTCACCCCGGACTCGACGTCCACGACGTCGAACACGAGCGGAGCGTGCACCGGGATCGACGGGTGCAGCGCCGACCACGGCTGCCAGGCGCGGAAGCGCACACCGGCGTAGTACTCGCCGATGCGACCGGTCGACGTCAGTGGCACAGGAACAGCCTGGCACGTCACGAGGTGCATGCGCGGATCCAGGCCGGTCACCTTCACCTGGACGCGCTCGACCGACGAGTCCACGTAGCGCGAGGTGCCGCCCTCCGTGACCTCTTCGCCGAGGACGTTCCACGGTTCGATCGCCTGCCGCAGCTCGAGCTCGATGCCCTCGGCGCTGCCGCCGGTCAGGCGGGTCATCCCGATCCGGGGGAACCGGAACTCGGTGAACGCGTTGAGCCAGTCGGCCTCGAACGCGATGCCGTGCTGGCGCAGGTCGGCGACGACCTCGCCGATGTCGGCGGTTGCTCCCTCGGGCAGCAGGAAGTCCTCGTGCAGGCGCGTTCCCCAGCGCACGAGCGGAGCCGTGTAGGGCTTCTCCCAGAACATCGCGACCATACTGCGCACGAGCAGAGCCTGCACGAGGGCGAGCTGCGGATGCGGCGGCATCTCGAATCCGCGCAGCTCGAGCAGTCCGAGCCGACCGCGGCTGCTGTCGGGGCTGTAGAGCTTGTCGATGCAGAACTCGGCGCGGTGGGTGTTGCCGGTGAGGTCGGTGAGCAGGTGCCGGAGCGCCCGGTCGACCAGCCATGGCGAGGACTCCTCGCCGAGCTCGCGCGCCGATGCGGTGAGCCGGCTTATCTCCTGCAGCGCGATCTCCATCTCGTAGACCGCTTCCGGGCGGCCCTCGTCGAAACGGGGCGCCTGGCTCGTCGGTCCGATGAACCGACCCGAGAACAGGTACGACAGGCTCGGATGCCGCTGCCAGTACGTGATCAGGCTCGCGAGCAGATCGGGGCGGCGCAGCAGAGGCGAGTCGACCGGCTGCGATCCGCCGAGCGTGATGTGGTTGCCGCCGCCGGTTCCGGTGTGCAGTCCGTCGAGGTCGAACTTCTCGGTCGCGAGGCGGCTCTGACGGGCCTGTTCGTACAGCGTCACCGTGAGGTGGCGCAGATCGTTCCACGACGACGTCGGCTGCATGTTGACCTCGATCACGCCCGGGTCAGGTGTGACGATCAGCTGGGTCAGGCGCACGTCCGGCGGCGGGCCGTACCCCTCGAGCACGAGCCGGCAGCGGGTGAGTCCTGCGGCCTTCTCGATCACCATGAGCAGGTCGCAGTATGCCTCGAGCGTCACGGTCGGCGGCAGGAACACGTGTACGTGACCGTCTCGGGCCTCGAACGTGACCGCGGTCGTGCGCGCGTCCTTCGGGTCGACGACGCTGACCTTGGGGATGCCGGGGGTGAGCGGCGGCCCTGCCTCGAGGTACGAGGGCTCGCCGGGGTGCTCGGGGTCTGCCCACGAGATCGAGTCCAGCGGCAGGCGCAGCCCGACGGCGCTCGAGCCGGGGATGAGCACGAGGCGTCCGCGGCGGAACGTCCAGGCCGGGCTCGTCCACTCGTCCTCGGTCGTGAGCGGCAGCACCCAGCCTGTCTCGGCCGTGACGGTGCGGTCGAGCTCAGCGACGTCGACTCCGGCGGTCTCATCCAGCTCGGGCCGCGGCCCTTCGGGCTGGCGGATCTCGGCCGCGATCTCGGCGAACGGGTCCTCATACGCGGGCAGCAGTCGGCGATCCGGGATGCCGAGCAACGCGGTCACCGCACGGGCGAGGGCTTCGGCGTTGGAGCGGGCGTCGGGATCGGCATCCTTCCCCCACGGGTCGGCGAGAAGCTCCGGGTCGTTCCACAGGGGCTTGCCGTCGGTGCGCCACTGCAGCGCGATGTTCCAGCGGGGCAGCGGTTCGCCCGGGTACCACTTGCCCTGACCGCGGTGCACGACTCCGCCCAGCGCATACGTGGCGCGCAGCCGCTCGGCGAGGATGCCGGCCAGTTCGCGCTTGTGCTCGCCGTCGGCATCCGTGTTCCACTCCGCGCTGGTCGCGTCATCCAGCGCGACGAAGGTCGGCTCTCCGCCCATCGTGAGGCGCACGTCGCCCGCCTGCAGACGCTCGTCGACCGCGCCGCCGAGGGCGTCGATGCGCGCCCACTGCTGGTCGGTGTAGGGCTTGGTGGTGCGCGGATCCTCGTGGATGCGGATGACCTCGTTGCGGAAGTCGAAGGTCACCTCGACAGGCTCGGTCGTGCCCTGGATCGGGGCGGCGCTGGAGGGGTGGGGTGTCGCGCTCAGCGGGATGTGCCCTTCACCGGCGAACAGCGCGCTGGTCGGGTCCATGCCGACCCACCCGGCGCCGGGGATGTAGACCTCGGTCCAGGCGTGCAGGTCGGTGAAGTCGACCTCGGTGCCGCTCGGACCGTCGAGCGCCTTCTGGTCGGCGGCCAGCTGCACGAGGTACCCGGAGACGAAGCGCGCGGCGAGGCCGTACTTGCGCAGCAGGCTCACGAGCAGCCACGCGCTGTCCCGGCAGCTTCCGATCGCTCGGCCCAGGGTCTCGTCGGGCGTCTGCACGCCCGGCTCCATGCGCACGTCGTAGGCCACGTCGCGGTGCACGGCCGAGTTCAGGCCGGCCAGGAACTGCACGGTCGGCACGCCGTTCTCGGGCATCGGCGGAAGCGATTCCTTCCAGATTCCGGCCTGCTCGCTGTCCTCGACCGGACGCAGGTAGGGCGCGAGGTCGGCCTTGAGACCGGGCTCGTAGTCGAACGGGAAGTGCTCGGCGTACTCCTCGATGAAGAAGTCGAACGGGTTGATGACCATGAGGTCCGCGACGAGGCTGACCGTGATCGACAAGTGATCGATCTTCTCGGGGAACACGAGCCGGGCGACCCAGTTGCCGAAGGGATCCTGCTGCCAGTTGATGAAGTGGTTCGCCGGGCTGACCTCGAGCGAGTACGCCTCGATCGGCGTCCGGGAGTGCGGGGCAGGCCTCAGACGCACCATGTGAGGGGTGACATTCACCGGTCGGGCGAACGAATACCCGGTGTAGTGCGTGAGCGAGACCTTTGTGGACATTCCCACAGTGTCGCCCAAATCTGTTGCGTCCGCGTTTCGTACCCGCTCGCGCCGCTGACCGCAAGTCTGCGTCCGGAGCTCGAGACCGAGGGGATTCCCCTCCGTCTCACGACCCTGAGCAGTGTCACAGAGTCCATCAGCCGAGCAGTTCCGGAGGCGTACAGTCGGTCGAAGAAGCTTCAGTCACAGCGCGGCGAAGGAGCCCCATGGCACAGGTCCTTGCTCTCGATCGGACCGACCGAGCGCTGCTGAGGGCGCTCACCGCGAACGCCCGCGCCTCCGGCGCAGCACTGGCCTCGACGCTCGGCATCGCGGAATCGACGGTTTCGCTGCGCCTGCGCCGGCTGCAGACCAGCGGCGTGATCCGCCGATATCGCGTCGACCTCAACCCGCTCGCGCTCGGCGCGACGGTTCAGGCGCTCATCGCAATCCGGCTGGTCAAGCATGCGCGCGAGGAGATCGAGGCCTTCCGACGGGCGGCACCCAGCCTGCCGGGGGTGCTGAGCCTGTTCCACATGGCGGGCGCCGACGACTTCCTGCTGCACGTCATGGCGCGCGACGCCGCGGAAGTGCGCGAGTTCGTGCTGACGCACCTGACCGGGCACCCTGCCGTGGCGCACACCGAGACGAACCTGATCTTCGAGCACACCGACGGCGACGGGTGGGAGCAGCTCATCCGGTGAGCCGGGCGCGGCCGCGGACGAGACCGATCAAGTATGAGAGGGGCCGAAGCGGTTGAGTCAGGCGTCCCGCAGCAGCCGCTCGCGCACCTCGCGGCGCAGCACCTTGCCGATGAGCGACCGGGGCAGCTCGTCGACCTCGAAGTACCTGCGGGGCACTTTGTGGTCCGCAAGGTGCAGCTTGCAGTAGTCGCGCAGCGCCTTGGGGTCCAGCACCGCACCCTCCCGCAGCACGATCGCGGCGACGACCTGTTCGCCGCCCGATCGCGGGAGGGACACGACGGCGGCTTCGGCGACATCAGGGTGACCCTGGAGTGTCTCTTCGACCTCCGTCGGGGCGACGTTGAAACCGCCGGTGATGATGATCTCCTTGAGCCGGTCGACGACGGTGACGAACCCGTCGGCCGAGACCGTGACGATGTCGCCGGTGCGCACCCAGCGACCCGGGAGCAGCGTCTCCGCCGTCTCGTTCGGTCGCCGCCAATAGCCCTGGAACACCTGAGGGCCATGGACCAGCAGCTCGCCCGACTCCCCGAAAGGACGATCCGTGTTCGTGTCGTCGGGGTCGACGACACGGATGTCGGTGCTCGGGAACGGCACGCCGACAGTTCCGGGGCGTCGCGACGGGCCCATCGGGTTGGCGAGCACGATCGGCGAGGTCTCGGTCATGCCGTAGCCCTCGACGAGAAGGCCTCCGGTCACTTCCTCCCACCGGGCCACGGTCTCGACCGGAAGGCTCATCGCACCCGACATCGCGAACCGCAGGCTCTTCAGGTCGATCGTGCCGCGCTCGGCCGCACGGGCGAGTTGGTCGAACATCGGAGGGACCGCGGGCAGGAAGGTCGGCGGACTCTTCTTCGCAGCATCCGCCATGAGGATCACGTCATACTTCGGGAACAGCACCAGCTTGGCCCCGATGCTCATCGCAAACGTGAGGCATAGAGTCATGCCGTAGGTGTGGAACAGCGGCAGCACACCGTAGAACGTCTCCTCGCCTTCGTGCAGCCCCGGCACCCACGCGCGACCCTGCATCGCGTTCGCTCGCAGATTGCTGTGCGTGAGGATCGCGCCCTTCGGAGCGCCGGTCGTGCCGCTCGTGTACTGCAGCAGGGCGATGTCGTCGATGACCGGGTGCGGATGCTGCTTGTTCAGGCGCCTGCCGTCCACGAGCGCCCGCCAGCCGAGCACCTTCTTCGCCTTCGGCGTCGCGGTCAGCTGGGCACGCGCAGTGCGCGCTTTCGCGAGCGGCAGCCGCAGCGCAATGCGGGTGGTCCACGGCATCGCCTCGGTCATGTCGACGCTCACGATGCGCTCGAGCGTGAGGTCGGCCGGGAACCCGGCCAGCGTGTCACAGACCTTGTCCCACGCGATCGCGAACCGCGCCTGGTGGTCCTCGAACTGATGCCGCAGCTCTCGCGCCGTGTACAGCGGGTTGTGCTCGACGACGATCGCGCCCAGTCGCAGCACCGCATAGAACGCGACCACGTGCTGCGGGCAGTTCGGCAGGATGATCGCGACACGGTCGCCATGCGAGACACCCAGCTTGCGCAGCCCCTCGGCCGCACGCTCGATCTGCTCGCCGAGATCGTGGTAGGTCGTCGTGGCGCCGAAGAACTCGAGCGCCGCGGCGCTGCCATACCGGGCGATGCTCGCCTCGATCATGTCGGACAGCGTCTCGGTGACCTCTTCGATGACGTCGGGCACTCCGGGCGCATACGCCGACAGCCAGGGGCGGGATTCGTATGGGTTCTGCGACTCCATCCTCCGAGCTTTGCACACCGCGCCTGTGTACGGGCGCGGGCGCGAGTGCGGCGCCTGTGCGCGGGCCGGGGTTTCCGTGCTGCTGGCTGCGGTGTATGGGCCGGGTTCCGCGCTGGAGTTCTACTCGCGCACCGCAAGGGCTGAGCCGCGGCATTCGCCCGCACGGCGGGGACTCTCGGGCGCACAACTCCTGCAGCGCGGAACACGAGACGCGCGCGACAGCCGCCACCGTACGAGCGCGCCCACGACCGCGGTGCGTTCTGCAGGAGTTATGCGCCCCGGTCGACGGCGACCGCGGTGATCAGCCGTACAGCTCGCCCACCGGCACGGCGATCGGCAGCACGTTCCCGGGCTGCGCGAGCGGGCACGCCCATACAGGGTCGTAGGCGCACGACGGGTTGTACGCGAAGTTGAAGTCGAGCACGATCGTTCCGCGTGCGACATCCGAGCCGAGGTCCGCCCCCTTGATCGTGTCGATCAGGTACCGCCCGCCGCCGTACGTTCCTCCTGGAAGCCCCGCGAGCGCGTCGCGCACCGGTACGAACACTCCGCCGCCGTAGGTCATGACGCGCCAGACGTCGAGGGTTCCGGCATCCGGGATCTCGACCAGGCCGACCCGCTCGAACGGAACGGCGCCGTCGGTCCCGGTCGCGAACTCGAACCCGCCCGGCTCGGCCGGCAGGATCGGCAGCTCGTACCGCCACGCCCGGTCGTAGGGGGCGATCGTCAACCCCTCGAACAGGACGAGGTCCGCGTCCAGCAGCGGCGTGGCGGGATGCCGGCCCATGAGGTCGTCGCGCTCGATGCGCCACAGCTCGTGCGCTTCCTCGGGGTCCTCCTGCGCGCGCAGCGCGTCGTACAGTGCGAAAACTCGGCGCCGCCAGTCGGCGATCTCGAGGGCGGTGCGGGCGGAGTCGGAGGCCATCAGCCCAGGCTACGCGGGCGGCGACCCACGCCCAGGGCGCTCCCGGCGCCGCCGGTCGACCAGCGCGTATACGGCTGTCATCTGCCGGTGCGGAAGAGCCGTCGCGCAGATCGCCGAAGTGCGTGGGACGCCGAATGGGCCGAGCGCCGGCTGCGCCTGGTCCCGCGGCGCTGCGCGGCCACGAGCGAGAGCGCGGGTGAGCCGCAGTCGGCGTGGAACGTGGCGCGCGGCGTCAGGCCCGACGAGCGCGACGATGACGACACCGAGCTGCGGATCGCGCGCGAGGAGCATTCGGCCGTCTCGTAGGGCCGTGCCGAGAACGTGCCCTTCTGAACGGAGCCGACGCTCCGGTCCGCGATCAGCGAGCCTTGACGATCGTGAACAGGACGACGGAGTCCTCGACCGCCTCGAGCGAGTGCAGGCCGTCGGGGATCGTCATCAGATCGC
>NZ_WOYP01000120.1 GCF_011620715.1 Microbacterium sp. | reverse complement strand
CCTAGCGGCCGTCCGAACGGACGAACGGGATGCCTGCTCGAGGCATCCCGTTCGCTGTGCGCGGTGCGTGCTCAGCCGTCGAAGAAGTCGCCGAGCAGACTGCCGATGACGAGGCCGCCGAGGATGCCGCCCATCCCGTCGCTCATGCCGCCGCGGCGTCCGCGGCTCTGACCGCCCCAGCCCGGGTCCTGCGGCCGGGAGGAGTCGATGTCGCGCTGGGCGAGCTGCAGCGCTTCGCTCGCCAGCGCGCCGGACCGCCGCGCGAGGGCCATCCCCTCTTCGCGGGTCTCCTCGTCGGTCGCCAGCGGCTCGGCATCGTTGCGGGTGCGCTCGGCTTCGGCGAGGCGGGTGCGTGCGTCGGCGCCGATCCAGCCCCGATGACCCGCGATCACGCTGCGGGCGACCGCGATCTGCCGGTCCGCGTCGTCGAGCGCGTGCCGCACATGGGCGACAGAGGGGATCGGGCGAGCCGCGCGCTCGCGGGCCACCGCGATCGCGGCATCCAGCCCGGTGTTCGCCTCGCGCAGCTGGGACAGCTCGGCGAACGGGTCGGCCTTGACGCGGGCGGCCGGCACCGCTGCGAGCGCCGCCTCGAGCGCGGCGACCGCGGCGGTCACCGCGGGAACCTGCGGCGCCTGGCGGGCGGCGACGAGGTCGCCGCGAGAGTCCGCGATGACATCGGCCAGGGTCGACTCGGCGCGCAGGGCCTCGATCTCGAAGTCCTCTACGCCGTCGATGATCGCCGCCGCGCGACGCACCGCCTCGGTCGCCGTCTCCAGCGCCAGGTTCGCCTCCTCGCGGCGGCCGTCCTCGCGCCGGCGTGCCGATACGTCGGCGCTGTGCGCCGCGAAGGTCAGCAGCTGCTCGGCCTCGTCCGCGCCCTCGGCGACCTGACGCAGCGCCGCCTCGCTGTAGCGGAGCGCCAGCCGCGCGAGCGTCTCGCGCGCGTGCGGCAGTCTCTCGCTCAGCGACGCGATGTCGGCGCGCACCTGCGCGAGGATCTCCGGCGCGCGGCGCACGCGCTCGATGTCCTTCGCGAGCGCGGTCGTGCGGTCATCGAGCAGTTCGTCGGCCCATTCGCACAGCTGCGCGATGCGCGCGTTGCGGGTGCGCAGCTCGTCGGGGGTGTCGGGGATCTCGTCGTGGTTCAGCTGGTTGAGGTGGAACGCCTCGGCCAGGTGCGTGCGCACGGCCGTCAGCGCGTCGCGCAGATCTTTCGTCGCCGCCTCACCCAGTTCGGCGACCGCGAAGTCCAGCTCGTCGGTCGTCGTGCGGATGCGCTCGTCCACCGCCACGAGCGCGCCTCTGGCCCGCCGGGCGAGCTCGGCATCCTGCGCATCTCGCGCCGCCTGCTCCTCGCGCTTTCGTTTGCCCCACAATCCAGCCATAGCTCGATCCTAGGTTCGCCGCGCTGAGGGGCCGCCGGTGTCGAGGCGGATCTCGATGAGCTTGCCCGAGATGCGGGTGTCGGAGAGCCGGTCCAGGGTCGACTGCGACAGGCCGGCCGGCAGCTCGACGAGCGAGAAGTCCGGGCGGATCTGGATCGCGCCGAAGTCGCCGCGGCTGAGCCCGCCCTCGTTCGCGAGGGCGCCGACGATCTGGCGCGGTTCGACCCGGTGCCGCTTGCCCACTGCGATCCGGTAGGTGGCCATCCGGCCGTTGCTCGGACGCTGCCGGCGTTCGGGACGCTCGTCGCGGTCGAAGCGGCCGGGGCGAGCGCCGCGGTCGCCGCGGTCGGCGCGATCCTCGAAACCGCGCCGCTGCTGCTCGGTCTCGGGCTCCAGCAGCAGCGGGGACTCGCCCTGCGCGACGACAGCCAGAGCTGCCGCCACATCCACCTCGGGTACATCGTGGTGGCGTACGTAGTGGGCGATCACGTCGCGGAACCCGTCGATGCGCTCGGTCTGGCCGAGCGCCGCGGTGATGCGGTCGTCGAAGCGAGCGAGGCGGGTGAGGTTGACGTCGTCGGCAGTCGGAAGCTGCATCTGGGTCAGCGGCTGCCGCGTGGCGCGTTCGATCACGGTCACGAGCCCGCGCTCACGCGGAGTCACGAAGCTGATCGCATCCCCCGAGCGTCCCGCGCGCCCGGTGCGCCCGATCCGGTGCACATACGACTCGGTGTCCGTCGAGATGTCGAAGTTGACCACGTGCGAGATGCGCTCGACGTCGAGGCCGCGCGCGGCGACATCGGTGGCGACGAGGATGTCGAGCTTGCCCGACTTCAGCTGGTTGACGGTCTTCTCGCGCACGGGCTGGGCGACATCGCCGTTGATCGCCGCCGCGGAGTAGCCCCGGGCCCGCAGCTTCTCGGCGATCTCCTCGGTCGCGCTCTTGGTACGCGCGAACACGATCATGCCCTCGAAATTCTCTGTCTCCAGGATGCGCGTGAGGGCGTCGATCTTCTGCTGGTGCGAGACGATCAGGTAGCGCTGGGCGGTCGTGGCGGATGTCGTGGTCTTGGTCTTGACCGTGATCTCTTCGGGGTCGTGCAGGTACTGCTGCGACATGCGGCGGATCGCCGTCGGCATCGTCGCCGAGAAGAGTGCGACCTGCTTGGTGGCGGGCGTGTCGGCGAGGATCGTCTCGACGTCTTCGGCGAAGCCCATCTTGAGCATCTCATCGGCCTCGTCCAGCACGAGGTACTTCAGCTCCGACAGGTCGAGCGTGCCCTTCTCGAGGTGGTCGATGATGCGGCCAGGGGTTCCCACGACGATGTGCACGCCTCGCCGCAGTGCCGACAGCTGCACGCCGTAGCCTTGACCGCCGTAGACGGGCAGCACGTGAACACCCCTCACGTGGGCCGCGTACTTCTCGAACGCCTCGCAGACCTGCAGCGCGAGCTCGCGCGTCGGGGCCAGCACGAGCGCCTGCGGGGTCTTCTGCGACACGTCGAGGCGGTCGAGGATCGGCAGCGCGAAGGCCGCGGTCTTGCCCGTTCCGGTCTGGGCCAGCCCGACGACATCGCGCCCCGCGAGCAGCGCGGGAATCGTCGCCGCCTGGATCGCCGAGGGCGTCTCGTAGCCGACATCGTCGAGCGCCTTGAGCACCGCGTCGCCCAATCCGAGGTCGGAGAACGTCATCGCGGCGGGCTCTGCAAGAGCCTCGGCCTCGACGGGAGCATCAGCAGAAGTCACGCTTCAGGGTAGTGCGCCTGCTTGTGAGGAGGCAGGATGCCGCGCGCTCGCAGCCGGCTCAGCCGGCGGTGACGGCATCCCTGGCGGGTCGGCCCCGCTTGGGCCGCTCCGACGCCAGCCCCAGCGACATCGCGTGCGCGGGCTGTTCGGCGAGGCGCTCCCGCGCACGGTCGAGCCAGTTCAGCTCCGCCTCGGCCTGGAACAGCTGGGCATCCGTGACGAGCTTTCTCGCAAGTCCCTCCGGCCCGTCCGGGGACCCTGCGTGGGCAGCGCGCGTGAGCGCGGCCAGCCGCGACGCGGATGCGCGCCGCTGAGTGCGCAGCACCGCGTCCACATCCACGCCCGGCAGTGTCGCCGCCACCGAGAGCTTGATCGCGAGCTCGTCGCGCGCCGTCTGCCCGCGATCGACCGGAGAGCCGAGCCAGTCCGAGACCTCGAGGGAACCGGCATCCGTGATCGTGTAGAAGACGTGCCCCTGCTCGTCGGTCGCCCCTTTCGAGACGAGTCCGTCGCGTTCGAGACGGTCGAGGGTGTTGTAGATCTGCCCGACGTTGAGCGGCCAGGTCGACCCGGTGCGGCGATCGAACTCGGCGCGCAGCTGGTACCCGTAGCAGGGGCCCTGGTCGAGGATGGCCAGCAGGCTCTGTCGCACCGACATGTCGAACTCCCGTCATCGCATTGCATACCGGGTATGCAGTTGCCGAGTATAGGCACCCCGGCGTAGGTGCCGCGGGATGCCGCGTCCTGCGTGTCGCGCCCTGGCTGCGCCCGCCACCCAGCGCACTCCAAGGTCACAGACGGATAACATGGCCGTGTATGCCCTTGCGCTCGGCGCTGGGTGGCATCGGCGCCGGACGGCGCTGCACTGGACAGATGGAGATGCTTCGTGGCCAATGCTCTCGAGAGACTGCTTCGCGCGGGAGAAGGACGAATCCTGCGCCGACTGCAGCAGGTCGTGAAGGCGGTCGGCGCCCTCGAAGAGGACTACGCGCACCTGACCGATGAAGAGCTGCGCGGCGAGACCGCGGTCCTGCGCGCCCGCTTCGACGCCGGAGAAACCCTCGACCAGCTCATGCCCGAGGCGTTCGCCGCCGTCCGCGAAGCCGCCAAGCGCACGCTCGGCCAGCGTCCGTACGACGTGCAGGTCATGGGCGGCGCGGCGCTGCACCTGGGCAACATCGCCGAGATGAAGACCGGTGAGGGCAAGACCCTCGTGGCGACCCTTCCGGCCTACCTGAACGCGATCGCCGGCAAGGGCGTGCACATCATCACGGTCAACGACTTCCTCGCGTCTTACCAGTCCGAGCTCATGGGCCGCATCTTCCGCGCCCTCGGCATGACCACCGGCACGATCGTCGCGGGGCAGACCCCCGACATCCGCCGGCAGCAGTACGAAGCGGACATCACGTATGGGACCAACAACGAGTTCGGCTTCGACTACCTGCGCGACAACATGGCCTGGCGCAAGGAGGATCTCGTGCAGCGCGGTCACTTCTACGCGATCGTCGACGAGGTCGACTCGATCCTGATCGACGAGGCCCGCACGCCGCTCATCATCTCGGGACCGTCCTCGGGCGAGGCGAACCGCTGGTTCGTGGAGTTCGCGAAGATCGCCAAGACGCTCGAAGCGGGTGTGGACTACGAGGTCGACGAGAAGAAGCGAACCATCGGCGTGCTCGAGCCCGGCATCGAGAAGGTCGAGGACTACCTGGGCATCGAAAATCTGTACGAATCGGCCAACACCCCGCTCATCTCGTTCCTGAACAACTCGATCAAGGCGCTCGCGCTGTTCAAGCGCGACGCGGATTACGTCGTGATGAACGACGAGGTCATGATCGTCGACGAGCACACCGGGCGCATCCTGGTCGGCCGCCGGTACAACGAGGG
>NZ_WOYP01000046.1 GCF_011620715.1 Microbacterium sp. | reverse complement strand
ACAGATTCATACAACCTCCATTGCGCTGCGCGCGGGTGAACGATTAAATCGGGTTTCCGGCTGGATCCAGGTACGTCGTCGCGATATGGCCATCGAGCTCGGCCTGCGCGTACTGTTCGTCGCTGAACCCCAGCACTTCCTTGTAGACGTACTCGTTGTCCATTCCCAGACCACCGATCGGCTCCCACTTCATGTCGGGACCGTTCCACTTCCACTGATGTCCCGGATACAGATGAGTACCGGTTGCAGATCCGGTGTTCTCGCGAAGGAACCCGCGAGCTTTCACATGTGGATCAGCGAACACGTCGTCTTCGAGCATGATCGGTCCCGCAGGCACGCCCACGCTCTGCAGTGTGGTGAACACCTCCTGACGCGTCCGCGACCGAGTCCAGTCCGCGATCGCCGCGTCGATGTCATCCTGCGCGGCGAGTCGGCCCGCCTGCGTGGAGAAACGATCATCAGTCGCCCAGCCGGGGTCGCCCATCGCTTCGACCGCGCGGGCCCACTCATCATCGTCGCGGATGGTGATGGTCACGAAACGATCGTCTTCGCTGGTCGGATAGGCACCTTGGACGAAGTTGCGGTCGCGATTGGTCAGCGGCGGGTTATCGTACCCGTTGGCGGCGGCATCGATGAACATCTCACCGATGTGGTTCATCTCGTTCTCCACCTGAGGAAGTACGACGATCTCACCCTGCCCCGTCTTCTCCCGACGACGCAACGCGGCCATCACTGCGAACGCACCGATGGATCCGGCGGCCGGGTCCATCTGGAAAACGCTGGTCGTCGTGGCGGGCGCGGTATCCGCGTAGCCGCGGACAGCGGTGATCCCCGAGAACGCCTCGAAGTGCGCACCGAACCCCAGATAGGAGGAGTATGGCGCGCCGATGCCGGCGGGCGGCATGCGCAACAGGATGAGCCTCGGGTTGGCCGCGTGAAGGGTGTCCCAGTCGATACCCAGGTTTCCCAGCACGGCGACGTTGTTGTTCTCCACGAACACGTCGGCCGTCTTGGCCAACTCGATGAAGATCTCGCGTCCGGATTCCTTGCGCAGATCCAGCGTCATGAGCTTTTTACCACGCGCGTGCCAGTTGAACATCGCGTGTCGGTCCTGCGGGCGTTCGTCGGGCTTCCCGTCGGGGTAGGCCCGTCCCATCGTTCCCATCATCGTCATCTGCGCCTCGGTGGGACGAGCCACCAAACCGCGAGTGCTACTGGGGAAAAGCCACGGGTTGTCGACACGGATGACCTCAGCGCCGAGATCGGACAACAGCATCGTGACGGTCGGACCGGACCACACAACGGTTATGTCGAGGACGCGGAGACCCTCGAGAGGAAGATGAGCCATGATACTCCTTCGTAGTAGCTCTGCCGGTTACAGCGAGTCGACGGGCAAGGTGGACAGTATGGCTTCGGTGTGCTCACCGAGCCGCGGGGCGGCGCTGGGTTCCCAGCCGCCCTCGATTTCAAATGGAGCGCCGGGATGGACGACGGTGCCCACCGGGTGCGTCACCTCGGTGAAGAAGCCACGCTCCTTGTAGTGCGAGTCTTCGAGCACTTCCGTCGGTGTCTTGATCGCGGTGAGCGGCCACTTGTGCTGCTGGGCATCCTCCATGGCCTGCTGCTTCGTCCGCGTGAGCAACCAGGGATACAGCGCCGCGTCGATCGCTTCCTTCGTCTCCATCGTCGCGAACATCGCCGGGTTCTGTGCGACCTTCGCGAAGTAGGCATTCAGATCATCGTCCGCGAGGGCGGACATCATCCGCGGCAACCACGCCTGAGTCACGACCGTCTGCACGTAACCGTCCTCTGCGGGGAATGCGCCATTGGGCAGGATGCCTCCCAACACGTTGCCCCGCGGGGTCACCTCGCCGTTGTAGGCATGGGCAAGCAGAAACGTGGTGCGCCGATCGGAGGAGCTCAATCCGGTCTCGAATCCCGAGATGTCGATGTGCACCGGCTCGCCCTGGCCCTCGGCCACGAGGACGGCAGCCATGGTGGCAGTTGCTGCCGTGTTCCCGGTCTGGTAAATCGACATGTATCCGCCCAGCTTGACCGGAACCTCGTCCTCAGAGCCGTTGCCCGCCATCGGCCCGCCCATTCCGTAATAGATGAGTTCCGATCCCTCGTACTGCGCGTACGGCCCGTCCTGCCCGAACGGGGTGATGCTTGTCAACACAAGCTTCGGCTGGACCTTCACCAGGTCATCGAAGCCGAGTCCCATCGCAGCGAGCGCGCCGGGCTTGAGCGACTCGACGACGACGTCCGCGGTCGCGGCCAGCTTCAGCAGAGCGTCACGAGCCGACTGGTCCTCGAGGTCGAGCAACACAGACTTCTTGCTCGTGTTGGTGTGCAGGAACACAGCCGAGCCGTTCTCGTCCGGCACGTTCCCGATGAACGGGACCATCCGACGTACCGGGTCACCTGTCGGTGGCTCGATCTTGATCACCTCGGCGCCGTAGTCGGCGAAGAGCCTCGTCGCGTAGTCCGCGGCGATTCCGCCTCCGATCTCGAGCACCCGGATGCCTTCAAAAAGCCTCATCGCTTCTCTCTTTCTCGCGTTGAATTCGTGCACGAGACGTATACCCGTGCAGTGGTTGTATACGAGGGGCCGCTACCTCGATGCAGCGGCCCCTCACTGAGCAAAACTCGTCAGGTATTGACGAGTTCCCGGAACGGGCCTCCGTCCATCTTCGGCTCTTTCGGGAGACCGAGCAACTGCTCACCGATGATGTTCCGCTGAACTTGGGAGCTTCCGGCATAGATGGTGGCAGCTCGTGCAGACAAGGCCGTCTCCACCCAGGCGCGGGAGGTATTGGGCGTACCCACATCCGCGGTCTGAAGAGCACCGCCTGCGCCCGCACCGGACGGAGCGACCGCGTCCATTCCCAGGATCTCCAGAGCAAGCTCGGTGTAGCGCTGGAAGTATTCGCTCCATACCAGCTTCGCGATCGCTGCATCCGCCCCGGGGT
The DNA here is from genome assembly GCF_011620715.1 of Microbacterium sp. Lineage (GTDB taxonomy): Bacteria > Actinomycetota > Actinomycetes > Actinomycetales > Microbacteriaceae > Microbacterium. The sequence continues at coordinate 22,448 of NZ_WOYP01000046.1, read as the reverse complement.
TCTCGCCCTTGAGGAACTTCGTCAAGGTCTGGTAACCGCGGGCCTGCATCACTGCGACACGGCTGTAACACCAAGCGAGAAGCTCGCGGACCTTGGGGTCCTTGTTCTTACCTGTCGTTTTGGCGATCTCGAACAACCTGTCGAGATCGTTCTTGAAACGGATGGCGTCCGTGGTGGCGCCGGAACCTCGCTCGAAGCCGAGCAAGGTCATGGCAACCATCCATCCTTGATTCACCGGACCGACGATGTTCTCTTCCGCCGTACGAGCGTCGGTGAAGAAGACCTGGTTGAAGATGTGGTCGCCCGCCATGTTGAGAATCGGCTGCACCTCGACGCCCGGTTGATCCATCGGGATCAGCAGGAGGCTGATCCCGCGGTGCTTCGGAGCATCGGGATCGGTGCGAACCAGCGCGAAGATATGGTCAGCGAGATGACCCGCAGAGGTCCAGATCTTCGAACCGTTGACCACCCACTCCCCGTTGTCCAACACAGCGCTGGTCCGCAGACCGGCCAGGTCGGAACCCGCACCGGGCTCCGAGTAGCCCTGGCACCATCTGTCTTCGCCGGAGAGAATCCGAGGCAGGTAGTGAGACTTCTGCGCATCGGTGCCCCAGACAGTAAGCGTGTTGCCCAGGAGGCTGATGCCGAACATGTCGTTCTCATCCCCGGACGGCACTCCATACCGGGCGAATTCCTCGGCGATCACGACCTGCTCGATTGCGCTCAGCCCCGGACCGCCGTACTCCTTCGGCCAGGACACGGCAAGCAACTGCTCGTCAGAGAGCACCTTTCGCCAGTGCTTCTTGAAGGCCGCTCGCTCGGCCTCATCGGAGATCGCGCCAAGACCCTTCCATCCGGACGGCACGGCTCCCTCGATAATCCCGCGAACGCGAGCGCGATACTCCTCGGCCTCAGGCGGGTAGGTCAAATCCATTGTTGCGTCCTTTCGTCGTATCGACAGTTCCTCACGCGGATTCGCGCTCTATGTCCGCACGCGTTCTGAACCGTCTGCTGTGAGCATACCGGTGCCCCGTGATTGAGGCACCGTGCAGGGACTGGATATATCCGTCCCGGTCGGAGAACTCATCGAGTTCAATGAATACAGCGCCGATCCCCTCGGGATCGTGCGCGTCCGAGCCGGCACCACCGGGCACACCGAATTCGGCGGCGGCAGCCAGCGCCAGCTCGTTGACGGACTCGTCCGGTACCTTGGCGTTGTAGACCTCGACGACGTCCAGCAGTCCGGATTCAGCAAGCTCATCGAGCCCGCGACGACCCAGCCCGGATCGGACCGGATCGAATGCATGGGGAACGTAAACCACACCTCCCTGATCTCGAACGCGCGCTGCCGCTTCGGAAAGCGGCAGAACGTAGGGGACGCGCTCGGTGAGGAACAATCCGATGATCTCACCGAGAGGTGTGCGGATCTCCTCGCCGACGACAACCTGCACCCCGTAGTCCGCCGCCATCTCCTGCATTCGTTTCGCCGCGTCCACAACGTGGTGATCAGTGACGGCGATGACATCCAGACCGGCCGAACGCGCACCCTGAAGCATTTGCTCCAGGGTGGTGACCGCGTCCCCAGAATGGACGGTGTGGAGATGGCAATCCATTCGCACTCGCCCGGGCCGGGGCTTTCCAGCGGTATGCGGATGCCGTGCAACTACACTTGCTCGAGTCAGATCGGTGCCTTCCAACGGTCAGCCGACGGGTTCGAACTCGGGCAGAGATACCGTGTCCTTGTCGTTCCAGGCCACCCTCACCCGGGTTCCGATGGAAACCGCATCGACATCGACATTGGTCAGCCTCGTCAACATGCGGAAGCCCTCGTCAAGGTCGACGTATGCAACCGCATAGGGCACCAATTCCGCGAATCCAGGCATCCTGTTGTCGCGCACGACGCTGTAGGTGTAGAGAGTTCCCAAACCGGCGGATTCACGCCATTCGAGATCCAGGCTGAGACAGTGGACGCAATGCGCTCGCGGATAGAAGACTATTCCTTCGCACTTGGTGCATACCTGATAAGTCAGCTTGTGCTCTACCGTCGACTTCCAGAACTGCGCGGTGTCCGGCTCGTCAAGACTCGGCAGGAATGTGGGCATATTCCCCATGATGTCATCCAACACGATAATCCCCGTTCCGCTCAGTTGCCGAGAATGATGGTGCCGCCGGCATGGACGGCTCCGAGCCGACCGCCGTTGCCGTGGGCGACTGCGTACTTGGCGCCTTCCCTCTGCGAGGTGGACTCCCCCCGCAGCTGCCGAACCGCTTCGATGAGAAGGAAAATGCCGCGCATACCCGGGTGGTTCGAGAACAGCCCGCCGCCGTCCGTATTGAGCGCGGGGGCGCCCAGTCGGTCCCACCGCAGGCGTCCGCCTTCCACGAATGCACCGCCTTCGCCCTTCTTGCAGAAGCCGAGATCCTCGAGGCAGGTCAGCACCGTGATCGTGAACGAGTCGTAGATCATCGCGACGTCCATCTGATCCGGGCTCAGTCCCGCCTCACCGAACGCCGCGAGACCTGACTGTGCTGCGCCGGAGATCGTGATGTCGTTCTTGTTGTCGACGAATCCGATTCCCTCCCCGGCGCCAAGGATCCACACCGGCTTCTTGCGGGTGCTCTTGGCAACCTCCTCCGAGGCGATGACCACCGCGCCGCCGCCGTCCGAGATCATGCAGCATTCCAGCCGATGCAGCGGGTCTGCGATCATCCTGCCGTTCACCACATCCTCGACCGTGATCTCACCGATGTCCCGGAATCTCAGATCGGTCATGGCGCGCACAGCGTCCGGGTTGCGCATGGCGTGCGCGCGAGTGGTGACCGAGATCTCCGCCAGTTGCTCGGAGGTCGTGCCGTACTGATGCATATGACGGTTGGCGACCATCCCGTAGTTCGAAATCAGCGTCTGCCCCCACGGAATCTCCATGTTCGACGCCGGATCTTTCGCGCCTCCGATGGCACCGGTTCCGGTGCCTATCGCAAATGCCTGGCTACGCGCCGTCGACCCGTAGGTGATGAGGGCGACATTGGCCCGGCCGGCGCGGATCGCGTCACGAGCATGTCCGGCATGGAACTCGAACGAGCTTCCACCGACAGCCGTCGTGTCGGTGATGCGGGGGTGCAGATCGAAGTACTCCTGGATGCCCAGTCCCGGAAAGCTGCTGGCGTCACCCGAGTCGTAGACGGCATCCACGTCCTTCCAGGTGAGACCCGCATCCTCGAGCGCGGCGGCGGCACTTGCCGCCTTGATCTGGAGAGCAGACTTTCCCGGTGCCAACCGATCTGGATATTCGTGAATACCGACGATTGATGCACTTCTGTCAGTCATGATCCTTGTTTCAACCTTCGTAGGGCCGGCAGGGTGAAAACGTCAGGCGATGCCCGCCAGTCCCTGCTTCTCGGGGTGGAACGCGCGGGGGAAGGACTCGAAGATTCCATCAATCGTCCACGCATCCTGAGAAACCAGCACCGATTCGGGGTGGTAGTTCTCGTAGAGCGTGACCTTGCCGCCCTGGGCGCCAACGACGCGGCCGTTCAGCCAACTCGACTCCTCGCTGGCGAGGTAAGCCACCGGATAGGCGATCGCGGAGGGAGCCAAGTCGGCGAGATTGATGCCCATCTCGGCAGCGCGCTCTGGCGGAATCGTGCCGGTCATGCGTGTCGATGCCGCGGGCGCAATCGCGTTCGATGTGACGCCGTAGCGGTCGAGCGCGTGCGCACACGACAGGGTGAAGCCGACGATGCCCAGCTTTGCCGCCGCGTAGTTGGGCTGTCCGGCCGAACCGAACAGTCCCGCGCCCGACGTGAAGTTGATCAGCCGATACTGACCTTCGCCACGGTGCTCACGCCAGTAGACCGCAGCGTGCTTGCTGGTGTTGAACGTGCCCGTCAGGTGTACGTTCAGCACCGCCTGCCAGTCCTCCGGGGTCAGGTTGACCAGCATGCGGTCACGAAGGATTCCCGCGACGTTCACAAGAATGTCGAGTTTGCCGAAGGTGTCGATCGCGGACTGCACAATACCGCCCGCTGAGTCGTAGTCACTGACGTCACCGCCGTTGACGATCGCCTCGCCCCCGTTCGCGATGATCTCATTGACGACGCCTTGCGCGGGCCCGACATCGGCACCGGTGCCATCCACCTGAGCCCCAAGATCGTTCACCACGACCTTCGCACCCTCGCTCGCGAACAGTTTCGCGATCTCAGCGCCGATTCCACCACCGGCTCCGGTAACGACGGCGACACGGTTATCTAGACGTCCCACGACATATCCTCCATTGGAAATTGTGTAGCTAGCGGGGAACTCTGCGGGTGCCACGGCGTTGCATGCGCTCGGCATCATCGTCGTTCTCGCTGAGGAGCCCTCTCGCGAGTAATCTACCTCACGGGTACAATTCCCACAACTTGGACGATGGAGGTGCCGCGCTCGGCCGATGACTGACTCCCGCGGGGACAGGCGCTGCAGACAGCGCCAGGAACACACGGGTGTGGCCGTCGAAATTTGGGCGGCCGCAGTCAGGCGCAGATGCAGACCAGAGGATGTGGAACATGTCAGATAGCCAAGTCAGTGCAGCGAACCTGTTCGGCGTGGATGAGCCGCCGGCAACGACGGCGCGCAGAGCCAAGACGCCAGACCTCGAGACGATCGTCGGAGTGGCGGCCAATCTGTTTCATCTGCACGGCTATCAGAACACCACGATGCAGTTGATCGCCAGTGAACTGGGCATTGCGAAGCCGACGCTGTACGTACACGCTCAGAGCAAGGGTTTCCTTCTCGGCCAGGTCTTCCAGCGTGTCCTCCGCCGTGCGGACATTGTCGTCTCGGAGGCCCTTTCCAAGGCCGACCCCCTCGAGGGAATAACGTGTCTCATCGATGGGCAGATCCGGCTGTCGATGATGTATCGCGACTACTACGGCGTCATCTATGGCGACCAACGCGAACTCCCTCAAGATCTTGACGAATCATATCAAGCCTGGATGAAGACCTTCGTGGCGGACGTGAGCGGCCTCGTCGAAAGAGGTCAGCAGATCGGAGCAATTCGGGAGGACGTCGCGCCCCTCGTGGCCGCGCAAGCGATTATCGGCATCACGGGATGGTCGGCTCGGTGGCTTAGACCTCACTCCGGTCTCACGCTGGATTCTGCGAGCCGCCAGATCACCGCGCTGGTGCTCGGCGGACTCAGCACCGAGGGCGCTGCGACGAGGGACTGCTGACAAGTCTTGAGTCTGAGGCATCGCTCATCAGCGATGCCTCACTCGCTGCGGAACGATCATGACAGCTCACTCAGCACGACATTTGATCGACCGGAGAGATCGCTAGGATGAGCCGGTGAGTGTACAGCCGAATCACAGTCAGTTCGAAGCGTGGACAGGTCATCACCTTCCCGATACCTTGCAGGTCGAAGAAGGCGTGTGGGCGGCACCGTTGCCACTCAAGGGCGATCAGTACGTTCGACACACCTACACCTATCTCGTCCTCGACGACCGTGGGTCGGTGCATGTCATCGATCCGGGCTGGGACACAGCCGACAATCGCGCCAGGTTGGAGTCGTCGTTCGGACAGATCGGCAAACTTCTCACGGATGTGAAGACCATCGTCTCCACCCACCTCCATCCGGATCACACGGGTCTCGCACCGTGGCTGCAGGAGCGGAGCGGGGCGCCTGTCCTTATGCACCGCGCCGAAGCCGAAGCGGCCGAGAGTGGGGTGTCGCTGGCCATTGCGGTCGGCTTTCTCCGGCGGCTTCGCTCTTGGGGCGCGCCGTGGGCCGATCGGACGAAGCTCTACACCGAGCTGTGGCGGCAACGACAGTTGGGGGACGGGATAAGCGTGCGAGCTGACGTGCGCCTCGAGCACGACGAAGTGCTCGACATTCCCGGCCGACGGCTACGGGTGGTGCACACGCCTGGGCACACGGAGGGCAGCATGTGCCTCTACGACGAAACCACACGATCCTTGTTCAGTGGCGACACGCTGTTGCCGATGGTGCACCCTGGGATCGGGCTGAGCGGCGGAACCGGATCGTCACGCCAGAACCCCCTCGAACGCTATTTCGACTCGCTCGAAGCGCTCACTCGCCTGAATGTCGAAATGGTGCACCCTGGACACGGGTATTCCTTCCAGGGACTGCCCGACCGCATCGAAGAGACGGTCGGACATCATCGTCGGCGTTCCGACGAAGTGCGTTCGATCATGGCCTCTGAACCCGACACCACGGTATGGCGCGTCGCCGAAAGGGTGCACTGGACTGCTGGTTGGGCGAACCTTCACGGATACATGCGCCTGTCCGCTGTCGCTCAGACGGCGATGCATATCGACTATCTCCGCGGCCGGCCCGCCGAGTGAACAGCTCGTCGTAGCGACTTCACAGGGAGAGGCCGCCATCCACCGGGATCACCGCACCGGTGACGAAGCGCGCCGCGGACGAGACCAGCCAGGCCACGACGGAGGCGATGTCCTCAGGCTCACCAGGACGCGCCAAGGGAGTCGCCGCGATATTGGCCTCGATGATCTCTGCGGGAAGGCTCAACGTCATGTCGGTGAGCACGAAACCTGGCGCAACCGCATTCACGGTGATACCGTCCGTCGCAAACTCTCGGGCAAGCGACCTCGTCAGCGACAACAAGCCGCCTTTGGCGGCGGCGTAGTTCACCTGCCCGACGTTCCCGTTCATGCCCACGATCGATGAGACGTTGACAATTGCACCTCTCGGCGACTCGGCGAGCGCGGTGGCCGCCGCGCGGGAGCAGCTGAAGGCGCCCCCCAGGTCCACGGCAAGAACATCTATCCAGTCAGCGTCGCTCATCCGCCGGATACGGTGGTCGCGTGCGATTCCCGCGTTGTTGATCAGTGCGTCCAGTCGTCCGAAACGATCAAGCGCGGCCTGGACATACCTCTCGCCAGCACTCAGATCACGTAAGTCAGCTTTGACGGAAACAGCTGATCCGCCCGATTCCACCACTTCGGTCACCGTCGCTTCCGCGCCGCGATGATCGTCGTGGTAGCCGACTACCAGGTCGAAGCCGGAACGGACAAGATCCAGAGCAATCGCCCTGCCGATGCCGCGAGATGCTCCGGTGACCAAAGCGACCGGGCGACGGTCTACATCACTCATGAACCCTCATGCCTTGAAGCGGAACATACCTTCTTGAGCAGTGCTCGCGACGCGCCCGCGATCGGCGGCACTGATGCCGCCCATCACGAAACCGCGTCCACGTGAAGCGACAGGAGAGTACTGATCGTAGAGCAGCCATTCATCCACCGAGAAGGGACGATGAAACCACACTGCGTGATCAAGAGAGGTCGCCCGAACTCCAGGAGACCACATGAAGGCTCCATCCGGTAGCAGAACCGGCGTCAGAAAAGAAAGATCGGAGACGTACGCCAGCACAGCTGCGTTGAGAACCGGATCGTCAGGTAGATCCTTCGTGAATCGGAACCAGAACTGATTGTGCGGTGGCAGCCCGTCGGGCGCACGGCCCGCCGGTGGCCAGGGTCCACCCCATCGGATATCGAGATCGTCCCACTCGCTGCCTGAGCCCATCGTGGACCGCATCCCCTCCATGAATGAGGGGAGTTCGTCTGGGGTCCGGCTGGGGGGCTGCTCTTCGGCTCGCTCAAGCCCCGGTTCGCCAGTGTGAAACGACACATCCGCGGACCAGATCTGATGACCGTCCTGCAACCCCACAACTCGACGAGAACTGAACGACCGTCCATCTCGAGTCCGCTGCACCTCATACTGCACAGGACGACGACCATCTCCGGCATGCAGGAAGTATCCGTGCAGTGAGTGGATCTCCCGCCCCTCAACAGTCCTACCCGCAGCCACCACCGATTGTCCGAGGAGCTGTCCACCAAAAAGGTGCTGGATCATCCCCGACGAGGACCCGACGAAAGCGTCATCTCCTTGCGATTCGACATTCAGAACATCCAACAACGACGTCACGCAACACCCCTGTTCCTTGTGGTCACTCGACTCTCAGCGGAAGGCCGCCAGGTGGGTTGCGATTACACTCCGATTCGATCCGCCAGCTCCAGCCAGGTGTCAGTCGTCGAACCAAGCAGCAGTTCGGTGGACTTGGCCTTGCGATAGTACAGCTGTGCGTCATGATCCCACGTGAAGCCGATACCACCGTGGACCTGCACGGTCCAAGACGCGGTGAACGCAAACCCGGCTGCCGCAGTCGCTTTGGCCACGAGAGCGGCGGTCGGGAAGTCATCCAGTCCTTCAGCGCCGGCGTATGCCGCATACCACGTTGCAGCACGTGACGTATCTACCTCAACTGCCATCTCGGAAAGCCGGTGCTTGATGCCCTGGAACGAGCCGATCGCGCGACTGAACTGGTTGCGGACCTTGGCGTATTCAACCGCCATGGTCATCGAAGCCTCCATCGCGCCCACCATCTCTGCAGCAAGTAGCGTCGCAGCCACGTCGAGCACATGCGAGATGCGGTCCCAGCCGCCCGGCTCACCGAGAGCAGTTGCGGCGACGTTGTCGAACTCCAGCGTCGCCATGGGCCGCGTCAGATCAAGTGTCGTCTGCTTCGTGCGAGTGAGTCCCGATGCATCGCCGTCGATGATGTACAGCCCGTACTGGTCGCCAGCCTTCGCGACCACGATGATCTTGTCCGCCGTGTGACCGTCGATGACGAACGACTTGGTCCCGCTCAGGGTGACGGTCTCCCCGCTGCCGGCGGCAACCATCTCGATACCGTCAGGACCCCAATTGCCGGAAGGCTCGGTGAGGGCTGTCGTCAGGGTGATCTCACCTGCAGCGATGCTCGGGAGCAGTTCCTGCTTCTGCGTCTCGGAGCCGAAAGTGAGGATGGGAACCACGCCGAATGCCGTGGTCGCGAAGTAGGGAGAAGGGACGATGCCGCGGCCGAGCTCCTCCATGACGAGCATGGCCTCGACCAGCGTTGCCCCTGCACCGTCGTACTCTTCCGGTACCAGCAACGCGGGCAAGCCCGCCTGATCGGCGAACTGCTGCCACAAGCCCTCATCCCAGCCGGCGTCGGTCTTGATGACCTCGCGGACGCTCTTGATCGGCGATCGATCGGAAATCATCCGCCGCAGGCTCTTCTGGAACTCCAGTTGCTCGTCACTAAGTTCAAACTGCATCAATAACTCTCTCTACTCGGAACGTTGCGGCCACGACCGGCCACTTCTTGCTAGCGCGGAAGAACGCCGGTCGCCCACGCCTGGATCTTGACGTCGGTGCCGTCTTCATTGGTGACAGTGATCTTGGCCTTGACCGCGGTGCCCTCCGGCCCGGATTCCACCTCAGTCAATTCGCCCTGGATCTTCAGCACTTCGCCCGGCCACACCTGGCTCCGAAAACGCGTTCCGAAGCTCGTCAGGTTCTTCAGGCCGATCCAGTCCGATGCCAGCCGCGATGACAGTCCTCCCTGGAACAGACCCATGGAGAAAATCGACGGAAGCCCGATCGACACCGCCCAGGCCTCATCGTGGTGAATCGGGTTGAAGTCACCTCCCGCACCGGCGTACTTGACGATGTCCGTGCGCGTGATCGGCCCGACGGTGTAGACGGGAGAGGTCAGTCCGACCACCGCTTCAGCAGCGCTCAACGGCTTCGTTGCCTCATTGCTCATTTTTCGCCACCTCCGACAACAGCAGCCGTCTCGATAACCGTCGACTCCTCAGTCACCACAGGCTGCCCGTTCTGGTCAACGTACTCGGTCCCCATCTTGACGAAGGTCATCACACCGCCGCGGCCACCGGGCTTCTGCTCTACGCTCACCACTTTGGTCTCGCCGGTGAGGACATCACCCACCACGGGCGTCCGGTGGAAGGTCCAACTCTGCTCGCCGTGGAGAACCCTGGCCAGGTCCAACCCCAGCGACGAGAAGGCACCTTCGCCCTCCTGAAAGTGCGCAGCGACCACCGAGTACGTCGGTGGAGCTGGAATCGCCGAGAAACCAGCCTGCACTGCTGCTGCGGAATCCCGAAAGACAGGATTGGGATCCTGAATGCTCTTCGCGAACTCGCGAACTTTGCCCGCCTCGATCGGAAAGGTCACTGTTCCCAGTACTTTTCCGACCAGTTCGTTGCCATGCTCCATTTGAGCGTACCTCCACTCTGAGTGATGACTCCCACGCTAGTCGTAGTTGAACTGGCCAGTCAAGTACGACAGCCTGCGTTCAGCGGCGAGACCTTCGCGGAGCGGCAGTTCATGAGCGGCCTTGGCGGCGCTCAGCGCGGCGCGCACCGCGAGCCTGGGGAGGGCGGCCAGGCGACGCGCGTATGAGAGCGCCGCTTCATCCACGTCGGCCCCCTCCGGGAGGACTTCGTCGATGATGCCGAGGACCTGGGCACTCTCTGCGTCGATAGGTTCGCCGGACATGATGAAGGGGAGCGCCTTCGATGGGGTCACCCATGCGCTGATCGAGCGCGTACCACCCGCCGCCGGCAGCATCCCGAGCTTGGTTTCCGGCAGGCCGACTCTCGTACCGTGGGCGGCGATGCGCAGATCGCAGAGCAATGCCATCTCCAGCCCGGAGCCCAGCGCGTAGCCGTGCAATGCGACGATCTTCGGCACCGGCAGCGTCCACAAGAGGTACCAAGGGTCACGATCCCATCGGATACGACGAGCCTCGAAAATGGACTCGGCGTTACCGAACTCGCCGATGTCCGCCCCGGCCGAGAAATGTGTGCCCTCTGCGCGAAGGACGAGCGCACCGATGTCGGGAAAGTCGCGCACAGCAGTGAACGCCTCGATAAGCGCGTCGCGCATCCGCAGGTTCACCACGTTGAGTTTCGCGGGCCGGGACAGCACGACCTCGGCCACCCCGTCCTCACCGAATTGCACCCGGACCACCTCGTCGATTTCGTCCATGTGCTGGAGCATACCCATTTCATTTCACGCCGATACGAATGGCGAAGCGGGATGTCGCAGCGGGACACCGGCCACGGTCATCTCCACGGCGCGGACCGTGTGCGCCTCCGCGAGCTCCGTCACCCGGGGCATCGGGTCGCCTCTAAGCAGTGCACCGTGATCATGGTCGGACGCAAGAGCGTCAACCGCATCCATGAGACTCGCCGTCAATGTCGGGGCCCGCCCATTCTGCGCCGCGGAGTACAACGCGACGACCGATGCAAAGGCCGCGGCAATGCCTCCGAGTCCATCGACATAGGCTGTGGCTGCGGGTATCGGCTCATCGGATCCAGCCGGCCACGCCAACCCGCTCATGGCATGAATCTGCGTGCCGTAAGCCACCCAATCACTCGAGGGACCGCTGGAGTAGGCCGGGAGATGCACTATCGCGGGTCCTTGGCCGGACTCGCACTGGTTGTCGATCCCCAGATTCTCCCGAGCGCGGCGGGAGAGGCTATCCACACGAAGGTCTGCATTCGCGCAGGCGAGCGCGAAGGCTTCTTTGTCATCCTGGAGTCGAAGATCGAGATTCACACGCTCTTTCCCCGCCGCCAGGGCAGTGAACATCGCCGACCGACCGATCGCACCGGGTTCAAGTAATCCTCCCGGGTAGATCCCTCCGCCGTACGGCGCCCGCATACCATCCGGCCGGGCATCGGATTCCACGGATACGACCGAGGCGCCCAGCTGGGCGAGAAGCCACGTGCACAGAGGCCCCGCCCACATCGCCGTGACATCTACGACTTTGACCCCCGCCAGGGCATGTGCGGCGGTAACGGGCAACCCGGACTGGCCAGCACCACTACTGCGGAACCGTTCTTGCCGGCCTGCTCGACGAGGGCTCCAAGGCTGAACGGCGTGCGCCCTGCGATACGGAACGACGGGCAGGCGCCACTGCTGTGCCGCTGCACTGAGATCTTCGGCATCCGTGAACGAGTCCACTTCACGCAACAGCTTGAACAGATCAGCGTCTCCAGGTGCTCCGAGTTCCGTCGCGGCCCATCCTTCGCCAACACGCAACGGCGTCACCCGGACCGGCTGCGGTGCCGAATACCAGTACGCCAAGACCAGCGGCTGCAAGAGCAGGATCGCGGCCGAGTCCGCATCCACGATCACGCTTCCGCCTACGCGTGCTGCGGCGATCGCACCCAACGCGAGAAGGCCTGCCGCTGCGCGAGTCGGTGCCGCCGCAGGGAGCCCCGGGCAGGGCGCCACCGGTCCACTCATCCGCGCGCTGGCGGGAAGGCAACCTCGCCCCGACACGGAAACGCTCGCGGGTCCCGAGCTCTCGCCGGATATTCGAACAGAGGCACCGTATCGTGCAAGCAGATACGCGGCATCGGACGCGATCCGCAGGTCACCGTCAATGCGGACATTCACGCCGTCGAGCGGCCCCATCAGGCGTTCCGGAAGCTCGCCGTTCGCTTGCCCAAGAAAGCGGCTATACCCTCCGCACGATCATGTGAAGTCTGAAGCAAGGTATTCAGGTCGGCTTCGAGGGCAAGACCCTCCCGCAGACGGAGTTCGGCCCCATCCCGCACCGCTTCCTTGGCATACTCCAATGCGAGCGGCGCGCGGGTCAGCCATTGAGCTGTGTATTCCGCCGCCCTCTCGAGGGGCGCGTCGACAACTTCGTGCACAAGTCCCTGATGAAGAGCGTCCAAGGCCACCACAGGCTCACCGAACAGGACCATTCGAAGCGCAGCAGCCTGACCGATCACGCGGGGCAACCGCTGGGTTCCGCCCCAGAACGGCAACCGCCCCTGAGAAACCTCGGAGAGGCGAAAGCTTGCATCGGGCGCCGCCAGCCTCACGTCGGCAGCCAGCGCCAACTCCAGCCCGGCAGACTCGACACGTCCGGTCAGCGCCGCCACGACCGGGACACGGAAGCCTGCCAACAGATCCGCCGGCGTCGGGCCGTTCGACCTTTGCACCACCAACTGATCCTCGATACCGACGCAGAAGTCTGCCGACTCAGAGTGCAGCAGCACCGCACGCACTTCTCTGTCTTCGATGTATTCACCAAGCACGTCGCTCAGTTCAGCGCACTGTCTTGCGGTCATCATCGAATCGCCGAGCGCCACGTCCAGAACACCGTCCCGCAGATGCGTCCGGACCAGCTCTCTGCGCATGACCCCTCCTCAACCGACGCCGATCACCCTCATGACGCATCGTATTCTAACTGATCGGTTGGTCGTTGAGGCACCTCGGTTCGTCTCGTGCAGTGCCGAGTGCGGTCAGACCTTCTCCAGGACGGTGACGCCGAACGCAGCGGCATCCGCCCCGAGCGAGCCACGCTCCTACCCCGCCGAGCCTGCCGAGCAGAACTGGGCGCTCGACGGAAGCGAACTAGTCGTGCCCCTCCCGGTGGAGTGGAAGGTTGTCGGAGCGGAGCAGTGACGCGTCGATCGATCTGGCAAGACCACGGGCGCGCGCTGCGGAACGGCACGACCAGTCGATCGAAGAAGGCCGAGCGCAACGTGCTGGATCGGCTCCGGCGCGTAGCCCTCGCGAGACGGAACCGCTACGACAAGAACGATCCCCCGACCAGGGCGCGGATGGGACGTGGACGGGCATCCGGACCGCTCGTCAAGGCTCCCGGCGAGCGTACCGGTCAGCGTCTGGCGCGACTTCAGCGCGGCGAGCGCGGGCGCGACTCCGCTGAGGCCGAGTACTTGGGGATCTCGTATGCCGTCAGACCGTAGCCCGCTTCTTCGGGGATGATCAAACGCAAGGCGCCGTCTGCGCCGGTTGCCGTCTTCGGCAGGATCGGGATGATCGTCCGCGTCTTCGCGGCTGCGATGGCCTCCGCGACGGTAGAAGTCTGCTCGAGCAGCTTGAGGCTGAGAAACGTGGGAGGCGGGAGTGCGAGGTCGCCCGTCATCGCCATCTCGACTGCCTCGGCCGGGCTCATCCAGCGCACATGCTCCGTCTCGGCGGCGTCCGCCTGAGCGAGCTGCCCCTTGGGAGCGCGGGTCAGGTAGAAGCGCGTGTCGAAGCGTTTGGGCGCAATCTCGGGGGTGATCCAGTGCGCGTAGGGCACAACCTCATCGAGCAACAGTCGCGCGCCGATCTCGGCGATGAGTTCCTGGAAAGCGACCGCGTCGGGCGCGGCCGGAGGCACCGGGATGGGTGCTCCATCGGCTCCATCGACCTCACCGTCACCGGGAGTGTCGGGAACGAGGCCGTCGGCGAGGAGGATCGAGGCCTCTTCGTGCGTCTCGCGCACCGCAGCGATCCTGAATGCGCGCTCGTCTGCGGTCAGCAAGTCGTGGTGCTCGACAAGCGGCAACCACCGGTCGCTGTGATCGTGCTCTTCCACACGACCGCCGGGAAAGACGTAGGCGGCCGGGAAAAAGCTGCTCGCGGCGCTCCGGAGTACGAGCAGAACTTCGAAGGGATCGTCGCGAACGATGATCACTGTGGCCGCTGGGCGCGGCACGACCGGAGTGGTGGTTTGGTTGCCCACGATGACCACTATATACCGGATGCCGGTATATACCGGATGCCGGACGCCGCGCTCAGGCGGCATCGGCGACAACGTGGTGCATCACAGTACACTTGCCAAGTGACGATAGAGCCGAACCACACGCAGTTTGAGGCGTGGACGGGCAAACATCTCCCCGACGTGCTTCAAGTTCAGGACGGAGTGTGGGCTGTTCCTCTCCCGATGGAGCACGAGAACTACGTTCGGCACACCTTCACATATCTGATCCTCGATGATGAGGATGGCCTTCATGTCATCGACCCTGGATGGGGCTTCGAGGATAACCGGGTACGGTTGAAATCGGCATTCGGGCAGATCCGCCGAGGTATTGAAGACGTGCGTTCTATCGTCTCGACCCACCTTCACCCCGATCACACAGGGCTAGCGCCGTATATCCGCAGTCGCAGTGGTGCGCGTTTGCTAGTGCATCACGAGGAAGCTGCTGCCATGAATTCGGGCGCTTCGCCGGGCATATTGGTGGATTTCTCCAGAAAGCTCCGCGAATGGGGGGCACCCCTGCCGGAGCGGATCAAGCTCTACACGAGCCTGTCACGACAGCGTCGGTTCGCTAGCCCGGAGGTGGTTCATCCTGACGATGTCCTCAGCGACGGCGATTGGCTGCCAATTCCGGGACGCCGGATCCGCGTGCTCCATACTCCCGGCCACACAGAGGGCAGCATATGTCTGTTCGACGAAGACACCAGGTCCATCTTCACCGGGGACACCCTGTTACCAATGATTCATCCGGGGATCGGCCTTGGTGGTGCATCATCAGGACAGGATCGGACAAGCCCTCTGGCAGCCTACTTCGCTTCACTCGGTAGATTGGAGCAGCTTGATGCGGCGATGGTTCATCCTGGACACGGCTATTCATTTCGTGGACTCCAGGAGCGCATCGAAGAGACGGCCGGCCACCACCGTCGCCGTTCCGACGAGGTTCGATCGCTCGTCGCTCAGCATCCTGGTGCACGGGTGTGGCAGGTCGCCGAGCGCGTCCACTGGACAGCGGGGTGGGATCGACTTGTCGGATTCATGCGACTGTCCGCAGTGGCACAGACAGCGATGCATATCGACTATCTGACTCTTCCCCCGACCGATAGTTAGTAGGGCTGCGGGGCCCCTGACACTGAGGGCTTGAAGAGCCTGAGTGTCAGGGGTCATCATCGCCCTCGACGCAGAGGGCAAGCCAGACAAACTCCGGAGTGGCCCCTCGATCGGCCACAGTTCCGTGGTCTGGCTGCGGGACGCCAACCGGCGCGCTCGTCTACCGCTGACTACTGACCGACCCCCCACAGCGCCTTCGAGATGATGTAGCGCTGCAGTTCGTTTGCTCCTTCGTAGATCCGGGCACCCCGCATATCGCGCAACAGTCGGGCCAGCGGCAGATCCTCGGTGTAACCCGCTCCGCCGTGCACTTGCAGCGCCGTATCGATCACCTTGAACGCCACCTCGGTGCACTGGAGTTTTGCCATCGACGCCTCGACGCGAATGTCCTTGCCCTGATCCGCCTTCCAGGATCCTTCGTAGGCGAGCAGTCGGGCGCCCTGCAACGCAATCATCGCGTCGATGAGCATCCACTGGATGCCCTGTTTCTCGATCAGCTTGGTGCCGAGCACCTCGCGTTGCTTCGCATACTCCACACCAAGGTCCCAGGCGTACTGGGCCGCGCCCAGGGCTTCGGCTGCGACCTTCATCCGGGCGCCGACAATCATCGTGAGGAATTGCCGCAGACCGCCGCCGCTGTCGCCGAGCATATTCTCGGCCGGCACTCGGCAATCATCGAAGTAGAGCACGGACTGGTTGAAACCGCGATGTCCCATCATCACCTGGCGCGGCCCGACTGTGAAGCCGGGCATCCCCTTCTCGACGATGAAGGCTCCGATGCCGCCGTGCTTGCCCTTAGAGGTGTCTGTCATCGCGTAGATGACGCCAAAGTCGGACGTGTCGACCCCACTGATGTAGTGCTTGGTCCCGTTGATGATCCATTCGTCGCCTTCTTTGCGCGCCGTGGTCTTCATCGCGCCATTGTCCGAGCCCGCGTCCGGCTCCGTGATTCCGGCGAAGGACCGCTTCTCCCCTTCAAGCGCAGGCAGTAGGTATCTCTCCCGCTGGTACTCAGTAGCAGTGTCGAGATTGAACATCCCATTGTCTACGTAGGAGCGCAGCACGTACGAGGTGGCACCCAACTCTTCGCGGATCAGGGTGCGGGGTAACAGATCCGTGATTCCAGCCCCACCCCACTTCTCCGGAATGAACGCATTCCAGACGCCGTACCGCTTCGCCTCAGAAACGAGCTCACGGTGCATCACGGCGTCGATGAACTGCTTCTCCTCTACGATCTTCTCCGCGGGCCGTAGCACCTCAACGACGAAACGTCGCGTGGTCTCTCTCATCTCCTGGTATTCGGGCGCGATCTCGAAATCCATACCTAATCAATCCTTCCCTGTCGATTGGTCGTTGTTGCCGGTCGTATCGTGCGGTTCGGGGTGCGGTCAGACCTTCTCGAGGATGGTGACGCCGAACGCGGCAGCATCCGTCCCAAGCGAGCCACCGCCGTTATGCGTGATGCCCAGCCGAGCGCCCTCGGCCTGGCGCTCGCCGGAGCGACCCCGTAATTGCTCGGTGATCTGGACAACCTGGGCGCATCCCGTCGCCCCGACCGGATGCCCCTTGCTGAGCAGGCCGCCGCTCGTGTTGACGGGAACGCGCCCTCCCAGGGCGGTCTGACCGTCTCGCAACAGCTTGACGCCATCCCCCGGAGCGCACAAACGCAACTCCTCATACGCGATGATCTCCGCGGGGGCGGCGGCGTCGTGCACCTCCGCGATGTTGATATCCAGGGGGTCCACACCGGAGTCCTCGTACGCCTGAGCAATCGCGCGACTCGGCGCGCTGGGTCCTCCCGGCATCCCCGACGTCAACGCGACTGCCCGCACCCTCACCGGGTCGGCCAGTCCGTGGCGGCGCACATAATCGTCAGAGGCAAAAACCACGGCCGCGGCACCGTCGCCGACCGGGGAGCACATCAGCAGCGTAAGCGGGGACGCGATCTCGCGGCTGGCGAGGACCTCCTCGACCGACACCTCCGTTCGATATTGCGCACGCGGATTGCGGGCCGCGAACCAGTGGCTCTTGACTGAGATCTCTGCAAAGTCCGCCGCTGTGGCCCCGGTATCGGCCATGAACTGGCGTGCTTTCGCGGCGTAGATATCCATGAATGGCGAACGCGTCGGATCCTCGTCAGCGGCCTCAAGCTCATCGAGGTCGCGCGCCGCACCCAGCGCGGCGAAGGTACGCGCCTTATCAGGATGGGTCATCTTCTCCGCCCCCACCGCGAGCGCTACCTCACACGCCCCGCCCGACACCGCCATCCACGCGAGGTAGACAGCCGTCGTCGCAGACGCGCACGCGTTCTCGGTATTGATAATCGGCTTGCCAAGTAAACCCGTGTGGCGCAACGCGGACTGACCGCGGATCATCTCCTGACCCGTGATCAGCCCGCTGGTCGCATTCGAAAAGAACACCATGCCCACATCGTCAGCGGTCAGCGACGCATCCGCGAGCGACTCCCTGACCGCCTCTTCACTGAGGGAACGCACGCCTCGATCAGCATGCTTAGCAAACCTGGTCATACCCGTACCGACAATATGTACATCACGCACAGAAACACCTCACTCTTCTCACCGAGTCCCGGCACCCGGAAACCGATGCGTCAACCGAATCACGCCAACAACTTACGATACGTCGCGCTCCGTTCCATGGCCGCGCGTGCGGCGGCAGCACGTTCGTCCTCATCGGCCATCGTGTCGATCGCGGAGTACTCCAGCGCGAGCGCCGCAGAGCCGGGCAGGTGCAAACCGCGGTCGATGACGTATTTCGCCGTGCGGCTCGCGTAGCCGGCGTGCATCGCCACCACGGATGCAAGCTCCACCGCTCGGTCAACGACTTCCTCGTCCGGCACGACGATCTCGGCGATGCCATAAGCCTGGGCCTGCTCACCGGTGAACTTCTCACCGGTGAGCACGAGCTGCTTAGCCCGACCGGGGCCGACCAGACGGGCCAGTCGGGCGGGGCCGCCCGCGGCGGGGAGCGCTCCGAACGTGATCTCCGGCAGACCGATCTGGACGGTTCGGCCTGCCACTCGGATGTCGGTCGCCAGCGCGAGCTCGAGCCCGCCGCCCATGCACGTGCCGTTGATCGCTGCGATGACGGGTATCTCAACCTGCTCAATATAGTCGATCGCGGCGCGGACGTCCCACAGCCACCACGGCGGCTTCCCCCGCTCCTTCAGATCGGCGCCGGCGCAGAAGAAGCGTCCGGAGCCCGTGAGGACCGCAACGCGAGCGTCGGACTCGAAGCGCGTCCAACGCAACGCCGACGCCAGGTCATTGGCTAGACCTGAACTGAGGGAGTTACCCGCGTCCGGCCGGTTGAGCGTGATTCTCACCACCCCTTCGGCCGGGCTGTCAATCACCACCGCGTCCAACACCGGCACACTCATTCGTTCACCTTAGCCATTCGCACAATCCCTTCGTTCGACATCCGCTGAATCTCGTCGGCGGTGTAGCCTAGTTGACCGAGATATCGCTCCGTGTCAGCGCCTAGTGCCGGCGCCGGTCCACCCACAGGTGTCGGCGCGCCGTCGCGGCGAATCGGCGTGCGCGGGTACCGTGTGCCTCCGATGTCCGCGAACGCGCCCCGTGCGAGGAAGAGGGGATCTTGCAGCGTGGATGCGGCATTGTTGACAGGACCGCATGGTACCCCCGCCACGCCGAGCACGTTCAGCCAGTGCGCTGCGCCCTCTGTGGCGATCGCGTTCTCAAGACGGCGGCGCAACGGTGCGGAACGCTCCCTCCGTTCGATGCCCCGCAATTCGGCTACGTCCGGCCAATCGAGAACCCCGCACAGTGCCCGCCAGAAATGGTCCTCGTGCGCGATGGACAGCGTGATCGGCCGATCGGTGGTGGCGAACACGCCATACGCCGGCTCGTTCAGCTCCGCGTCGTGCTCGCCCGCCTGGGCGGTCAGAACAGCCACGGAGTTGAAGGCCAGCACGGACTCAGCCATCGACACGTCGATGTAGCCTCCCTGGCCCGTCCGATCGCTCAGCGCGGCGAGGATTCCCACCGTCGCGTACAGCGCCGATGACAGATCAGCCACGGGAAGCGGAGATACCACTGGTGCGCCAGCTGCGTCGGAACCTAACGCACCCGACCACGCCTGATACGTCAGATCGTGCCCGGGAAAACCGGCAACCGGACCACTCTGCCCGAAACCGCTGATCGAGCAATACACGAGCCCGGGGTGCGCAACGCGAGCGTAGTCGACCCCGAGCCGCGCGGCCACGCCTGGGCGGAAGCCTTCCAAGACCACATCCGCCGTAGATGCGAGCCGAAGGAACACTTCGACTCCCTCGGCTGTCTTCAGATCGATCGCGACCGAACTCTTGCCGCGGTTCGCGGCGGCGAACAGCGCGGGGAACACCCGCGCGGGATCGCCGCCACGAACTTGCTCGACGAGCACGACCTCGGCGCCCAGATCAGCCAGCAACAGCCCACAATACGGCCCGGGCAGTTGCTGAGCGATGCTGACAACGCGCCGACCGCTCAGTGGCCGGAAATCCTCAGGCATCGACCGTCGACGAGGAGGCAGGCCATCCGTCGATCAGGAAGATCGAGCGGCCGATTCCCAACGCCTTGTCTGCTTCGGCCTTCAGGTCGGCTCTGTGGTCGGGGTGGGCGACGGAGATCAATTCCTTCGCCCGCTCCCGTTCCGTCTTGCCCATTAGGCTCGCCACGCCGTATTCAGTCACGACGAAGTCGGCTAGGTGACGCGGCACCGAAGCTGCACCCGGCTTGGTGAATTCCGGCACGATCGTCGAGTACCAGTTCCCGTCGCTGCCCAGTCTCCGCGATAGCACAGCGTGGATGGAGCGGCCGTGGTGACTCATGAGGGCACCAAGGATGAACTCCACCTGACCGCCGATCCCGCGGAAGTAGCGGTTGCCGATCCGTTCCACCCCCATCTCGCCCCACATCGTGATCTCCAGACATGAGTTGATCGCGACGAAGTTGTCGTTCTGTGCGATGAATTTGGGATCATTGTTCACTCCCATGTCGCGAAGATCGAACATCGGATTCCCGTCGAGGAACGCCTCGTCCTCTTCGCCGATGGCTGCCACGCCCGTGAGGTTGATCTTGCCGCGATTGAAGTTGCGCCGACTCCCATTGATCACGCCGCCTCGCACCAGCGGTAGCGGGACCACCACCTCTGTGTGGCAGCCGAGGTCCTGTTTGTGTGCGAGATAGTTGCCCATCACACCAGGCATGTGGCCCGCACCGAACATCACCGTGTCGCCATCGTTGATGAGGTCGGCCACGTTGTACCCGCACAGCTCTGTTGGCTCGACGGTCTGCTCCTTCGGCGCGACGATCGGGCTCGGGATGGTCAGTCGCTCACCCTGAATCAGGAAGTCGAACTCGTCGATGTGCATCCAGTTGTCGCCGCCGGGTATCACCGGAAGCCCCTCGTGGATCTCGGCGACCTTGATCTTTGCGTTGCGAGTGGACGTGCGCTGGTGCCAGAGATGATGCGCGAAACTGACGTACCCGTGCTGGTTCGGTGGAGTGACTACGCAGATCGCGACATCTGCCTGAGTATACCGACGAGTGAATTCCTCACGGAACGGGGCGCCTTGCATTGTGCCGATGAAGTGCGGATTCAGCGGGGTAAAGTCGACCTGCGGGTCGTGAGTCGACAGCGCTCCAATCTCCGGCGGA
The DNA here is from genome assembly GCF_011620715.1 of Microbacterium sp. Taxonomy (GTDB): domain Bacteria; phylum Actinomycetota; class Actinomycetes; order Actinomycetales; family Microbacteriaceae; genus Microbacterium. Next base: position 1,290 of record NZ_WOYP01000046.1, on the reverse strand, counting down.
TTCATCGCGAAGAACGTGTTCGTTGTCCATGACTCTAGCGTGTGCGGCCCGATCATCCCGAGCGCGGGGGCACTGTTGAATGTTGTGTCGATCTGCACGTTCCGCAGCTCAGGGGCGCGCGCGATCAGTGCCTTGGTGAACGCGGTCGGGGTCATGAAGACCGACGACATCGCGAACACGACCGTATCGCCATTCTTGATGGCACCCGCCGCCTGCTCGGGTGAACTGATCCGGCCGCCCCACATCGACTTCCAATCGGACATATCTTCTCCTCGCGTTGTTCCATCATCGTTGATGCAAGCTGACGACATCGCGGCGACCCCGATGGGCCGGTCAGCATCCGCGGATGGCCCGGTCACTGAGCCATTGAGTACCCTCCATTGACCGGATAGGTCTGCCCCGTTATCCACGAGGCAGCCGGTGAAGCCAAGAACGTTACCGCGGCCGCCACGTCTTTCGGACGCCCCGGTCGCCGGATCTGATAGGGCCGCAATGCCCTTGTGAGCAACTCCGGATTCTGCGCCAGCATCGATGTCGCAGGCGTGTCGATGTAGCCGCATGCCACACAGTTTGCGGTCACCCCGTACCGACCCACCGCCTTTGCGATGGAGCGCGTGAAACCGGCGACGCCAGCCTTGGCGGCCGCGTATACTGCGAGGTCCGGCTCCCCGACGCGCCCGGCGTCCGAGATCACGGACACAACTCGACCGCTGCCAGACTCCACCATCGAAGGCAGGACCGCGCGGGTACAGTTGAGCACTCCATACAGGTTCGTATCGAGCCACGGACCCCACTCGTCGGGCCCGGTCTCCCAGAACGGCGCCCGGTCGCCGATGCCGTTCAGTGGACCGGCGTTGCCCGCGTTGTTGACGAGAATGTCCACCGCTCCGAACGCATTGGCCGCCGTATCCACCAGTCTCAGCGCGGTCCCGTGATCGGAGACGTCGCCGACCAGCGCTACCGCGTCGATCCCGAATCCCCTCACTTCGTCTGCCACCGACTCGGCGCGATCGGCGAAGTAGTCATTGACCGCGACAGCACGTGCGCCGTGACGCGCGAGGCTCAGAGCGATCTCGCGGCCGATTCCCCGCCCTGCACCCGTCACTAAAGCGAACGCTCCGTCAAGGCCTGCGAGGTCATCAGTCATCTTCATCCTCCAAGTCGCCATCGACCTTTCCTGACGCTAGCATCGACCCTGCAGGTAGACAACATGAAATGCGCGGCTCGTGCCTTATCTCATTGTGGAAGGCGGTCTACGCGCGCGACGATCTCGTCGAGATCGGCGCGCGT
>NZ_WOYP01000112.1 GCF_011620715.1 Microbacterium sp. | reverse complement strand
GAGCGGAGGATAGGGGATTCGAACCCCTGAGAGCTTTCACTCAACACGCTTTCCAAGCGTGCGCCATAGGCCACTAGGCGAATCCTCCGTGGCCCTCGCGGGCCGCCGACCATCCTACCGTGCGCGCCTGCGCGCCCGAGTCCAGCTGTGTCAGATCGGTGACGCAGCCAGGTCGGCGACGACCGCTACGGTTTGCGCGTGTTCGCTCCGGAGCCGGCGTAGACGCTTCCCGGCCGCACGATGAGCGAGCGCGGCACGAAGATCGCGAGCAGTCGGCGAGGAGTGTCGACCGCCGCCAGCATTGCAGCGCGCACCGTGGTGGCGGCATCCGCGATCGCATCGCCCTGCCAGAAGGCGTGCTTGCCGCCGGGGGCGTAGCTGGCCCGCTCGATCGCGCCGATCAGAAGACTCATCTCGGCCACAGGGGCGCCGTGCCGCTCGACCAATCGGGTGCCGAGCCTGCGCGGTGTCTCGCTGGCAGGCACGTCGATGCCCAGGTCGATCGCCGCGTCCTGCACCGCGAGCCATGCCGCGGCGGCGTCTCCGCTGCGCGCGGAGGTGAGCATCTGGCGACGGCGGAGCTCGCGGAACAAGGCCGGGACCGCAAGTGCGAGCAGGATGCCGAGAATCACGGTCACGGCAGGCAGCGGGTTCACGGTGGTCACGGTCGAGCCCGCCTCGCCGTTCTCATCCGCTGCCTGGTCGTCGGGCTCGGGCCCCGAGTCGAGCGCCGCCGACGAACTCGGAGCGGGGGTCGCGGCCGATGGATCGTCTGCGTCGCCGGGAGCAGACCCTGCAGGCGCGAAGCTCGTCGGCACGCCGAGGCTGTTCGTCGGCTCGAACGGCACCCATCCGATCCCCGCGAAGAGCACTTCCGGCCACGCGTGCAGTTGGCTGCTCGAGACCGAGTAGACGGTCTCGCGGTCGATGGCATCGCTGGTCGCGGCGCCCGGCAGGTAGCCGACCACGATGCGGCTCGGCATTCCGAGCGTGCGAGCCATCAGCGCGAACGCGGACGCGAAGTGGATGCAGTAGCCCTCGCGCACCTCGAGGAATCTGGCCACCGCATCCGTACCCGAGCCGTCGAACCCCTCCTCGACCGGTGCGTCGAGAGAGTAGGTGAAGTCAGGGCCGCGGAACCAGGCCTGCAGCGCGACGAGGGCGTCGTAGTCGTTCGTGGTCCCGGCGGTGATCTCGGCGGCGAGCTCGCCGATGACGGGCGAGATCTCCGGCGGCAGCGCGGTCGTGCCGTCGCGCTGGTCGGGGCCGCCCGCGGCCAGCGCGCGGATCTGGTCGAGCGTCGGTCGGGGCACGTTGGTGACGACCTGGTAGTGCTGGCCCTGCGTGGAGGCCGCCTGGCTGAGGACGGTGCGGTTGTACGGGGCGGCCGACCATCGACCCTGCAGCCCGCTGACCGCGACCGCCGGGTAGGCGACGGGCAGCCACGGCGAGGCGAGGTTCGTGACCTCCACGGTGGTCGCGTACTCGGCCACCCGGATCTCCTCGGCGACGTCGACAGCGCCCAGCGACGCCTCGCTCTCGAGAGGCACGGTGCGCACCCTGTCGGGTTCCCACACGCTGCCCTCGAGCTGAGAGAGCGTCGTGGCACGCAGATACGGCGCCGCCGGCGCACTGCTGCGTACCAGCATCACCTCCACCTCACTCGGCCGGCGCAGATCGTCGCCCAGCTGCAGGGTCGCATCGATGCCCGGCCCGTTGCTCAGGGTTTCCGACCCGGCGCGGGCCACGGGCTGGGGGAGGAGCGGGACGGCCACCAGCGCGACCACCACCGCGACGGCGCCGATGCCCAGCGCCGTCGCCGGCACTCCGGCGCTGCGCGTCGCCTCGCGATCGAGAGGCTCCTCGCGGGAGCGCGTCTCGGTGCGCATCAGGAAGAGGATCGCGGCCGCCAGCAGTACGAACGCCATGATGTCGACCTCGCCGGGCACCGCGATCGAGGGGACGAGTGAGACCGCGATGAGTCCGATGGCGGCCAGGAGCGGCATCCGTGCGGTGAGCACGACGTGGTCCACGACGATCGTGAGCAGCCCGGTCCCGCCGACGATCAGCAGCGACAGCGCCAGGCTGGCATCGAGCGGAGCGGCTCCCAGGGCGATCTCCTCGCCGGCCAGCTTCAGCAGGCCAGGCAGCGCGCGGATCGTCTCGGGGGTCGGGACCACCCAGAGCAGCGCCGTATCGCGCAGGAACACGAGCATCATGAAAACGACCCAGACGGATGCCTCGATCAGACTCACGGCGATGGCCGGCAGGCGGTAGCGCCGGGCGATGAAACCGGCCGCGAGTACTACGACCGCGAGCACGATCGCTCCGAGCAGCCAGCTGCTGGGCCGCACGACCCGCATGAGGGGCAGCAGCGAGGCGAACACCGCCATGAGGACGCCGATCGTGAGGGTCAGGTCGGTGCCGCGTCCGGCCTCCCGATCATCGGAGGGCATGGCTCACCCCCCGCTCGGCCGCGTTCGACCAGGCGGCGGCGAGGTCGCCCTCGGGATCGACGGCGGCGGCGTGCCACCCGCGATCGGCGGCGCGCTCGAGCGAATCGCCGACCGGGGCGACGGCCAGCAGCATGGCCAGGGTGCTGTGGTGGGCGACCGGCGCGATGGTGTCGGCATCCGCGGGATCGAACCTGCCGACGATCAGCACGACGGGCCCGGTCATCACGCCCGCGAACACCCGCACGAGCTTGCCGAGGTGATCGTCGCGGCGGGCGGTGAGGCCGGCGAACCGGGTGACCAGGCCCTCGACCTCGGTCATGTCGCCGCCGTCGATGCGCTCCGCCAGCACAGCGCCGTCCGAATCGATGACTTCGACGGCGTACCCGTCGTGCACCAGGCGCACGACGACGGAGACGCAGGCCGAGACCGCGGCTTCGAAGCCCGGATCGGCGCCGGGTGCCTGCATGGCCTCGGGCGAGAACCTGAGCACTCCGCGGTCCATCACGACCGTCGCCTCGGGAGTGGACTCCTGCTCCTCCTGTCGCACCATCAGCTCGTCCCGGTGTGCCGTGGCGCGCCAGTGGATGCGGCGCATCGAGTCGCCGGGCGCGTACGGCCTCGCGATCAGGTTGTCGGCGCCCTGGCCCAGCTGGCTGTTCGTCGTGTGCAGGGTGCCGCCTGCCTCACCGGCGAAGCTGCTCAGCGCGGGCAGATCGATCACAGCGGGGGCGACGGTGACCGGGGTGCGTTCGCCGAACACCGTCGTGCGCCGGGCCAGGCCGAACGGGTCGGTCGAGGTCACCTGCAGGGGCCCGATCGGGTGGATGCCGCGCCGCACGCCCGTGACCGCATACGAGAGGTGGACCACCCGCTCGGCTCCGCGAAGTCCCGAGCCGAGCGCGGGGAAAACGCCGTCCGCCCGGGCGGAGAGGCCCTTCGGCACAGTGTCGCGCCATGTCCCGGAGGCGGTCGGCAGTGCCGTGCGCACGCCGACGTGCACCGTGACCAGCGCGTCGCGGCCGACCGTCGCGACGTCCGGCGAGAGCGATCGGGTGACCGTGTCGGAGTGGCGCGTCAGATACAGGGAGGCGATGCTGGCCAGGAGCACCGCGATCAGCAGGATGCCGAAGTACATCAGTTCGACGATGCCGACCTCATTGGCGATGGTGAAGCACGCCACGGCCAGTGCGACAGCGCCCGTTCCACGCGGGGTCAGCGGCCAGAGGCGTCTCATCGAGACCTCACCGGTGGGCGGCGATGGGAACGCGCACGCCGGCGGCGATGCGTTCCAGGATCGACGCGATCGCGTCGGCGGTGGTGCGGGCGCGTGCGCCGCCCGCCGACCGCGTGGGGATCAGCCGGTGCGAGAACACCGGGATGAGCAGCGCGGTGATGTCGTCCGGGATCACGAAGCCCCGGCCGTCCAACGCCGCCCAGACCTTGGCGGCACGCACGAGCTGGAGCGTCGCGCGCGGACTCGCGCCGAGGCGCAGCTCGGCGTGTGTGCGGGTCGCGCCGGCGAGGGCGACGGCGTAGTCCTCGATCGCCGGGGCGACGTGCACGGCGCGGGCCCACGCGATCAGCTGTGCGATCTTGGCCGAGGTGGCCACCGGGGCGATCGCGTCCAGCGGGTTGACGGTGTCGCGCTGACGCAGCATCAGGGCTTCGCTGCGCGGGTCGGGGTAGCCCATCGAGATGCGCATCATGAAGCGGTCGCGCTGCGCCTCGGGCAGGGCGTAGGTGCCTTCCATCTCGAGCGGATTCTGCGTCGCGACGACCAGGAACGGCTCGGGAAGGAGGTGCGTGCGGCCGTCGACGGTGACCTGGCCCTCTTCCATCGCCTCCAGCAGTGCCGACTGGGTCTTCGGCGACGATCGGTTGATCTCGTCGGCGATCACGATGTGGGCGAAGATGGCGCCGGGCTTGAACTCGAACTCCCGATCGACCGGGTTGAACACGCTCACTCCGGTGACATCACCCGGCAGCAGATCGGGGGTGAACTGGATGCGGCGGACCGTGGCGTCGACGGATGCCGCCATCGCCCGCGCCAGCATGGTCTTGCCGACGCCGGGAACGTCCTCGATGAGCAGATGGCCCTCGGCGAGCAGGCACACCAGCGCGGCGCGGACGGCATCGGGCTTGCCGTCGATCACGCGCCCGATCGAGGCCAGAATGCTGTCGGTGACGCGGGCGAAACCCTCGGCAGTCAGCTCTGCGGCTGCGCCGGTCGCGGCATCCGTCGTCGCCGTTTCAGCCAAGACCGCCCCTTCTCGATCGGCGTCTGCGGGTGTCCTCGCCCACCTGCCGATCGTAACGCGCGTGTGCGCGCGGTGGGTCTGGGAGATCGCTGTCGATCGGGCGGCCCACGCCGCGCCGCGGAACCGATGCCGCTGTCGAATCAGCCGATTCAGGAGGAGGATGACGCCCATGAGCGACTCGGCGCGGCGGTCCCGCATCACGCTCATCGCGTGAAGGTCGACGGCAGGCGCGGCGACCGGCGAGAGGCGACGGGTTAGACTTGTCTCAGCTCTCCGCGAGGCGGCATCCAGGCCAACTCCCCCAGGACGGAAACGTAGCAAGGGTAACCAGGCT
>NZ_WOYP01000077.1:12247-25533 GCF_011620715.1 Microbacterium sp. | reverse complement strand
ACGCGCGCTACAGCCCGACCGCCATGTCGGCGAAGCGAGAGAAGTGGCCTTGGAAAGCGACCGTCACGGTGTCGGTCGGACCGTTGCGGTGCTTGGCGACGATCAAGTCGGCCTCGCCCGCGCGGGGGTTCTCCTTCTCGTACGCGGCCTCGCGGTGCAGCAGGATCACCATGTCGGCGTCCTGCTCGAGCGAGCCCGACTCACGCAGATCCGAGAGCGCCGGCTTCTTGTCGGCGCGCTGCTCGGGACCACGGTTCAGCTGCGACAGGGCGATGACCGGAACCTGAAGCTCCTTGGCGAGCAGCTTGAGCGCGCGCGAGAACTCGCTGACCTCCTGCTGACGCGACTCGACGCGCTTGCCGCTGGTCATGAGCTGGAGGTAGTCGATGACGACCATCTTCAGACCCTCGCGCTGCTTGAGCCGACGGCACTTCGCGCGGATCTCCACGAGGGTCATGTTCGGGCTGTCATCGATGTAGAGCGGCGCGTCGTTGATGCGACCGCGCACGGACGCGATCGTCGTCCAGTCCCGCGAGTCGAGCGTGCCCTTGCGCATCGCCTGCAGCGGCACCGAGGCCTCGGCGCTCATCAGACGCATCGCGATCTCGCTGCGCCCCATTTCGAGCGAGAAGAAGATCGTGGGCTGATTGTGCTTGATCGCCGACGAACGCGCAAAGTCGAGCGCGAGCGTCGACTTGCCCAGTGCGGGTCGCGCGGCGATGATGATGAGCTGACCCGGGTGCAGACCGTTGGTGAGCTGGTCGAGCTGCAGAAAGCCGGTGGGCACACCGGTCATCTGCCCCTCGCGGCCGCGGGCCGCTTCGATTTCTTCGACCGCCGCGTCGACCGCGACCGTCAGCGGCACGTAGTCATCGGCGCTCTCGTGACCGGCCACTGCATAGATCTCGGCCTGCGCATTGTTGACCAGGTCGAGCGCTTCGCCCTGACCCGAATAACCCAGCTGCACGATGCGGGTGCCCGCCTCGACGAGCCGCCTCAGCAGCGCGCGCTCGGCGACGATGGACGCGTAGTAGCCGGCGTTCGCCGCGGTCGGCACGATCGAGGTGAGCGTGTGCAGGTAGTCCGCGCCGCCGGCGCGCTGCAGCTCGCCGGTCTTGATCAGCTCATCCGTGACCGCCACCACGTCGGTCGGCTCGCCGTGCGAGTAGAGCGTCAGCACGGCGTCGAAGATCAGCTCGTGCTTGGGGACGTAGAAGTCGGCGCCGCGGAGGGTCTCGATCACATCGGCGACGGCATCCTTCGACAGCAGCATGCCGCCGAGCGCGCTCTGCTCGGCGAGAAGATCATGCGGCGGCGTGCGCTCGTGCTCTCGACGCTGCCCGCCCAGGCGCTCTTCCGAGATGTCGGCGATCGACATATGCACCTTCCTCCACGTCGTCCGGCCACCGCACAGCAGATCTCACGGGACACTGCGCGTTCATGCGCGCTCCAAAGGGACGAAACCGGATGCGGCGGCATCCCTCTCGTCGTGGTGTGAGCACATCACCAAGCTCCGACATCCGCCGGCGCCGACGTGTCGTGCGCTAGTCCCCCCGTGGGCCGAACCCCACGCTAGAGAGGGGTTTCACGACATGCAACAGCGGTTGTGGATAACTCTGTGGAGAGACTGCGCGAAACGCCGCGAACCCTGTGCACAACACCTGTGGAGAAGTGTCGAGAGCAGTCGGATCTGAAGAAAATACTTCTGCTTGGCCTGCGGTTTTCTGAAAGCACCGTGGTGAGTTGAGATGTGATTGAAGTCCCGCTTGAAGGTTCCGTCTGATACCGACCGCCTGTGTACAGATTTCACAGGAAGCGCTCGGCCGCACACCGACATGGGTGGACACATCGGCAGGGGTGGGCTAACGTCGATGATCCCGCGGTCGGTCAGCGGCGAACCGAAATGATGGATGCCGCAGACCGGAACCCTCGCGAGAGGGCCGGGCTGCGGCATCCATCATGCCTTGATCTCGATGCGGCGCTGACGCGCCTACTCGATCACCGGAGATTCACATCGCGCACTGCGAGCTCAGCTCGAGCCTTGGACTTACTTCGCGGCGACCACCACGAGGGTGATCACGGCGATGATGTCCTCACGCAGGCGGATCGTCGCCTCGTGCTCGCCCACCGACTTGATCGGCGACGTGATGTGGATCTTGCGCTTGTCGAGATCGCCCAGGCCTGCGGCCTTCACGGCGTCGGCGACATCGCCGGTCTTGACCGACCCGAACAGGCGCCCTTCGGCACCCGCCTTGACGCTCAGCTTGACCTTGTTCGACTCGAGGGCGTCCTTGAGTGCGACGGCCTCTTCGTGGTCGTGGATCGCGCGGGCGTCACGGCCGGCGCGAATCGACGCGACCTGCTTCTCGCCACCGCGGCTCCACGCCACCGCAAAGCCCTGGGGGATGAGGTAGTTGCGGGCGTACCCGTTCTTGACCTCGACCACGTCACCGGCACTACCGAGCCCGGCGACCTCGTTCGTGAGAATCAGCTTCGACATATCGAGTCCCTACCTGCCGGCGCCGGCGTAGGGCAGAAGTGCCATCTCGCGCGCGTTCTTGATGGCGCGGGCGATGAGGCGCTGCTCCTGCACGGAGACACCGGTGATACGACGGGCGCGGATCTTCCCGCGCTCCGAGATGAACTTGCGGAGCGTCGCGACGTCCTTGTAGTCGATCACGCCGACGCGGGTCGGCTTCGCGGGAGCGGCGTTCTTCGCGCCCTTCCGCGGCTTGCGGCGGTCGCCGCTTGACTTTCCAGCCATTGCTTTTCCTTTACTTGAAGAAGATCGGATGCCTCGTCCTGAGGCTTCCGGGAATCGTCTGGGTCTCGATACGCGCTGGCGCGCCTACTCGACCACCGGTGCTCTAGAACGGAGTGTCGTCGCCGTAGGCGCCGGGGGCGGCCCACGAGTCTCCACCGGAGGTGCCGCCGGCCGCGGGAGCGGTGCGGCTGCCCGGAGTCGACCAAGGCTCGTCCGCGACCTGGCCACGGGACTGCCCGCCTCCGGCCGCGCGTGTCACCTGTGCGGTGGCGTAGCGGAGCGAGGGACCGATCTCGTCGATCTCGAGCTCGATGGAAGTGCGCTTCTCGCCTTCCTTCGTCTCATAGGAACGCTGCTTGAGGCGACCGGTCGCGATGACGCGGGAGCCCTTCGTGAGCGATCCGGCCACGTGCTCGGCGAATTCACGCCACACGCTCGCGCGGAGGAACAGCGCTTCGCCGTCCTTCCACTCGTTGGTGGCGCGGTCGAGCGTGCGCGGCGTCGAGGCGATGGTGAAGTTCGCGACGGGGAGTCCGTTCTGCGTGTAGCGCAGCTCGGGATCGGCCGTGAGATTTCCCACGACGGTGATGATCGTCTCGCCGGCCATCGTCGTTACGCGTCCTGCTTGATCTTCGCCGGGCGGGCGGCCTTGCGGGCGGCCTTCTCCTCGGCGCGCACGCGCTCGGACTCGATCAGGGCGATCGCTTCCTCGGCACGGAGCACCTTGGTGCGCATGACCTGCTCGCTGAGCTTGAGCTGACGGTCGAGCTCCTGCGTCGCGGCGCTGCTCGCAGTGAAGGCGACGACGGCGTAGACACCCTCGTTCTTCTTCTGGATCTCGTACGCGAGACGGCGCTTGCCCCAGATGTCGACGTTGTCGATCGAGCCGCCGTCGGTCGTGATGACCTTCAGGAACTTGTCGAGGATCGCGGGGACCTGTCGCTCATCGATCTCGGGGTTCAGAATGACCATGAGTTCGTACTGGTGCGTCACTGACCCACCTCCTTCGGACTAGAACGGCTGCCGGGCATTTCCCGACAGCAGGAGGGTGTGTGCACGTCGTCCGGCTTCGCACACAGGGGTGCGCAAGCGGACAACCCTCCGATACTACCCGATGCCGCGCGCGAGCCCGAATCGCAGTGGTTCAGTCACCAGGCACCGTTCGTCATCGGAAGGCCCCGATGCCGGTGAGGTGCTCGCCGAGGATCAGAGTATGCACCTCGTCGGTGCCCCCGTAGGTGCGCACCGACTCGAGGTTCGCGGCGTGACGGGTCGGAGAGTGCTCGAGCAGCACGCCGTTGCCGCCGAGGATCGTGCGGGCTTCCCGGGCGATCGCGAGGGACTCGCGCACGTTGCTGAGCTTTCCGAGCGAGATCTGCGCGGGCGTGATCTCGCCGGCATCCTTCAGGCGTCCGAGGTGCAGGGCCAGCAGCGCGCCTTTCTGCAGCTCGACCACCATGTTCACGAGCTTCTGCTGGGTGAGCTGGAACCCGGCGAGCGGCCGGTCGAACTGCTCGCGGGTCAGCGCGTAGCGCAGGGCCACCTCGTAGCTGTCCCGCGCCGCGCCGAGCACACCCCACGCGATTCCGTACCGAGCTTCGTTCAGCGCCGAGAACGGGCCGCGCAGCCCGCGCGCACCGGGAAGCAAAGCGGATGCCGGCAGCCTCACGTCGTCGAAGTGCAGCTCGGTCTCGATCGAGGCGCGCATCGACAGCTTCGGTTCGAGCGCGGTGATGTGCAACCCCGGAGCATCGGTCGGCACGATGAACCCGCGCACGCCGTCATCGGTCTGCGCCCAGACGACGGTCAGCTGCGCGACGGAAGCGAGCCCGATCCAGCGTTTGGACCCGGTCAGCACCCAATCGTCGGTGTCCTTGCCGGCACCGTCGCGCCGGGCGAAGGTCTTCATGCTCGACGGGTCGCTGCCCGCGCCGGGCTCGGTGAGCCCGAAGCTGCCGATCACCTCGCCGGCGGCCATGCGCGGGAGCCACTCCTTCTTCTGCTCCTCACTGCCCCAGCGGTGGATCGAGCCCATCGCGAGCGAACCGTGCACTGACACGAACGTGCGCAGACTCGAGTCGCCGGCTTCGAGCTCGAGAGAAGCGAGACCGTACTCCACGGCGCTGCGGCCGGGGCATCCATAGCCGTCGAGGTTCATGCCGAGCACGCCGAGTTCGCCGAAGGCGCGGGCGAGCTCGACGGGAAAGTGCCCGCGAGCGAACCAGTCCGCGATGTGCGGGCGGATCTCCGCCTCGACGAAGGCACGCACACGGTCGCGCGCCGCACGCTCCTGGTCGCTCAGCAGCGCGTCGATTCCCAGAACGTCGGATGCCGCGCGCAGGGCCACGATGTCTTCAGGGTCTCGCGCGCTCATTCCGATTCCTTCGTCACTTCTGTCAATCGTCACTTCCGTCATTGGTCACTTCGGTCATTGGTCACTTCGGTCGATCATTCCGTCACTACGATCTTGCCTCCTGGGACGCGTCTTGCCGACCATGACCGGCTCGCCCGCGGACGGCACGACCTCCCCGTGCCCGCGCGAGGCCCCTGGCGCGCGGTGATGCTGTTGGGCGGTTTCGTGCCGGTCTGGATCAGGCTTCGCGGGTCGCGTTCCACACGGCCCGGCGAGCGGCCTGCTCGACGGGGTCGGGCACCGGCAGCGAGGCGATGAGTCTCTTCGTGTAGGGGTCCTGCGGATTCCCCAGCACGTCCGCGGTGGTTCCCGTCTCGGCGACCTCGCCGTCATGCAGCACGACGATGGTGTGCGCGAGCAGGTCGACGACCGCGAGGTCGTGGGTGATGAAGAGGGTCGCGAAGCCGAAGCGCTCCTGCAGCTCGCGGAACAGTTCCAGAACGCGCGCCTGCACCGACACGTCCAGGGCGCTGGTCGGCTCGTCGGCGATCAGCAGCTTGGGGTCCAGCGCGAGAGCGCGCGCCAGCGAGGCGCGTTGACGCTGACCGCCGGACAGCTCGTGGGGGAATCTGTCGCCGAACGCCTTGGGCAGCTGCACGGCTTCGAGCAGCTCGTCGACCTTCGACCGAGCGGCAGCCGCATCCCTCACGTCGGTGTGCACGATGAGCGGCTCTGCGACGTTCTGTGCGATCGTCAGCAGCGGGTTGAAGCTGGTCGCCGGGTCTTGGAAGACGAAGCCCAGCTCCTTGCGCTTCCGCTTGAAGACACGCTCCTTCACGCCGAGCATCTCGATGCCGAGCACGCGCAGCGACCCGCCGGCGACGGGGGTGAGGCCTGCGATGGCGCGACCGATCGTCGTCTTGCCCGAGCCGCTCTCACCGACCAGGCCCAGCACCTCGCCCGGCTTGATGGTGAAGCTGACCCGATCGACGGCGCGGAAGGCAGCCCGCCGGAACCGCCCCGCGTACTCGATCACCAGGTCCTGCGCGACGACGATCGGCTCCGCGGCGGCCGCGACGGCGGTCAGCTGCCGGTCGGCGATCTCGAGCCGCGGCACGGCCGCGAGCAGCTTCTTGGTGTACTCGTGCGTGGGGGCGGCGAACAGATCGGTCGCCGTGGCGGTCTCCACGATCTCGCCGTCGAGCATGACGGCCACGCGATCGGCCAGATCGGCGACGACGCCCATGTTGTGCGTGATCAGGACGATCGCCGTGCCGTCCTCGTCGCGCAGGCGCCGCAGCAGCTCGAGGATCTCGGCCTGCACGGTGACGTCCAGAGCCGTGGTCGGTTCGTCGGCGATGATCACCGTCGGGTCGAGCGCGAGAGCCGTCGCGATCACGATGCGCTGCTTCTGCCCGCCCGAGAACTGGTGGGGGTAGTCGTCGACGCGGCGCTCGGGATCGCTGATGCCGACGCGGCGCAGCATCTCGATCGCGTGGGCGCGCGCCTCGTTCTTCGTGTACTTTCCGTGGGCGCGAAGACCCTCCGTGAGCTGCCAGCCCACAGTGAAGACGGGGTTCAGAGCCGTGGAGGGCTCCTGGAAGATCATGGCGGCCTTGGTGCCGCGGATCTCTCGCAGCTCCTTCTTGCCGAGGCCGACCACATCGGTGCCGTCGAGCACGACCGCACCGCCCATGCGCGCCGTCTCGGGAAGCAGACCGAGGATCGTCCGGGCGGTGACGGTCTTGCCACTGCCGGATTCGCCCACGATCGCAAGCACCTCGCCGCGGCGGACATCCAGCGTGACGCCGCGGACGGCGTGCACGTCGCCCCCGTCGGTGGCGAACGACACATCGAGATCGCGGATGTCGACCGCGAGCGAATCGGATGCCGAGGCTGCAGCGGCCATCACTGCACTTCTCCCATGAACTCACGTGTGATCGGCTGGCTCGCCGCGACGGCATCCGCCGGCGTCTGCGTGCCCGCGCGGCGGCGCGCCCGCAGGCGCGGATCGGCGAGGTCGTTCAATCCCTCACCGATCAGGGTGAGCCCGAGGATCGCGAGCACGATCGCGATCCCGGGCGGGATCGCCGTCCACCAGATGCCGGCCGACACATCGCCGATCGACTTGTTGAGGTCATAGCCCCACTCGGCTGCGGCGGTCGGCTCGATGCCGAAGCCGAGAAAGCCGAGCGCCGCAAGGATCGCGATGGCCTCCGAGGCGTTGAGCGTCACGATCAGCGGCAGCGACCGGGTGGCGTTGCGCAGTACGTGCACGAACATGATGCGCGACGTCGACGCGCCGATGACCTTCGCGGACTCGACGAAGGCCTCGGCCTTGATCCGCACGACCTCGGAGCGCACGACACGGAAGTACTGGGGGATGAAGACGACCGTGATCGAAACGGCCGCTGCCATGATGCCGGGCCACAGGCCGGACTGTCCGCCGCTGATCGCGATCGCCGCGACGATCGCGAGCAGGAGAGTGGGGAAGGCGTAGATCGCGTCGGCGATCACCACCAGCACGCGATCCAGCCACCCGCCCAGGTACCCCGAGACCAGGCCGAGGAACACGCCGAGGAACACCGAGAGGGCGAGTGCGACGACGATCGCGAGCAGCGCGGTCTGCGCACCCCAGATCGTGCGTGACAGCACGTCATAGCCGCCGACCGTCGTGCCGAGCAGGTGCTCGGGGCTGGGCGGCTGCTGCGCGCCGAAAAGGCCGTCGGGGCCGCGCAGCTGGGCGTAGCCGTAGGGCGCGAGCCAAGCCGCGAAGACGGCGAGCAGCACGAAGATCGCGGCCAGCACCAGGCCGGCCACGAGCATGCCGCGCTGGAGGCCGACGCTCTGGCGCAGCTGATGCACGACCGGGAGTCGGTCGAGGAGGCGGACCCTGCCTGCCTGGGATCGCGCCATGTCAGTACCTCACTCTCGGGTCGAGGAAGGCGGCTATGACATCGACGACGAAATTGGTGAGGGCGACGAGGATCGCGATCAGGGCGACGATGCCCTGCACGGCGACGAAGTCGCGTGCCGCGAGGTACTTCGTGAGCTGGAACCCGAGGCCCTGCCACTCGAACGTGGTCTCGGTCAGCACGGCACCGCCGAGCAGCAGCGCGATCTGCAGACCTATGACGGTGATGATGGGGATGAGTGCCGGCTTGTACGCGTGCTTTCGGACGAGTCGGTACTCGCTGATGCCCCGCGACCGAGCCGCGTCGACGTAGGGCATGTTGAACGTTCCGATCACGTTCGTGCGCACCAGTCTCAGGAAGATTCCCGCTGTCGCGAGACCGAGCACCATCGCGGGCAGCACAGCGTGGGAGAGCACGTCCTGCACGTACGCGGGATTTCCCGTGGCGATCGCGTCGATCAGATAGAAGCCGGTGCTGCCTTGGCGATTGAGCGCGATCTCGGTGCGCACGTCGGCTCGCCCGCTCACCGGGAACCAGCCGAGCCACACGGAGAAGACGAGCTTCGCGAGCAGCCCGGCGAAGAACACCGGGGTCGCGTAGAAGAGGATCGCGCTCACGCGAAGACCGGCATCCGCCGCGTGATCGCGCTTGGCCGCGGCGACCATGCCCAGCGGGATGCCGACGATGAATGCGATCAGCAGTGCATAGACGACGAGCTCGAGCGTCGCGGTGCCGTAGGTGATCAGCACCTCGGTGACGAGCCGGTTGTCGGTGATCGTGGTGCCGAAGTTTCCGGTGAAGATCTGACCCAGGTATTCGAAGTACTGCACGATGACCGGGCGATCGTACCCGGCCTCGTGGATGCGGTCCTGCAGCTGATCGGCGGGCAGACGGCCGCCGAGCGCAGCGGTGATCGGGTCGCCGGTGAGGCGGATCAGGAAGAAGACGAGAGTGACCAGGATCAGGACGGTCGGGATGATCAGCAACGCCCGCACCAGCAGATACCGGCCGAGCGTTCCGCCCGATCTCGGTCTGCGCTGCGCCAGGAAAGCCGGCGGTTCTTCGACCGCTGCGACGTCGCTCGTCGTCATGGATGAAGCCTAACGGTGGGGGTCAGGATGCCCGACGCGAGACATCGATGGGGCGGCCCGGCACATGCGGGCCGCCCCATCGATCGTGTCGTTGCTACTTGGTGAGCGGGGCGAAGCGGAACTTGAACGACGCGTCGAGAATGACCCCGTCGACGTCGGTCCCGGCAACGGCCACCTGAGCGCCCTGCAGGAGCGGAACCGTGGAGAGCAGTTCGCCCACGCGCGCCTGGATCTCCTCGATCTGCTGCGTACGCACCGCCGGGTCGGTCTCGACGGCCTGCTGGAGGATGAGATCCTCGGTCTGCTGGTCGCTGAAGTGGTTGCCCAGGAAGTTGTTCGTCAGGAAGAACGGCGTCAGGTAGTTGTCGGCGTCCGAGTAGTCCGGGAACCAGCCGAGCTGGTAGGCCGGGTACACATCCGCTGTGCGGTCCTTCGAGTACTGGACCCACTCGGTCGACTTGAGGTCGACCTCGAACAGACCGTCCTGCTCGAGCTGGGACTTGATCATGGCGTACTCGTCGCCCGACGAGGGGCCGTAGTGGTCGTCAGCGGTGTACTGCAGGCTGAGCTTCACCGGAGTCGTGACGCCCGCGGCCTCGAGGGTCGCCTTCGCCTTCGCGGCATCCGGACCGCCCTCACCGTCGCCGTAAAGGTCCTTGAGCACCTGGGTTGCTCCGTTGAATCCGTCCGGAACGAACGAGTACAGCGGCGTGTAGGTGCCCTTGTAGACCTGCTCGGCGATCGCGTTGCGGTCGACGAGATCGGCGACGGCCTGGCGGACGGCGAGCGCCTTCGCCGCGTCAGCCTCGGGCGTGGTGGCGCCGTAGGGCTGCGTGTCGAAGTTGAACACGATGTAGCGGATCTCCCCGCCCGGGCCGTCGATCACCTGAACGGCATCGTTGGTCGCCAGGTCTGCGACATCCGTCGAGGACAGGCTGCGGTAGGCCACATCGATGTCGCCCTCCTGCACGGCGAGCTTGAGATTCGAAGACTCGGCGAAGTAGCTCAGGATGACGCCGCTGTTGACGGGTGCGTCGAGGAGGCCCTGATAGTTCTCGTTGGGCGTGAACTCAACGGTCTTGTTGAAGTCGTACGAGGTGATCTTGTACGGGCCGCCGAAGGCGTCCGCGTCGACGATGTCCTGGTCGGGGGTGATCGCGTCGGCCGAGAACACCTCGTCGTCCACGATCGCGCCGGGGAAGCTCGTCAAGATGAAGGGGAAGACCTGGTCGTTCTCCGCCTTGAGGTGGAAGACGACCGTGGTGTCGTCGGGCGCCTCGACGCTGTCCAGGTTGTACAGCAGGCTCGACGCGCCGTTCGGGTCGGCGATGGCGAGGTTGCGGTCGAACGAGAACTTGACGTCGGCCGACGTGAGGTCATTGCCGTTGGACCACTTCAGGCCGGCAGGAAGGGTGACCGTGTACTCGGTCGGCGAGGTGAACTCCGCCGTCTCGGCCAGGTCGGGGACGACCTCGGTCTCGTTGTAGTTCGTGTTGACCAGGTACGGGAACACCTGCGTCTGAACGGCGAGCGAGCCGTTGTCGTACGACCCCGCGGGGTCGAGGGTCGTGACCTTGTCGGTGGTGCCGACGATGAGCGGCTCACCCGATGCGGCGTCGCCGCTGGCGGTGCCTCCGCCACCACCGGCGCAGCCGGCGAGAAGGAGTGCCGAGGCGCCGAAGGCGCCGAGGGCAAGGCCGAGACGGCCACGCCCGCTGTGGTGCAGTGTCATAGTGCTACCTCTGCTGTGAAGGAGTCGGCCGCGCCGGGTGTGCGTGGCCCTCTCGCTATCTAAGACGCAGAGGTGCCGATCGGCAATCGGGTGAACGTTTCGTAACGAGACTGAGACTCTCGCGAAACGGCACCGGATGCCGCGATCTACAGCGTGGGCCCCAGGCCGAAGTACTCCAGCTCGGCTTCGTCCAGCATCCGGGACCGGATGAGGAACCGCATCCCGGTGGGTCCTTCGACGCTGAAGCCCGCACCGCGGCCGGGCACGACGTCGATGGTCAGGTGCGTGTACTTCCAGTACTCGAACTGCGACTCCGACATGTAGATCTCGACGGGATCGTCCAGTCCGACATCGATCGATCCGAGGAGCACGTCGCTTGGGCCGGTGATGAACATCCCGACGGGATAGCACATCGGGGCGCTTCCGTCGCAGCATCCACCCGACTGGTGGAACATGAGCGGCCCGTGCCGCTTCGTGAGGTCACGGACGAGGGATGCCGCGGCATCCGTCACCGCGACCCGCTGGTATGTGCTCGTGCTGACCATGGCAGGTCCTTCCGGAGATCGGTCGTCGTGCGAGCCGCGAGGCGGCGAGACGAAACGCCTGGGGACGCGTTTCGTCTCGCCGCGCTCAACGACCGGGGTTTCGGTGAGTGGTTAGAAGAAGCCCATGGCCCCTTCGGCATATGACACCAGCAGGTTCTTGGTCTGCTGGTAGTGGTCGAGCATCTTGAGGTGGTTCTCGCGACCGATGCCGGACTGCTTGTAACCGCCGAACGCCGCGTGCGCGGGGTACTGGTGGTACGTGTTCGTCCACACGCGACCGGCCTGGATCGCGCGGCCCGCACGGTAGGCGGTGTCGCCCGAACGGGTCCACACACCGGCGCCAAGGCCGTAGAGCGTGTCGTTGGCGATGCCGATCGCGTTGTCGAAGTCGTCGAACGACGTGACCGACAGCACCGGGCCGAAGATCTCCTCCTGGAAGATGCGCATGTCGTTGGTGCCCTCGAACACGGTGGGCTGAACGTAGAAGCCCTCGCTCAGGTCGCCGCCGAGGTCGACGCGCTCGCCGCCGGTGAGCAGCTTCGCGCCGCCCGCCTTTCCGATGTCGATGTAGCTGAGGATCTTCTCGAGCTGGTCGTTCGAGGCCTGCGCGCCGATCATCGTGGCCGGGTCGAGCGGGTTGCCCTGGATCACCTTCGCGACACGGGCGAGGCCGTCGCCGAGGAACCGGTCGTAGATCGAGCGCTGGATGAGGGCGCGTGACGGGCACGTGCAGACCTCGCCCTGGTTGAGGGCGAAGAGCGTGAACCCTTCGAGCGCCTTGTCGTAGTACGCGTCATCCGTGGAGCGTGCGACATCCTCGAAGAAGAGGTTCGGGCTCTTGCCTCCGAGCTCGAGTGTCACCGGGATCAGGTTCTGCGACGCGTACTGCATGATCAGGCGGCCCGTGGTGGTCTCACCCGTGAACGCGATCTTGCGGATGCGCTTGTGCTGAGCAAGCGGCGCACCCGCCTCGATGCCGAATCCGTTGACGATGTTGACCACGCCGGCCGGCAGCAGGTCGCCGATGATCTCGAACAGGAACAGGATCGAAGCCGGGGTCTGCTCGGCGGGCTTGAGCACGACGCAGTTGCCGGCGGCCAGGGCCGGGGCGAGCTTCCACGTGGCCATCAGGATGGGGAAGTTCCAGGGGATGATCTGCCCGACGACACCGAGCGGCTCGTTGAAGTGGTACGCGACCGTGTCTTCGTCGATCTGGCTGAGCGAGCCCTCCTGGGCCCGCAGCACTCCGGCGAAGTAGCGGAAGTGGTCGACCACGAGCGGGATGTCAGCGGCCAGAGTCTCGCGGACGGGCTTGCCGTTGTCCCACGTCTCGGCGACGGCGATCTTCTCGAGGTTCTCCTCGATGCGGTCGGCGATCTTGTTGAGGATGATCGAGCGCTCAGCCGGGGTCGTGCGCTTCCACGACTCGAACGCCTTCCAGGCGACATCCACCGCCCGGTCGATGTCTTCGACTGTGCCGCGGCCGACCTCGGTGAACACCTTGCCGTTGACCGGCGAGATGTTCTCGAAGTACTCGCCCTTGAGCGGCTCGACGAACTCGCCGCCGATGTAGTGGCCGTAGCGCGGGCGGTACTCGGCCACGGCACCACGGGTGCCGGGGTTCGCGTAGACGCTGGACACGCCTTCTTCGACGATGGTCATTTCTGTCTCCTCTGTCTTCTTCGACGGATCAGGTGCGCGACGGCGGGGTCGCGGCGTTGCGTCGACGGTAGTTCGAGGGACGTTGCATCACGTTGCATGGCCCCGCGCGAGAAGGTGCATTCGACCGCGAGCAGGTGCACTTGGCGCCGAGAAGGTGCGCACCATCTCGACGCGCGAAGCACCTTCTCGACGCGCGAAGCACCTTCTCGACGCGCGAAGCACCT
>NZ_WOYP01000077.1:0-12147 GCF_011620715.1 Microbacterium sp. | reverse complement strand
ACGCGCGAAGCACCTTCTCGACGCGCGAAGCACCTTCTCGACGCGCGAAGCACCTTCTCGACGCGCGAAGCACCTGCTCGGCGAAGGTGTGTGAGTCAGGCCGAGGCTTCGAGCCGCTCGATGCGCGAGACCAGCGCCGCGCGCTTGGGCGAGCGCGCCGGCAGCATCTTCAGGCAGAGCCACAGCAGCTCGTCATCCTCAGCGCCGGCATCCGTCTCGGCGAATGCGAGCAGCACGTCCACACTCGCCTCGGCGATGAGCGCTTCGCGCAGTGCAGTGCGGACCGTGTCGCGCAGCTCCTCCACTCCGGGGGCGGTCGAGTCGGGCAGCACATCGCCGCGATACGCCGCGAGCGCGACCCGGTGGGCGCCGCGGTCCAGCAGCGAGAGCACCTGCTGCGCGTCGGTCTCGAGCTCGACCGTCAGGCGGTACGGACGCGACTGAGGCACGAGGGCGGGAGAAGTCTTCTCGAGCACCTTGCGCAGGCGAACCATCTCGGCGCGCAGCGTGACATTCGCCGAGCGGCCGGCATCCGCATCGCCGTATACGAGCTCTCCGAGCTGCTCGGCCGACACGCCCTGGCGATGTGTGGCGAGCATCAGGAGCAGTTCGGCGTGACGCTGTCCGATCTCGGACACCGTTTCGGTGTCCTCGCGTGCGACCTCCAGCAGCGCGCGGTCACGCCCGAGCACGCGCAGGATGACGCGTTCGACCGGGGCCCGTGCGTCGGCCCGCCGATTCGGCGAGCGGCGGCTCGGCGCGGACTGCGCGGCGCGGGCGCGCAGGCGCGCGACCAGCAGCTCGCCCTCAATCGCGCGGGCCGTGGCATCCACCAGCAGCTGCGCCTGCGGCGTGATCGTGTCGTCGCCGCCCGTGACGTCGATGACCCCGAGGATTCGGCGCGACTCCGGGTCATGCACCGGGACCGCCGTGCATGACCAGGACTGCACGAGGCGGTTGAAGTGCTCGGCGCCGCGGATCTGCACCGACCGATCCAGCTCGAGCGCGGTGCCGGGGGCCGACGTGCCGACGGCGCCCTCGGACCAGTTCGCGCCGGCGATGAATCCCATGTCGCCGGTGAGCGTGCGGATGTGGTGGTCGCCCTCGACCCAGAGCAGCCGCCCGGCCGCGTCTCCGACCGCGACGACGACGCCGGACTCAGCGGCCTCGCCTGGCAGCAGCAGCGCACGGATCATGTCCATCACACTCGCGAGCGGGTGCGTGCGGCGATACTCCTCCAGCGCCGCGGTCGCGAGATCGAGGGGCGGAAGCCCCTCGGCGCCGACGAGGCTCGCCAGTGAACGACGCCAGGACTCCTGCACGAGGGGGCGGACATCGCGCATGCGACGCTCCACGGCGTTGCCCGCCACGAGCTCCTCGTGCGCGCGCTCGATCAGCAGGCGAGAGGTCTGCGGGGATACCTCTCGCCGGGGCGACCACGGCGATGTCATGGGAGCTCCGATCAGCGTTGAGGAGCATGTTCATTCTAGACCCGCACCAGCAAGGCAGGGGTGAGGTGGCGGTGCCCCCGCTGGTGTCGGGGGCGGGACTTTCGCCCCTGGCGCACCTCGGCACGAGCGAGCAGAGTGGGACCGTCATCACATCGCGATGGCATGAAGGAGGAAGACATGAAGGCCGTCCAGTACCGCGAGATCGGCAAGGGTCCCGAGGTCGTCGAGATCGACATCCCCGAGCCCGGTCCCGGGCAGATCCGCCTCAAGGTGACCGCCGCCGGTCTCTGCCACTCCGACTGGTTCGTCATGGACCTGCCGGCGGAGGCGTACGTCTACGGCCTGCCGCTCACCCTCGGGCACGAAGGCGCGGGGATCGTCGACAAGCTCGGTGAAGGAGTCGAGGGCATTGAACTCGGCGGTTCGTATGCGGTCTACGGTCCGTGGGGCTGCGGACAATGCCGGGCATGCTCCCAGGGCCAGGAGAACTACTGCACCCGCGCCGCGGAACTCGGCATCGCCCCTCCAGGACTCGGCGCGCCCGGCGCGATGGCCGAGTACCTGATCATCGACGACGCACGCCACCTCGTCCCACTCGGCGATCTCGATCCGGTCGAGACGGTGTCGCTGACGGATGCCGGACTCACTCCGTATCACGCGATCCGTGCCGCGCAGCCCAAGCTGTTCCCGGGCGCGACCGCCGTGGTCATCGGCGCGGGCGGACTCGGCCATGTCGGCATCCAGATCCTGCGGGCGATCTCCGCCGTGACGGTGATCGCGGTCGATCAGAGCGAGGAGAAGCTCGCACTCGCCTCCGAGGTCGGCGCGCACCACACCGTGCTGGCGGGCCCCGATGCCGCTGAGCAGATCCGCGCGCTCACCGGCGGAAAAGGTGCCGAGGCGGTGTTCGACTTCGTCGGTGCCCAGGCCACGATCGACACGTCCCGCGCCGCGGTGGCCGTGGACGGGCACGTCAGCATCGTGGGCATCGGCGGAGGCCTCATGCCGACCGGGTTCTTCTCGACGCCCTACGGGGTCTCGGTGCGAGCTCCCTACTGGGGCAGCCGCAGCGAGCTCGGCGAAGTGCTCGACCTCGCCCGGGTCGGCGCCGTGACCGTGCACACCGAGGTATACGGCATCGACGACGCGGTCACAGCGTACGAGAAGCTGCATGCGGGTACGGTCCGCGGTCGGGCGGTCATCGTCCCGTAGCGCGGGTCATCTCCCGCGAAGAGTCAGGTCCGGGCCGGGGATTCAGACCTGCGCGGCCCACCAGGCCCGCAGGCGCTCCTCGGCTTCGGCCTCCTCGAGCACGCCCTCGTCGAGCCGCAGGTCGAGCAGGTACCGATACGCCTTGCCGACCTCGGGGCCGGGGCGGATGCCGAGCACCTCCTGGATGCGGTTGCCGTCGAGGGCCGGACGCATGGCCCCGAGCTCCTCGGCGGCTGCGAGCTCGTCGATGCGATGTTCTATGTCGTCGTAGGCGCCGGAGAGCCGCGCGGCCTTGCGCTTGTTGCGGGTGGTCACATCGGCGCGCGTGAGGATGTGCAGCCGGGCCAGCTCGGTGCCGGCATCCCGCACGTAGCGCCGCACGGCGGAGTCTGTCCACGCCCCGTCGGCGTAGCCGAAGAACCGCAGGTGCAGCTCGATCAGCCGGGTCACGGTGCCGATCGTGTCCGAGTCGAACCGCAGCGCCTGCAGGCGCTTGCGCGCCAGCCGGGCGCCCTTGATGTCGTGGTGGTGGAAGGTCACCCCGCCGCCCGGCTCGAGCTTTCGCGTCGCGGGCTTGCCGATGTCGTGCAGCAGGGCCGCCAGACGCAGCGGCACGTCGGGGGCGGCCTCCGGATTGCGTGCCCTCTCGAGCTCGATCGCCTGGCGCAGCACCGTCAGCGAGTGCTCGTAGACATCCTTGTGGTGGTGGTGCTCGTCGACTTCTAGGCGCAGGGCGGGCACTTCGGGCAGGAACAGCTCCATGAGGCCGGTGTCGACGAGCAGACGGATGCCGCGCGCCGGGTCATCTGTCTGCAGGAGGCGTACGAGCTCGCCCTGGATGCGCTCCGGGCTCACGATCGAGAGGGTTTCGCGCAGCTCCGACATCGCCTCCACCGTCGCCGGGTCGACCTCGAAGCCGAGCTGGGCGCAGAAGCGCGCCGCCCGCAGCATCCGCAGCGGATCGTCGCCGAAACTGACCCGCGGGTCGGCGGGGGTGCGCAGTCTGCGTGCCACGAGGTCTTCGACGCCGCCACTCGGATCCACCAGTGTGCGCGCGGGCACGCGCAACGCCATCGCGTTCACGGTGAAGTCGCGGCGGGCGAGGTCTCCTTCGAGGGTGTCGCCGAACTCGACGGTCGGCTTGCGTGTGACGCCGTCGTAGCTGTCGGCCCGGTACGTCGTGATCTCGACCTGCTCGGCGACCCCGGTGCGCGGGTCGCGGATGCGCGCTCCGATCGTGCCGAACTCGCGGCCGACGTCCCACTGGGCGGTGCTGATGGGCTTCACGATCCGCAGGATGGCGTCGGCATGCGCATCGGTCGTGAAGTCGAGGTCGTTGATCGCCCGGCCGAGCAGCGCGTCGCGCACCGGACCGCCGACGATCGAGAGCTCATGGCCCGCCTCGGCGAACGCCGCGGCCAGCGTCGCAACGATCGGCGAGTCGGCGAGGGCGCCCAGGCGCGCCACTCCCTCGGCCATGTTGAGCATGGATCGAGCCTACCGAGCGGCTCCGCGGGCGCGGCTCGGGGTGCTCGAAGGGTCGGACCGTAGAATCGCACCAGATCGTGCGGTCATGAATCGCACAGGAGCGAAACCCCAAACCATGACCGACACCTCCCTGACACCGGGAAAGACCGTGTCTCCGCCGCGCGCCGGTCGACGCCGCATCCGCGCGCGGCTGCGGCGCGCGATCGCGATCCCCGCGCTGCTGGTGACCGCGCTCCTGGTCGTCGCCGGTCCTGCCGCTGCGGTGCCCCCGGACGGCGCCGGTCCCAGCACGTCCGTGCCGACACCGACGCCGACGCCGACCGCCGACGGGCTCACCGGCGAGACGATCTTCACCCTCTCGCCGATCGCGAACGGGACGGTGCGCGCGGGCGAGGGGCTCGCGGTCTCGGTGAGTCTTCAGAACGGGACGGATGCCGCGACCGAACCGATCGTCGTCACCCTGTCGCTCGGCAGCACGGCCCTGCCTGATCGCGCCACGCTCTCCGAGTGGCTCGACGGCAAGACCGGCGGCCCGACTCTGACGCCGGTGGGATCGGTGACGATTCCTGCGGTGGCGTCGGGCGCGGAGGAGACCGGCGGAATCGTCATCGCACCGAACGATCCCGTCCTGGCCAGTCGCGCGTCCGGCGTCTACCCGCTTTCCGCGTCGTACGAGTCGGGCGCCGGAGTGGTCACGTCCGCAAGCGTGATGATCGTGCCGCCCGAGGGGGGAACCGAGGTGGGAATCGGTGTGGTCGTCCCGATCACCGCGGACGCCACCGCTGAAGGCCTCCTCACAGCCGCCGAGCTCGCCGAACTCACCGGTCCCGCCGGCTCGCTCACCGACCAGCTCGACGCCGTAGAGGGCACAGCGGCGATCATCGGTGTCGACCCGGCTATCCCGGCCGCGATCCGCGTGCTCGGCACGGCGGCACCGGCGAGCGCGACCGAGTGGCTCGCGAGGCTCGAGGCCCTCGCGAATTCGCGCTTCGCGCTTCAGTTCGGCGACGCCGATACGGCCGTCCAGCTCGAGGCCGGGTTGACCCGGCCCCTGGGTCCGCAGTCGCTGCAGGCCTACATGGAACCGGAGAACTTCGCGCCGGTGACGAACGCCACGCCCTCGAACCCGACGGACGAGCCCGTCTACCCCACCCTGCAGGAGCTCACCGACATCGGCGGGGCCCGAGCGGGGGTGTACTGGCCGGGCACAGGCACCGCGACACCGCACGTCGTATCCACGCTGGGCGATGTGACGGTCGAAGGCCGGCAATCGCTGACCCTCGTGCCCTCGACGTCCACGCGCGCCGGGGAGGCGGGCTCGACGGTCCCGGGTCGGGCCGTTGCGGGCGACGCCGACCTTCTCGTCTACGACGCTGATGTGTCCCGTGAACTGCACGATGCGTCGATCGAGGAAGTGACGACCCTGCGCGGCGCGCCGCTCACGGCCGCCGCCGCATTCCTGGCGTTCGCCGTCGCCGAGACCGGCGGGGAGCCGGTCGTGGTCACGCTCGACCGCGGCCAGGACCGCTCTCGGGTGGCGCTGCGCACCGCCATCACGTCGGCGTCGCAGGCGCCCGGCGCGACGCCGCTCACCCTGGGCGGGGTCTCAGCGCGGATCCCCGCGCCGGTCGAGATCGCGGACGCCCCGAGCGACGAGACGCGCGTGAGCGCGGCATCCCTCCTGATCGCCGACGAAGCCGAGCTCAGCCGGTTCGCCACGATCCTCGACGACGTCTCTCAGCTCACCGGTCCGGAGCGTGCGGAGCTCCTCCAGCTCCTCGGCCTGGCCTGGCTCCCCGAGCCCGGCGCCTGGCAGACCGCGGTCGACCTGCACCGCACCGCCACCGCGACCACACTCGACAGTGTCGGCATCGTGCCGCCCAGTCCGATAAACCTGTTCAGCGCCGGCGCTCCGATCCCGATCTGGGTGCGCAACGACCTGCCCTACCCGGTCGACATAGTGCTGTTCGCCACCCCCGACGACCTTCGCCTTGATGTGACGCGGGCGAACGAGGTCACCGCCGGTGCGCAGAGCAACACCCGCGTGCAGGTGCCGGTCCAGGCGCGCGTCGGCAACGGGGAGGTCACGGTGCAGCTGCAGCTGCGCAGCCGCACGCTCGAGCCGATCGGGGCTGCGCAGGTCGTCGACGTGAACGTCCGCGCGGACTGGGAGGGCGTCGGCATCGTGGTGCTCTCTGTGCTGGTGGGCGGGTTCCTCCTGCTCGGCGTGGTGCGCACCGTGCTCCGGCTTCGCGCAGGCCGCACGCCGCGTGCGGCGGCGGACTCCGAGAAGGATGCCGAGTGAGCGGCATCGGCCGGGCCAGCGTCCTGATCGGAGCGGGCACGATCGTCTCCCGCCTGACCGGGTTCCTGCGCGCCGTCGTCCTGGTCTCCGCAGTGGGAGCCACCACCGGCGCGGGCAACGCATTCGCGATCGCCAACCAGCTCCCGAACAACATCTACGCGATCATCTCGACCGGCCTGCTCACCGCCGTCATCGTGCCGCAGATCGTGAAAGCGGCACGACACGATGACGGCGGCCGGGCCTTCGTCTCCAAACTGTTCACCCTCGGCACGGTGGTGCTGGTCGTCGTCACCGCGCTGGCGACGATCGCCGCGCCCTGGCTCGTTCAGCTGTACGCTCCGGGATTCCCGCCCGACCAGCAGGCGCTCGCCACCGCCTTCGCCTATTGGTGCCTGCCGCAGATCCTCTTCTACGGGCTGTACTCCCTCGTCGGCGAAGCGCTCAACGCCCGCCGCGTCTTCGGCCCGTTCACCTGGGCGCCGATCGTCAACAACGTCGTGTCGATCGCCGGCTTCGCGGTGTTCATCGTGCTGTTCGGCTCCACCGAGGCCGTGGCTGCATGGACTCCGGCGATGGTCGCGCTGCTGGCCGGCACGGCGACCCTGGGCATCGTGGTGCAGTCGGTCATCCTGCTCACGTTCTGGCGTCGCACCGGCCTGCACGTGCGCCCCGACTTCCGCTGGCGCGGTGTCGGGCTCAGCGACCTGGGGCGCCTGGCGGGCTGGACGTTCCTGATGGTCGTCGCCGGGCAGCTGGCCGGCCTCGTCCAGTCGCGTGTCCTGTCCGAAGCCGCACAGGACTATCCCGGGGTGCTGGTCTCTCAGAACGCGTGGCTGCTGTTCATGCTGCCGTACTCGATCATCGTGCTGTCGATCGGCACTCCGTACTTCACGCAGCTCAGCGAACACGCCGCGGCCGGGCGCGACGACGACGTCCGCGACGACGTGGGGCGCAGCATCCGCACCCTCGGCGTCTTCATCGTCATCGCCACAGCGGCCCTCGCCGCCGCCGCAGTGCCCGCGTCGCGCATCTTCACCGGCAGTCGCGACGAGGCGGTCGCCGCCGCGCTCGTGCTGCTGTGCTTTCTGGTGAGCCTGGTGCCGCTGGCGGTGCTGTTCGTGATCCAGCGCACCTTCTACGCCTACGACGACACCCGCACGCCGTTCCTCTTCACCCTGCTGCAGTGTGTCCTCGTGGTGATCACCGCCCTGGTCGCATCGACGCTGCCTGTCGAGTACCTGGCAGCCGGGATCGCGCTCGGACAGTCGTTCGCCAGCATCGTGCAGGTGATCGTCGCGACCTGGCTGCTGCAGCGTCGGCTCGGCGGACTGCGGGTGGGCACGTGGATGCTGGCACTCGGCCGATTCGCGCTGGCCGCCGTCCCCGCCGCCGCCGCAGGCTGGGTCACGTTCCTGCTGCTCGGAGGGGTGGACGGCTGGACGGTCTCGGACAAGCTGCTCGGCGCGATCGGGGCGGCGATCATCGGGATCGTCTCGCTGATGGTCTACGCCGGATTCCTTGCGCTCCTTCGCGCCCCTGAACTGGGGCCGGCAATCGCCCTCGCGCGGCGAATTCTGCCGGGCGGTCGCTGATCACCCGGCCACCGGCCACCTTTGCGGAATGCGCCGCGGCTACCATGTGTTGAAGAACCCAGGGCTACGAAAGAGAGGGCGCACGTGCGTCAGGTCATCATCATCGGGTCGGGTCCGGCCGGCTTTACCGCTGCGATCTATGCGGCACGGGCGAACCTCGAGCCGCTCGTGGTCGCCAGTTCGGTCGAGGTCGGCGGCGAGCTCATGAACACCACCGATGTGGAGAACTTCCCAGGGTTCCCGGACGGCATCCAGGGTCCGGAACTGATGGACAAGATGCAGAAGCAGGCCGAGCGCTTCGGCGCCGAGATCCTCTACGACGATGTCGTCGAGCTCGATCTTTCGGGGCCGATCAAGACCGTCAAGCTCGGCAGCGGCGCGGTGCACGAAGCCTCGTCCGTGATCTTCGCGACCGGATCCGCCTACCGCAAGCTCGGGCTTGCGGCTGAGGAGCGGCTGTCGGGTCGCGGGGTGTCGTGGTGCGCGACGTGCGACGGCTTCTTCTTCCGCGAGCGCACCATCGCGGTCGTGGGCGGTGGCGACTCCGCGATGGAAGAGGCCACGTTCCTCACGCGCTTCGCGTCGAAGGTCTACGTCATCCACCGCAAGGACTCGCTGCGCGCCTCGAAGATCATGCAGGAGCGCGCGTTCGCCGACGAGAAGATCGAGTTCATCTGGAACAGCGAAGTCGCCGACATCCTCGGTGACGAAGCCGTCTCCGCGATCGTGCTGCGTTCGACGGTCGACGGCACGACCCGCAAGCTGCCGCTCGACGGCCTTTTCGTCGCGATCGGCAACGACCCGCGCACGCACCTCGTGCACGGCAAGCTCGAACTCACGCCCGAGGGAACCATCTGGGTGCACGGCCGCTCTTCGCGCACGTCGGAGCCCGGTGTGTTCGCCGCCGGCGACGTCATCGACCCGACCTACCGGCAGGCTGCCACCGCCGCCGGCAGCGGGACGGTCGCGGCCCTGGATGCCGAGCACTTCCTCGCGGCGCTCGAGCAGTCCGGCGACCCTCAGTTGGCCGAGGACATCGAGGTGGCCACCGAGACGCCCCGCCGCGAAACCGATCAGGCCGAGACGGGCGTTCCCGCAGCCTGAGAGCGCGCGGAGCACCCGGGAACAATCCGGTGGCGTGTGGCGTTCTGAGCAGTAACGACTTCCGAACAAGGAGAAATCAAATGACCGCCAAGGCGACGACATCCGCGACCTGGGAGCAGGACGTCCTTCACGCAGAAGGCCCCGTGCTCGTGGACTTCTGGGCTGAGTGGTGCGGACCATGTCGCATGGTCTCGCCGGTTCTCGACGAGATCCAGGCGGACAACCCAGACAAGATCACGGTTCTCAAGCTCAACGTGGACGAGAACCCCGACCTCGCCATGAAGTACCAGATCACGTCGATTCCGGCGATGAAGGTCTTCAACAAGGGCCAGGTCGAGACGACGATCATCGGCGCGAAGCCGAAGTACGCGATCGAGCAGGATCTCGCGGCGTACCTCGCCTGATCTTGTACTCCCTCGAACCCCGGTGAGATTCTGGTTCTCACCGGGGTTTCTTTGTCATATGCACGAATCGGCATCAAGAGCGGCGCGGCGTAGGCGCGGCTCAGGGTGCGTCGGCCCGCACCTGCGCATCCCACCGGCGGTGCGGGCTCTCATCGCCGATCAGCCGCCACACCGCCGCGGTCAGTGGGGGGTAGTCGAGCGCGATCTGCCGAAGCACGCGATAGTGGCGTGCCGCATTCGGACGCGCGCCGCCGTTGGCTGCGATGTTCTCGGCACGCAGGATGAACACGACGAGTTCGTCGACGGACGGCAGGTCTTCCATGAACTCCCACGGATCCTCGCCTGCGCGGAGCCGCTCCTGCACCAGAACGGCACGCTCCTCCGCGGCTTCGGCCCGGAGAAGCTCGAGACTGGCCCGTCGCTGCGGGGCCTCGTCGTGCGTCGCCATCCATCCAGCGTACGTGGGTGCGCGCTCAGACCGAGCTGTAGCCCGACTCGCCGATCTCTTCGAGGATGCGGTTGAGATCCTGGATGCTGGCGAAATCTATGCTGATCTGCCCTTTTCTCGAACCGAGCGAGATCTTGACGCGCGTATTGAGGCGGTCGCCCAGCCGCTCGGCGACCTCGTCGAGGTGCGCTCGGCGGGCACCGGCCTGTGGCTTCGATGGGCGCGATCGCCCGGCATCCGGCGCCTTCGCGGCCGCTTCGGCCGCCCGCACCGACAGGTCCTCGTTCACGATCTTGTCGGCGAGCCATTGCATGCCGTCGGAGTCTTCGAGTGACAAGATCGCCCGCGCGTGGCCGGCAGTGAGCACACCTGCCGCGACGCGCTGCTGCACGGGCAGAGGGAGCTTCAGCAGGCGGATCGTGTTGCTGATCTGTGGACGGGAGCGGCCGATCCGGGTGGCCAGCTCCTCCTGTGTGATGCCGAAGTCCGCCAGCAGCTGCTGGTAGGCGGAGGCCTCTTCCAGCGGGTTCAGCTCCGACCGGTGGAGGTTCTCGAGCAGCGCGTCTCGGAGAAGGTGCTCATCCGCGGTGTCGCGGACGACCGCGGGGATCGTTTCGAGACCGGCCTCGCGAGCGGCGCGCGTGCGCCGCTCTCCCATGATGAGCTCGTAGGTGCCGTCGCCGACATCACGGACGACGACGGGCTGCAGCACACCGAACTCGCGAACGCTGTGCACGAGCTCGGCGAGTTCATCCGCATCGAAGTGCGTGCGAGGCTGTCGAGGGTTCGGGACGATCGCGTGCGGGTCGATCTGGGCGAGCCGGGCACCGGGAACCTCGATGAGGTCTTCGGTCTCTTCCGAGGGAGCGCCGGGGAAGAACACGTCGACCGGCCGCGCCTCAGAGGACGTCTCATTCGTCGGGATCAGTGCACCGATCCCCCGTCCCAGACCGGTCCGTTTGGCCATCAGGAGTCTCCTTCATCGGCGGGCGCGCTGGCATTCCCGTGGTCTGTGGTGGCGGCATCCGGACCAGTGCCCGTCGCGCTGTCCTGGTTCACGCCGTCCTGGTTCACGCTGTCGCGGCGGATCATCTCCACAGCCGCCTCGCGGTAGGCGATGGCGCCGGCTGACTGACCGTCGTAAGCGATGACCGTCTGTCCGAAACTCGGTGCCTCCGAAACGCGAACGGACCGTGGAATGACGGTCGCGAGCACCTCCTCCGGGAAATGCGTGCGCACCTCCTCTGCCACCTGCTGCGCGAGCCGGGTGCGGCCGTCGTACATCGTCAGCAGGATCGTCGAAAGCCGCAGCCGCGGATTCAGGTGCTTCTGGATCATGCGCACGGTGCCGAGAAGCTGACTGAGCCCCTCCAGCGCGTAGTACTCGCACTGGATCGGGATGAGAAGCTCGTGTGCTGCGGCGAACGCGTTGATCGTGAGCAGACCGAGCGACGGCGGGCAGTCGATCAGGACGAAGTCCAGCCGCTCGTCGAGGCTGCCGAGGTACTCGTCGAGCGCGGTGCGCAACCGGTGTTCGCGTGCGACCTGCGACACCAGCTCGATCTCCGCACCCGCGAGGTGGATGGTGCTCGGCGCGCACAGCAGATTCGGCGACTCCGGGCTCGTCTGCACGATGTCGGCGATGGGGAAATCATCGATCAGAACGTCGTAGATGCTCGGAATTTCGGCTGTGTGCGACACCCCGAGGGCGGTGGAGGCGTTCCCTTGAGGATCGAGATCGATCACGAGCACGCGCGCGCCTACCGAAGCAAGGGAAGCGGCGATGTTGACCGTCGTCGTCGTCTTCCCAACGCCGCCCTTCTGGTTCGATACCGTGATCACGCGGGTACGACCGCTCAGTCGAACCGTGACGCCCTCGAGGACGCGTCTGCGAGCGGTGAGATCGGCGAGTTCACGCGCAATCGGGCTGTCATCGATCGAGAAGGGTGCCGGAGACTCGGCGTTCTCGGGATGTTTCACGTGAAACAGCCTCCCTTTGGCGCACCGACGGACATCGCGCTCCACTCTAGTCGCGACCCAGCCGGCGGCCCGCCCACCAGTGGTCGAGTAGCGCCGGTCGACACACCACCGGTGGTCGAGTAGCGCCGCCAGGCGCGTACCGAGACCCGCCGGTCGACACACC